>NZ_JBXWOV010000004.1:0-414944 GCF_059611065.1 Ruegeria sp. CDSB086 | reverse complement strand
TTCGGCTTCGGCTTCGGCTTCGGCTTCGGCTTCGGCTTCGGCTTCGGCTTCGGCTTCGGCTTCGGCTTCGGCTTCGGCTTCGGAAAGGGCCTTTTCTAGCGGCTCATCCGCGTCAACGACTGTCTCATCACGCTGCGAGGTGAATTCAACTGTTTCGTCCGACTTGGGGTCTTCCACCGGCTTTTGATCGGTTTTTTTCTTACGAGCCACCGCGACGTTCCCCTTATCGAATCCAATTTCATATGAATAACAGACCGCTCTAAGTTAATCAGTGGTCTCTCCACGCTCAACCCGCATCGCGTGTTTGACAAGCTTTTTCACGGCTTTCCGCATTTTCTTGGGTGTCGGCTCTTTGGCGATCTTCAGGCGCTCATAGTCCAAGGAATAAAGGGGCTCGGCCGTGGCTTCGCTAATGGCAACCAGCCACAAGGGCGCGGTTCCGGTCCAAATTTCGGCAAATTGTCGCGCCGTTCGGGGCGAAAACAGCGGTGCGAGAACAGGTCTGTCACCGGATGTGGCCGCAGCCGCTTCGGATGTCAGCGGTAACAAACGCTGTTGATAAACAATCTGTTCGTGAACCGTCAGCCCCGATTCGGTCAGACGCCCGGCAACATTTCCCCGCGTATGTTCACCCCTGAGATGCAGCAACGGGCTTTCAGGCCGGTGCTTCAACAGGTAGGCCACCAGCTCTTCGGCGGTATTACCCACCACCAATGCATCCCATCCAGCCCCTTTGGCTGTTCCAGTGGTCGCCGGACCAACACAATAGGCGGGCAGATCGGGTTTAACGCCCAACGACGCGGCGGCATTGACCGAGTTGGCCGAAGTAAAGATCAATCCGCGAATTCCGTCCGTTTCGACCGCAACCCTCAGGGGTCGGATTTCCAGGATCGGAGAATAGATGACATCCACCCGCGACCTGACGCGGTCCGACAGCTGTGCCACAAACCTTTCAGAGGCGGCGCGAGGGCGGGTCATCAACAAATACAATGGCGGGGCCTTCGGCCTTGGGATTGTTTGCGTCCGCGCAGGGTGATACCCCGCTTGAGTGTCATGATGCAACGGATCAGGCCTATGGTGCAAACACTTACCGTTCTTGGATTGGAAAGCAGCTGTGATGACACGGCCGCGGCTGTTGTGCGCCAATCCGATGGTGCGAGTGCCGAGGTTCTGTCGTCTATTGTTCACGGTCAAACCGAGCTGCACAGCGCATTCGGCGGGGTCGTGCCCGAAATCGCAGCGCGGGCCCATGCCGAAAAACTGGATATTTGCGTGGTGCAGGCGTTAGAGGCTGCAGGACTGACACTGGCCGATATGGATGCGATCGCCGTCACTGCGGGTCCCGGCCTGATCGGCGGGGTCATGTCCGGCGTCATGTGCGCCAAAGGGCTGAGTGCCGCGACCGGGCTTCCCCTGATCGGCGTAAACCATCTGGCGGGTCATGCGCTGACGCCCCGATTAACGGATGGCATCGCCTTTCCCTACCTGATGCTGCTGGTTTCAGGCGGGCATTGCCAGTACCTTATCGCGCACGGGCCCGAGCAATTTACCCGCCTTGGCGGCACAATCGACGATGCCCCCGGCGAGGCGTTCGACAAAACCGCCCGCCTGCTGGGCCTGTCGCAACCCGGCGGTCCCTCTGTGGAGGCCGAAGCAGGTTCTGGCGATCCCAAGCGTTTCCGGTTTCCCCGACCTCTGCTGGATCGGCCGGGATGTGATCTCTCCTTTTCGGGGCTGAAAACCGCGTTGATGCGGATGCGGGATCAGATTGTTGCCGAAAAGGGCGGCCTGACCCGTCAGGACCGCGCTGATCTGTGTGCCGGATTTCAGCAAGCCATCGTCGATACTCTGGCCGAGAAAACCCGCCGTGCGATTGACAGGTATCTTGAGGAAAACCCTACAGAGCCGGTTATTGCCGTCGCAGGTGGTGTGGCCGCCAATACCGCCATTCGGTCCGCATTAGAGACTGTTTGCGCAGAAAAAGGCGCGCGCTTTACCGCACCACCACTCAACCTTTGCACCGACAATGCCGCCATGATCGCCTATGCCGGGATGGAACGGTTTCGCATGGGCGCACGCGACGGGCTGGACCTGACGGCCCGTCCACGCTGGCCGCTGGATAAAACCAGCCCCGCGATGCTGGGCGGCGGCAAGAAAGGCGCCAAGGCATGAGCGTTTCGGTTCTGGGATCTGGCGCATTCGGCACGAGCCTGGCCATTTCACTGGCCGGGAACGGGCCGGTTACGCTGTGGTCACGGGATCCGGATCAGGCCCGGCACATACAGACAGAACGTGAAAACACTCAGCGTTTGCCTGGCGTGGCTTTACCTGCTGATATCACGGTGACATCGAACATCGATCAGGCGACCAAGGCTGATGTTCTGCTGATAGCTGTCCCCATGCAAAAATTGCGCGATGCCTTGCAAGCGCAGGCCTCTGATCTGGCCGGAAAAACCTTGGTGGCGTGCTGCAAGGGTATCGAGCTATCGTCCGGGCTTGGGCCGATTTCAGTGATCCAGCAAACGATCCCGGATGCGCAACCCGCCCTGCTGACCGGGCCCAGCTTTGCCGACGACATTGCACGCGGACTGCCAACGGCGCTAACCTTGGCCTGCGCAGATGACTCGCTGAGTCTGACGCTGCAACACGACCTGACCACTGCCAACCTGCGCCTTTATCGAACCACCGACATGATTGGGGCGGAACTTGGCGGCGCCTTGAAGAACGTAATGGCCATCGGATGCGGCGCTGCAATCGGGGCCGGGTTGGGCGACAGCGCACGCGCCGCTTTAATGACACGCGGGTTTGCAGAAATGCAGCGCTTTGCGCTGATGCGCGGGGCGCGACCTGACACTCTGATGGGATTGTCTGGATTGGGGGATCTGGTCCTGACTTGTTCGTCTGAACTGTCCCGAAACTATCGCTTTGGCCTGTCGTTGGGTCGGAATATCCAATTCGATACCCACACCACCGTTGAAGGGGTCGCCACCGCGCGGGCCATGACGGAAATTGCCACTGCTGAGGGGCTGGACATGCCAATCAGTACAACGGTGGCGGACCTTAGCAGTGGCGCCTACAGTGTGACCGAAGCTATCCGAGCCCTGCTCAACCGACCCCTGAAGGAGGAATAATATGCTGATCGCTCTCATCGCCCGTGACAAAGACGGCGCGCTGCAAACCCGGCTGGACAATCGCGCTGCCCACCTGGCCTATATTGAGGAAACGGGTGTCGTTGCGCAGGCGGGTCCGCTGCTGGACGGCGACGCAATGATCGGCTCGTTGATCATTCTGGAGGTCGAAGACATGGCCGCCGCGCAAAATTGGGCGGACAACGATCCTTATGCAAAAGCCGGGTTGTTCCAATCGGTTGACCTGATTGCGTGGAAAAAGGTCATAGGCTGATGGCGTACTGGCTGTTCAAATCCGAACCATCGACCTGGGGCTGGGACCAGCAGGTTGCAAAAGGGGATGCGGGCGAAGAATGGGACGGCGTGCGCAACTATCAGGCGCGCAATTTCATGCGCCAGATGGCTGTCGGAGATCGCGGGTTCTTCTACCACTCGCAAAAGGACAAGGCGATTGTTGGTATTGTCGAGGTCTGCGCTGAGGCGCACCCCGACAGCACCACGGATGACGAGCGTTGGGAATGTGTGGACATCAAGGCCGTTCGCCCGTTTGCAACCCCCGTCACGCTGGACCAGATCAAGGCTGACGAACGTTTGGGGGAAATGGTGTTGGTCAAAAACTCTCGCCTGTCCGTTCAGCCAGTCAGCGAGGCGGAATGGCAGGTGATCTGCGATCTGGGCGGCACGCAGGCTACTTAATAACAGATTAAAGGGAAGGCCCTGACAGATGCAGAACCTTCCCTACCCCGCGTGCTCCCGACTCACCACACGCGTATGGAAATTTTGGCTCTGACCGTCCTGGTCACGTCCTGACACTAACCGATCCTTGCGGCGCAGTTCAAACGGCAAGTACTTAAAATTGGAAACGCCCGCCAGGGATCTGACGGGCGCTGCAAAAAAGGTGTGGCGGGATCAGCCGTAAACAGCCTCTTTGCCGAAGTGCTTGGTCAGCATGTAATACACGACGGCGCGGTATTTGTTACGCTCGGACATGCCATAGGTTTCCAGTGCTTTGTTGATCGCTTCCATCAATTCCGGTCCATCTGACAGGCCCAACTTTTTGATGAGGAAGTTGTTCTTGACCGTTTCCAACTCACCTTCCTGAGTTGCCGCGACAGTCGATGCATCGGCGTCATAAATTGCAGGGCCACAGCCGATTGTGACTTTGGTCAGCAGATCCATATCTGCGTTCATACCGCATTTGGACTTCAGGTCCTCGGCATATTTAGCGATCAGGTCGTCGCGTTTTCCCATGGTTATCTCCCGGTTGAAACTCGTTTTTGGCCATACCAGCGCCGCAGACACGGTAACGGGAGCGGGAATTTGCACAAAGGGAAAAATTAGCGGCATTCCCCCTAAACCCTGCCGGTCTGATCTGAGGCTTGATTTTGATGGCCCTTTATTTAACAATAAGGTTAAATATGTTACTTGTTCCAGAACCAGGAGGCTACAATGCCTGTGTCGCTACCCAACGAAACTTCGCAATACAGAACCGCACGAAACACCTTGCTGTCGGCTGAAGCCGAACTGCGGGCTCAGATTGAAAATGTTGCAAAACTGCGCCGCGGTTTGCCCAAAGGTGGGGCAGTTCCGCGGGACTATGCATTCCGGTCAGACAAGGGTGCGCCGACACCGCTGTCGTCTTTGTTCGGATCACATGACACCTTGGCTATATACTCGCTTATGTACGGTCCGGATGCAGAGGCACCTTGCCCGATGTGTTCTGCCTTTCTGGACGGGTTGAATGGGCAGATCGCCCATATATCGCAGAAAATCGCCTTTGCGGTCGTGGCGCAAAACACCTGTGAAAGGCTGGCAGCGCTGAAAGCGGAAATGTCTTGGGATGATCTGCCGCTTTATTCTGCATTGGGCACAGACTATCAGCGCGACTATCTGGCCGAGGCCGAGGATGGAAGCCAACTGCCTATCCTGAACATCTTTCAGCGCGATGCGGACGGCATAAGCCATTTCTGGAGTTCCGAGCTGTTCTTCGAACCCAGTGACTGGCATCCGCGGCACGTGGATGCGGCGTGGCCCCTGTGGAATATTCTGGATTTCACACCACAAGGACGCGGAGATTTCTTTCCGTCCCTGCGTTAAATACCCGTCAAGGTGACCTATCGGCAATAACCCCAACCGGGACCCTGCAGATGAAAGTGGTCCGCGTGCAAGTGATTGAAATCAGGACCCAATACCACACGAAACCAATCACATGCGCCGCGCCAGATCTGGTGCAGAAATTGACCCTCAGGTCCTTCGGCGCCCCAATCGGATAGCAATGTCAGACTGCGCCCATCAGCGAATTGCAAACCAACAATATCAATGGAATCCGCCTTGGCATGGCTGCTCCAACCACTGCTCTGACCCTGAGCGGTCCGCATCTGGCGGCAATTGTAACTGCCCACATGCCGCAATCGGCTGACCTGCGTGCCCAAAAGGTCTCTCGCAGTGGGTTGAACGACATGATGTTCCCACATGGCCAGCCGCAGAGTGGTCGCGCAACTGGTTTCAACCGCATTTACACCCGATGTCACCAGCGCAGACAACAGACCGCGCCCGGTGATGCCGCAATTCTCATCCACGATCAGATCATCCATCGCTTCAAAGTTTGCGCCGGCGTCGGCCAAGGCGGCGCGGCACTGTACTTCATTCGCCAGCGCGCGATTAAGCTGAAACCGGGTAATTGGCGTGACCGGCGCGGTGATTTTCAGCTCTCGCAAAGGGTTCCAATGCGATGGCACGGGTGTTTCCGGGTGCGCCAACAACCACCATCCACCCCCTCCGAACAGGATGGCTACAACGGCGATACTAAAAACAAAAGACGCCGCCGATAACAGGAATCGGCGGCGTCCGGTGTGTTTGCTCATGCGTTCTTTCGCACTCAATAACGGTAGTGTTCCGGCTTGTAGGGGCCTTCGGGCTTCACGCCAATGTAAGATGCCTGCTCGTTATCCATCTTGGTCAGCTTCACGCCGATGCGATCCAGATGCAAACGCGCGACCTTCTCATCCAGATGCTTGGGCAGGATGTAGACGTCGTTGTTGTACTGATCGCCCTTGGTGAACAGTTCGATCTGCGCCAGAACCTGGTTGGTGAACGAGGCTGACATCACGAAAGACGGGTGACCGGTCGCATTGCCGAGGTTCAGCAGGCGGCCTTCGGACAGCAGGATGATGCGATTGCCCGAGGGCAGTTCGATCATGTCCACCTGTTCCTTGATATTGGTCCACTTGTGGTTCTTCAGGCTGGCCACCTGAATTTCGTTGTCGAAGTGACCAATATTGCCGACGATGGCCATGTCCTTCATCTCGCGCATATGCTCGATGCGGATCACGTCCTTGTTGCCGGTGGTGGTTATAAAGATGTCGGCCGATGCGACTTCGTCTTCCAGCAACGTGACTTCGAAACCGTCCATCGCGGCCTGCAGGGCGCAAATCGGGTCAACTTCGGTCACTTTCACACGGGCACCAGCACCGCGCAGCGACGCGGCCGAGCCTTTGCCAACGTCACCGTAACCGCAAACCACGGCAACCTTGCCAGCCATCATGGTGTCAGTGGCGCGGCGGATGCCGTCAACCAGCGATTCCTTGCAGCCGTATTTGTTGTCAAACTTCGACTTGGTGACCGAGTCGTTCACATTGATCGCCGGGAACGGCAGTTGGCCGTCTTTCACCAGTTGATACAGGCGGTTCACGCCGGTGGTGGTTTCCTCGGACACGCCCTGAATCTGGTCGCGCATCTTGGTGAACCAGCCGGGGGATGCCGCCAAACGTTTGGCGATCTGCGCTTTGATGACTTCTTCTTCTTCGGATGTCGGAACAGCGATGATGTCCTCACCCGCCTCGGCACGTGCACCCAGAAGAATGTACAATGTCGCGTCGCCGCCATCGTCCAGGATCATGTTTGGGCCATCGTCGAACAGGAAGGATTTGTCCAGGTAATCCCAGTGCTCTTCCAGCGTCTGACCTTTGATTGCGAAGACCGGGATACCAGCCTCAGCAATTGCTGCCGCCGCATGGTCCTGCGTCGAGAAGATGTTGCACGATGCCCAGCGCACGTCCGCGCCCAGCGCGACCAGTGTTTCGATCAGAACAGCCGTTTGGATGGTCATGTGCAGCGAACCGACGATACGCGCGCCGCTCAACGGTTTGGTTTCACCGTATTCCGCGCGCAAAGCCATTAGGCCCGGCATCTCGGTTTCGGCGATGTCCAGTTCCTTACGGCCAAACCCGGCCAATGTAATGTCTTTGACGATATAGTCCCCGGCCATCAGGTGCTCCATTCCGGTAAATCACAGTCCGGGCAGCCCCTAGCACTCCTAGGGGCAGGTGGCAACGTGGATGGCCGGAAAGGGGATAAACCGTCCGTCTAAATCAACTTGGTTCACCCTTTAGCTCTATCTTTGGTATCGCTTCAAAAAAATCTGTGCCAACGGCGACAATACAACTAATGCCGTTCGCCTGGGTCACCAGAACAGTATAGCTTCCGGTTGTCTTCGAGGTCCAAACCTCCATAACAGCCCGTGCGCCCCGCGTTTTCTGCAATCCGCCAAAGACCAGTTCTTCTGAATAACTGTCCTGCAGTTTGGCGATCACATGTTCGCGCTGTGCACAGCTTTTGGCGAAGGCAGGCGGCGCTGTGGCGGCCATGCCGAAGGTCAGGGTTATAGCAAATAGACGTTTGAACATAACATGCTCCTTTCGATACGCGTTTCAGTACGAGAGGGGCACAACTGAAAGGAGTACGCCCCCCTCAGTCCATATGTCGGGATCAAAACGTGCAGGTTCAAAGCACGAAAGCTCAATAAATTGTTGGCAGCCTGTGATCCAGACAGGTACATCATAGCACAAAAGCGCGAAGTTAACGTGTCCTACTTCACAAGGCATGGCAGAATGGCAACACAACCCAGAGCATGGCAGCGAATGCTTTCCGGTCGCAGACTGGATTTGCTGGACCCGACGCCTGTGGATATCGAGATCGAAGATATCGCGCACGGTCTGGCCTTTGTCGCCCGCTGGAACGGGCAAACGGTTGGTGATTTTGCCTATTCCGTGGCCGAGCACTCCCTTCTGGTCGAAGAGCTTTTCGGCCGAATTGCACCCAAAGCCCCGGTGAAATGGCAACTGGCGGCGTTGTTACACGACGCGCCGGAATACGTGATCGGAGATATGATCTCGCCCGTAAAATCCGCCGTTGGCCCGGATTACGGCGCGCTGGATGACCGTTTGGCAGCAGCCATCCACATTCGGTTCGGCCTACCTGCAGCGGTGCCGAAAACGGTGAAACGACAGATCAAAAAGGCCGACAAGATCAGCGCCTGGATGGAGGCGACCCAGATTGCAGGCTTTTCCGAGGCTGAGGCGACGAAGTTCTTTGGCCGTCCTGATAAGTCAGTGATGGAGGGGTTGGAGATCACACTACGCCCGCCGGTTGAGGTGCGGCGGGCGTATATGGAACGTCATATGGCTCTGCTGACGCAGCTTTAGCCGAAGACGTAAAAACACAGCTTATTGCCGTCCAGATCGCGAGCATAAGCGCCGTAGAACCGATCAGGGACGCGCTGGCCAGGTTCTCCTTCATCTGTAGCACCAAGGCTGATTGCCTTCTCGTAAAGCGCCTTAGCCTCATCCTTAGAGTCAGCTGCAAAAGCAACCATTCCACCATTACCGGTCTCGCAGGCTTCGCCATCGTAGGGTGTGCAAACGGCGAGCATTGGCGCTGAAGGGTCATTGCCGATGAAAGCGATGCGCCCCGCGTCGATCACAACCTTTGCGCCCTTGTCGGCAAACAGTGTCGTATAAAAACTTTTTGCGCGCTCCAAATCCGAAACGCCGATGGTCACATAGCCGATCATTGATTTACTCCATTGTGACGAAAGATGAATTCCCTGCCCGAACCTCGGGCAAAGTGGTACTGGTATCAAGTCACTAAACTGTCAGGACCGGCGCACTATTGCAGACTTTTCCTGGGCCAGGGCATTCAAGGATTTTGGGCGGCCGGACAAAGCGATGATGGAGGGGTTGGGGATCACGTTGCGCCCGCCGACAGAGGTGCGGCAGGCATACACTTAACGGCACGAAGAACTGCTGTTGAAACTGTAGCCTGAAACGACGACTTTCACCCCTCAAATCAGGGGAAGACGTCGGGTTCTCCAAACTGGTTTGAACCACTCTCACTTGGCTGAATGTAGAAGTACAACAGGACCAGAGTTCCGATTATCGGAATCAAGCCAATCAACAGCCACCAACCAGTTCGTCCGATGTCGTGCAAACGTCTGACTCCAATCGCCAGATTGGGAAGCAAAAGCCCAAGCGAAACCAAAACGGAAAGCGGTTGTCCGGCGTTCGGCTCAAACACCCCAAATCCGAGCATCGGAGCGATCAAAGCGCCATCAATTATTCGCGTCACCAGAAGAACGAGAAGAACGGCCAGAACCCACCACCAAAACGTCGGGCGCGAAGAACGCCCATTGAAATTGGCGTAGTTTGACAGAGCCCTTCGAAATGCCGTCGTGAGATTGTTCATGCCATCCTCCGCAATTGGACGACATTCACATATCACTATTTCAAATTATTTAACACGGAAACTACCAGATTGGTGGTCTGCCAACAAACAAGTCACGCGTATGCCCCGGCCGAATAGGTTAGTTCATAAGAATGACTGTATAGCTCAAATACGTTTCCAAACGGATCTTCCATGTAGACCATGCGATAGGGTTTGTCGCCTGGGTAGTATTTGCGAACCTGCTTCATTCGCTGTTTTCCACCAAGCTCTTCGATGATCTTGACCCGTTCTTCAAGGTTGTCATCCTGAACACAGAAATGGAACAACCCGCGACGCCAATATTCGAACGGCCTCTCTTCTTCGATCGTGTTTGGAAACTCGAAGAGTTCAATACCTATACCATCCCCCATCGAAAGATGAGCAATCCGAAATGAACCCCAGCCTTCTCCAAAAACATCGTCACACATCTGACCTATGGCACTATCGTCATGCAGCACTTCGGTGGGCTCCATAAGCACATAAAGTCCAAATGCCTTAGAATAGAATTCTACCGCTTTTTCCAGGTCTGGAACGGTTACTCCGATGTGTGAAAAGGTTAGTGCAGACATTTTTAGATACTCCTCGTTCCGCAGCAAACAAGAGAAAGGGCATCAGCAACCCTTGCCGATACCCCCGAAATAGTGCGCTTGTTTCTGTCTCCACGTCCAGAACGAAGCAAAGGTCCGCTTTGGTCCGACCAGAAGAGATTTAACGTGGACTGCGCTTCGCCAATATCCGCTGCAATGTCCGACGGTGCATGTTCAGGCGCCGTGCGGTCTCGGAAACGTTCCGGTCGCACAGCTCATAGACCCGCTGGATATGCTCCCAACGGACGCGGTCCGCACTCATGGGGTTTTCTGGTGGTGGGGGCAGTTCGTCGCCCTTGGCCAGTAGCGCATTGGTGATGTCCGTGGCGTCGGCGGGTTTCGACAGGTAATCCGTGGCGCCGATCTTGACCGCAGCAACGGCGGTGGCAATCGCACCGTATCCGGTCAGGACCACAACCCGGCTGTCGGGGCGCTTTTCGCGCAAAACTTCGACCACATCCAGACCGTTGCCATCTTCGAGACGCAGGTCAACGACCGCGTAGGCGGGCGGGCGGGCGGTGGAAATGGCGCGGCCTGCGGCGACGGAACCTGCGGTTTCAACCTCGAACCCGCGTTTTTCCATCGCTTTTGCCAGACGTCTCAGAAACGGTTCGTCATCGTCCACCAAAAGCAGCGTTTTATCGGGGCCGATGTCGAGGTCAGAGCTGTCCGCCATATTCTGTTCTTTCCGCTATTTCACGCCTTTGGCTTAACCATGAGTAATAGCAGCGCCATCCCAAAGGTCAAACAACCCGTCGTTTTCTAGATTTTGTCGAGGAAACAGCCAACCTTGTCGGCCATCTGTTCGGCGGTGTCGTCCCGGTTGAAGAATTCGATGAACCCATCTTCGGGGGTGACAAGATAAGTAAAGGTCGAATGGTCGACCAGGTAATACTCATCGCTTTTGTCATGCGCCTTGTAGTAGGTTTTGTAGGCCTTGCTGGCGGCCTTGACCTGCTCTGGCGTGCCGGTCAGCGCGATGGTCTTGCCTCCTAGGTTAAAGGCATAGTCGGCCATCACTTCGGTTGTGTCACGATCCGGGTCAATTGAGATAAACAAAGGCGTCACGGACTGGCCGCGCTCAGCCAGAATATCCACGGCCTCAGCATTGCGGGACATGTCGAACGGGCAAACGTCGGGGCAGAAGGTATAGCCGAAATAGACCAGCGTCGGTTCGGTGATCACGTCGGTGTCGGTGACCGTTTCGCCCTTGCCGTTGATCAGTTCAAAAGGCCCGCCGATGGCCGCCGTTCCGCCAGCGATCTGACTGGTCCGGCATTGCGCGAACTTGTCGTCCGAGCCCGCGCCGCGCGTCAGCAGCCACATGGCCACCAGGCCCACGGCCAGAACAACGGTTGCGAGGATGGCATAAAGACGGACCATGACATCAATCCTGACATAAGAGGGGTTGTTGATCGTTTCGGCCGGGACACCTATCAAGAAGTTCAGCCGATGCAACAGGACATAATCGACCGATGGCAAATTCCAACATCACATTATGGCGCGGTCAGGAACGCAGCAGCTGGATTCGGCTGCGCACCCTGATCCTGTTGCGCTGGGTGGCTATCTTCGGCCAGATCACGGCGATCACCGTCGCGCAGCAAACTTATGACATCCAGCTGGACGCAACGCTTTGCTATCTGGCGATTGGCGTCTCGGTCATGGGGAATCTGACTGCAATTCTGCTGTTTCCCCGCAACAAGCGCCTGTCCGAGTTCGAGAACTTCCTGATGGTGCTGTTCGACCTGCTGCAGTTGACCATTTTGCTGTACCTTACAGGCGGGCTGAACAACCCGTTTGCGCTGTTGCTGGTAGGGCCTGTCACGATTTCCGCGAGCGTCATGAGCACCCGGTCAACTCTGATAATCGGTGGCGTTGCCATTGCCTTGACAACACTTCTGGCCGAATTCCACCTGCCTTTGCGCACCGCGCTGGGGGCAGAACTGGACATCCCAGATATTCTACTGTTCGGAAACTGGGCCGCAATCGTCATCGCAATTGTCTTTCTGGGCGCGTATTCGCATCGCGTCAGCTCAGAGGTGCAGTCTATGTCCGAAGCGCTGGCCGCCACCCATATGGCGCTTGCGCGCGAACAAAAGCTGACCGATCTGGGGGGCGTGGTCGCCGCCGCCGCGCATGAGCTGGGGACGCCTCTGGCAACGATCAAACTGGCGAGCTCCGAGTTGATTGAGGAATTGGATGACCGGCCCGACCTTATCGAGGACGCCGCCCTGATCCGCGAACAGGCGAACCGTTGCCGCGATATCCTGCGAGACATGGGCCGGGCGGGCAAAGACGACCTGCATCTGCGTCAAGCCCCGCTTTCTACCGTGGTGCATGAAGCTGCCGAGCCGCATATCAACCGAGGCAAGACCGTTCATTTCTTCGAAGGCCCGGCCGAGGATGGCGATGTGCAGCAGCCCTCGATCCTGCGCAAGCCCGAGATCATTCACGGCCTGCGCAACCTGATCCAGAACGCGGTGGATTTTTCGCGCGGAAATGTCTGGGTCGAGGCGGAATGGTCCACCAAACAGATCACCGTCAGCATCATGGATGACGGTCGTGGATATCCGTCGCAGATGATCGGCCGGATCGGCGATCCCTTCATGCGCCGCCGCCGCAGTGAGACCGAAAAAAGGACCCGTCCGGAATATGAAGGCATGGGTCTGGGTCTTTTCATTGCCAAAACGCTGCTTGAACGCAGCGGAGCAGAGCTGGATTTCGCCAACGGATCGGACCCTTACCAAACCCTGTCGGATAACCCCGAACGTCGGGGCGCGATCGTCAAAGTGAGCTGGCCGCGTAACCTTGTGGATGCGCAAACCGGTGATACGCCTGTGCCTTCAGGTGTAAACCAACGGTTCCAAACCTGACCTGATACTGGCGAACATTGGTTAAGACCCCGTTAACCATTAAGGCGCATAGTACCGCTTCTTGGTTTCGCGCACCGGAGGGCGCATGGTCGACTGGATCATTCTGGCCATCATCGGCATTGTTTCCGCAAGTCTTGCCGTGCAGTGGCTGTTGCCCCGCAGGCGGGAACGGGGGGACAATTTTGGGCTGTCTTCACCTGCCTCCTTGTTTGATGCGGCATTCCTGTTTGATGGTGACCGGCTTATCAGTCACTCGGACATCGCGTTGGAAGGGTTCGAGCAGGTCCGTGATTGGGCCGATCTGTGCCGGCTGCTGCACAGGGGTTTTCCAACATTCCCCGAAACACCTGATCAGGTCCGGCGTGAAGGCAACCTGGTCATCCCGGCCATCGATTGCACGGTTGAACGCGATGTTCTGTGCGAATGGATAGACGGAATTGTACGCGTTCAGCTGCGCGACCGTACCGATTGCCCCACGATAACTCAAATCGCATCAAATGATCCAAACCGCCTTGCCATGGAAAAAGCGCCCTACCCTGTCTGGCTGTTGGATCATCAGGGCGATGTGCGCTGGTGCAATGCTGCTTATGTTTCGCTGGTGCGCAAAGTACGGGATCAGGACACGGACCTGACCGCACCATTGTTTCCGGTCCCCGATGCCGACCAACGGCTATGTGCAAAGGCGCGGGTCTCAATTTCCTCCGAGTTCAGTGAAAACAAGCTGTGGTTCGATCTGACGTTAGTAGATCACCCCGAAGGGCACTTGTCTTATGCCGTGGACATCAACGCAATCGTCGAGGCGGAGGTGGCGCAGCGCAAATTCGTTCAGACCATGACCAAGACCTTCGCGCAATTGCCCATCGGGCTGGCTATTTTTGACCGCAACCGCCAGCTGGCATTGTTCAACCCGGCCCTGATCGACCTGACCACCCTGCCCCCGGATTTCCTAAGCTGCCGCCCCAGCCTGTCCAGCTTTTTCGATCGCTTGCGGGATCAGCACATGATGCCCGAGCCCAAGAATTACCGCAGCTGGCGTAGTCAGATGAACGACCTTCTAGAAGCGGCAGAAGACGGGAACTATCAAGAAACTTGGTCCCTGCCCTCCGGCTCGGTTTACTCGGTCAGTGGGCGCCCGCACCCGGACGGAGCGGTTGCTTTTCTGTTCGAGGACATCACTGCCGAGATCACTCTGACCCGCCGGTTCCGGTCAGAAATGGATCTGATGCAATCCATTCTGGACAAACTGGCCGATGCCATCGCCGTCTTCAGTGACGATGGTACGCTGGCTTTTACCAATTTCGCCTACCAACAGCTTTGGGGTGATACTGGCGACGCAGGCTTTGACGCGGACTCCGTTCTTGAGGTGACCAAAAGCTGGCAGGAACATTGCACCGCGACACCGATCCTTGGCGAAATTCGCGATTTTGTAGAGGCGCGGGAAAATCGCGCGGAATGGTCAGGCGTGATCTATCTGCGAAACGGTATCCAGGTGTTGTGCACGGTCAGCCCAATGCAGAACGGGGCCACCATAGTTCGTTTCTCGGTGGATCGGGATGCATTGATGCGGCAAGAGGCGCAGCAAATCAGCGCCTGAACCGGGTTGCAGCCAACCGGGCGCAAGGCCATTGTGGCGCCATGACCAATTCGCCCTGCACGATCACTTTGAATTCGCCCGAGGAAACAGCAGAATTCGCTGCCCGCCTCGGTGCAGAATTGAGATCTGGAGACATCTTGTTGCTTGAGGGCGAGATCGGCAGCGGAAAGACCCATTTTGCCCGCAGCCTGATCCAATCGCTGATGATCGAGCCCGAAGATGTGCCTTCGCCGACTTTCACCTTGGTTCAGGCTTATGACACGCCGGCCGGGGAAATCTGGCACTGTGACCTGTACCGCCTGAGCGCGGTTGAGGAGGTCGAAGAACTGGGCCTGACCGAGGCTTTCGAAACCGCAATCTGTCTGATTGAATGGCCGGATAAACTGGGCCCGCTGATGCCGGAGTCTGCGGCGAAGATATCCTTCGAAACAGACCCCAACATGACAGAAGCACGCCATCTGACCCTTCGCTGGTCAGACCCGAAATGGCCCGTGAAACTAAGGATTCCCGCATGACAAACCGCGCGGTATTGGCCGAAGCGTTGATCGCGCAGACCAAATGGTCAAATGCAAAGCACGCGCCGCTGGCTGGGGATGCTTCGAACCGGCGGTACGAGCGGCTGACCGATCCGGAAACCGGCAAGACGGCGGTGTTAATGGATTCACCTCCGGGCAAGGCAGAAAATGTCGAAGATTTTGCCCGCATGTCCGAATACCTGCGGTCCCTTGGTCTGAGCGCGCCCGAGATTTATGCCGAGGATACGCATTACGGCTTTCTGCTGCTCGAAGATCTCGGCGACGACCTCTTCGCGCGCGTGCTTGCGCAGACCCCCAGCATGGAGCGTGCGCTTTATGAGGTTGCGACGGATGTTCTAATCGACCTGTACAACGCGCCAAGCCTTTCTTTGCGATCCTATGATCCGAGTTTGATGACCGAGCTTGCCGCGTTGTCCTTTACCAAATACGCGCAGGCCGTGCAGGGCACGCACGACGCCGATGCGCGTAACCGATTTGAAAACCGGTTCTCGGACATTCTGCACCGGGAAACTTCGGGGTCCAAAGTTGTTGTGCTGCGCGATTACCACGCTGAAAACTTGATCTGGTTGCCGGATCGCGACGGGGTTCAGCGCGCTGGTCTGTTGGACTTTCAAACCGCCATGCTGGGCCATCCGGCCTATGATCTGGTATCTTTGTTGCAGGATGTGCGTCGCGATGTGTCACTCGGAACCGAGATGCAAATGGTGAATCGCTATATCGTGGCGACTGGGGTGAATGATCATGACTTCCGCACCGCCTATGCGGTGTTGGGTGCTCAGCGAAATCTGCGCATTCTGGGCGTCTTTGCCCGGCTGGCAACCGAATACTGCAAGCCCAGCTATGTCGATCTGATTCCGGCGACTTGGGCCCACCTGATGCGGGATCTGGAACATCCCGCACTGGTAACCATCGCCAATCTGTTGCGCGAGGCCTTGCCCGCACCCACCCCTGAAAATCTGGACAGGCTCCGACAGAAATGACCCAAGACCCCGAAGCCGTCATGCTGTTTGCAGCCGGGTTTGGCACCCGTATGGGCGCATTGACCGAAAATCGGCCCAAACCACTGATCAAGGTCGCCGGCCGGCCTCTGATTGATCACGCGTTGGATTTGGTGAATGCCCTGCAACCAAAGCGTATCGTGGCCAACCTACATTATCTGCCAGATCAGCTTGAAGCTCATCTAGTCCCAAAAGGTGTTCTGCTTTCCCATGAAACGCCGGAGATTCTTGAGACTGGCGGCGGAATACGCGCCGCTTTGCCCCTGCTTGGATCGCACCCGGTTTACACCCTGAACCCAGACGCGATCTGGTCAGGACCGAACCCTTTGACGATGCTCCGCGAGGCGTGGAATCCCGATCACATGGACGCGCTGTTGATGTGTGTACCGGTGGACCAGACTGTCGGGCACACGGGCAAAGGCGATTTCACAGCAGATGAGAAAGGACGGATCGTGCGCGGCGGCAGTTTGATCTATGGCGGTGCGCAGATCATGAAAACCGAAGGGTTGATGGATATCCCAGAGAAAGCGTTCTCACTTAACGTGCTATGGGACCGGTTGCAGCGGCAGGATCGTCTGTTTGCCCTCACCTATCCCGGTCGCTGGTGCGATGTCGGCCACCCCGAGGGGATTGCTCTCGCCGAAGGGCTGATTGCCGATGTTTGAACCCAGCCCAGTTCCACGTGTTTTCGCCGTTCCACCCGGTTCGGATTTCCCGCAAACGCTGGTTCAAGGGCTACGAGATCGAAGTGCCACGCATCCGCCCGAGGCGTTGGCGCGCGTTCAACTGGTCGTCAATACGAGGCGAATGGCCCGGCGTGTCCGCGACCTGTTTGATCATGGCCCGGCTTGCCTGTTGCCGCGCCTGACACTGGTCACTGATTTGGGCGAAAGCGTCGATCTTGCGCAGATACCTCCAGCAATTCCACCGCTGCGGCGCAGGTTGGAGTTGACGCAGTTGATCGCTAAGCTGTTGGAGCAACAGCCTGATCTGGCTGCACGGTCTTCACTTTTTGACTTGTCCGACAGCCTAGCCGCGCTGATTGATGAGATGCAGGGCGAAGGTGTTTCGCCCGACGCGATCCGGCAATTGGACGTCAGTGACATGTCCGGACATTGGGAAAGGGCGCAAAAGTTCATCGGAATTGCCGATCAAATCATAGATTCAGGCCCAGATGCGCTGGATGTTCAGGCCCGGCAGCGGCTTGTGGTGGAAAACCTGATAGACCGTTGGCAAGTCGCTCCGCCGCAGCATCCGGTTATCCTTGCCGGGTCAACCGGGTCACGCGGAACCACCCTGATGCTGATGGAGGCGGTTGCGCGCCTGCCGCAGGGCGCGTTGATCCTGCCGGGTTATGATTTCGATCAGCCCGACCGCGTTTGGCGCGGGTTGGACGATGCGCTGACATCGGAAGATCACCCGCAGTACCGGTTCCGCAAGCTGATGTCACGGCTTGGTTTGGAGCCAGATCAAATCATGCCTTGGACGGGTGATCAACCACCCTCGCCTGCTCGCAACCGCTTGGTTTCGCTGGCTTTACGCCCGGCGCCAATCACTGATGCATGGATGTCCGAAGGCCCGCAACTGACCGATCTGGATGGCGCCACAAAGGACGTGACACTGGTCGAGGCGCAATCGCCCAGATCCGAGGCCCTGGCCATCGCACTGCGCCTTCGCCAGGCAGCCGAAACCGGCCAAACTGCCGCGCTAATCACACCTGACAGGATGCTGACCCGCCAAGTCAGCGCTGCTTTAGATCGCTGGAACATCCTTCCCGATGACAGCGCTGGTCTACCGCTGCAACTATCGCCGCCCGGCCGGTTTCTGCGTCACGTGGCGGGGCTTTTCGCACGGCGTCTGGATGGCGAGGCATTGTTGACCCTTCTGAAACACCCGCTGTGTCATGATGGTGACGAGCGCGGCGCGCATTTGCTGCACACGCGGGACCTTGAACTAGATTTGCGCCGACATGGCCCGCCTTTCCCGGACAGCGCTAGCCTGACCGCTTTTGCAATCCGCAAAGAAGTTCCCGAGGACTGGGTACGTTGGCTAAACTCCCATTTCTGCGATCAACAGATCGCGGGCCAACTCCCATTGACGGATTGGGTTGCCAGGCTGCGCATCTTGGCCGAGGCGATTTCGGCGGGCGCGTCAGGGGAAACAGGCACGCTCTGGGACAAGAACGCAGGCCAAAAGGCGCAAGGCGTCCTAAGCGCACTGGAAAAAGAGGCACAACACGGCGGCCCGATGACCGCCCATGATTTCGCCGACCTGTTGGGTGCTTTGCTCGCGGGCGAAGAGGTCCGGGATCGCGACGCCCCGCATCCGCACATCATGATCTGGGGCACGCTTGAGGCGCGCGTGCAAGGGGCAGATTTGCTTATCTTGGGCGGCCTAAATGAAGGCAGCTGGCCCGAGGCTGCCGCGCCAGACCCCTGGCTGAACCGCCAGATGCGCGACAAGGCCGGACTTTTGCTGCCCGAACGGCGGATCGGCTTGTCGGCACATGACTTTCAACAAGCCATCGGCGCGCCCGAGGTCTGGCTGACCCGTGCCAAGCGGTCCGATGACGCAGAAACCGTTCCATCACGCTGGCTGAACCGCCTTACGAACCTGCTGCATGGCTTGCCAGGGCAGGGCGGGCGTGAGGCTCTGTCAGAAATGCGCAACAAAGGCCGGCAATGGCTGCAATGGGCGGAACAGCTTGAAATCGCGCCGCATATCGAACCGGCAACGCGTCCATCTCCGCGGCCGGCAGTGGCATCGCGCCCAAACCGGTTGAGCGTGACGGAAATCAAACGGCTGATCCGCGATCCTTATGCGATTTACGCCAAACATGTGCTGCGCCTGAAACCGCTGGACCCTTTGGTGCAAGCGCCGGATGCCTTGTTGCGCGGGATCGTCATCCACGAAATTCTGGAACATTTCGTCAAAGACAGTGTTCTGGACACCGCCTTGTTGACCCGCGAGAATTTTTTGAAACGCGCAGAAACCTTGCTGGATCAACATGTTGCGTGGCCCACGGCGCGTAAGCTGTGGCTGGCGCGGTTGGAACGCATCGCGGATGATTTTCTGGCCGCCGAAATCGCGCGACGAGGGGACGGGGGGCCGGTCGCCTTCGAGGCGGCGGTGAAACTTGTGCTAACGCCCCTGGATTTCACTATCGCGGGCCGTGCTGACAGGATAGATCGCAACAAACGCGGCGCGTTGCGGATTGTCGATTACAAGACAGGAACGCCCCCGACGGAAAGCCAGCAATCCAAGTTCGACAAACAGTTGCTGATCGAAGCCGCGATGGCCGAAGAGGGCGGTATCGACGGGTTCGACCCTTCACCCGTAGCCGAGGCGATTTTCATCGGCATGGGCGGCACCTACAAAGAAGTACCCGCACCGCTGGCGAAAGAGCCGCCAGACAAGGTTCTGGCCGAGCTAAAAGAGTTGGTTTCTGCTTATTTAGAGCCTGATCAAGGGTTTTCATCCCGTCGGATGTTGCACAAGGATTCGGATGTGGGCGATTACGATCAACTGGCGCGGTTTGGAGAATGGGACCGCACTGATGACACAACGCCTGAGGACCTGACATGAGCGCCCGAAACGACGCAACCGAGCGGCAGGTACAGGCCGCGCGGCCCGACGCCTCGACCTGGCTGGCAGCCAATGCAGGCTCAGGCAAGACGCGGGTTCTGACTGATCGGGTGGCCCGATTGCTGTTGGGCGGTGTACAGCCACAGCATATCCTTTGTCTGACATACACCAAGGCCGCCGCCAGCGAGATGCAAAACCGGTTGTTTGATCGCCTCGGACAATGGGCAATGAAGGATGATGCCGGTCTGATGTCCCAACTGACCGATCTGGGCGTACCCGGCGAGATCGACTCAGACAGGCTCGCACAGGCCAGAACCCTATTTGCGCGCGCCATTGAAACGCCCGGTGGCCTGAAGATCCAGACGATCCACTCGTTCTGCGCTTCACTGCTACGACGTTTCCCGCTTGAGGCCGGGGTAAGCCCGCAATTTTCCGAGATGGAGGACCGCGCGGCGGCCTTATTGCGCGAAGAGATTGTCGAGGATTTCGCCGCAGGTCCGCAGGCGTATCTGATCGAAGATGTCGCCCGGTTTGTCACCGATACCGGGTTCGACAAACTTACCGCGGCCATCACCCAGAAACGCAACCTGTTTGCGCAGCCGCTGGAATGGGCCGATGTGCTGCAACGGTTTGAACTGGCCGACGGGTTCGATGAAGACGCTTTAATAGGACGTGTGTTTCTGGGCGGCGAGGTGGAATTGATCAGGTCGATTCTGCCGGTGCTTTCCGAAAGTGGCGGCAATAACGCCAAGGCGGCCGACAAGCTTGCGGCATTTACCGAGGCCCGGGTTAGCAGCTTACCTATTTTGGAAAGCGTGCTTTTGACCGGAAAATCCGCCAAAGAACCCTTCACGGCTAAAATCAACAGTTTCCCGACCAAAGCCCTGCGCGAAGGGGCGCTGGTGGGCAAGATGCCCCAGCTCGAAGCGTTGATGTTGCGGGTGGAGGCCGCGCGCGAACATCGGCTGGCCCTGGTGGCCGCGCGCAAGACAATGGTGCTGCATCGCTTCGCGACGGCGTTTTTGCCGGAATATGAGCGGCGCAAGCAACTGCGCGGATGGCTAGACTTTGACGACCTGATCTTACGTGCACGGCAGGTGTTGAATGATCCGGCGGTTGCCGAATGGGTGTTGTACCGACTGGATGGCGGCATCGACCACATTCTGGTGGACGAAGCGCAGGATACCAGTCCCGATCAGTGGGACGTGGTAGAAAAACTGGCGCAGGAATTTACCAGCGGAGAAGGGGCCCGGTCCGGGGTTGAACGCACGATTTTCGTGGTCGGTGACAAAAAGCAGTCGATCTATTCGTTTCAGGGTGCCGATCCGCAGGCATTCGATCTGATGCAGGCAGAGTTTGGGCGGAAGCTCTCTGAATCAGGCTCTAAATTGTGGGATTCCACGTTAGAATACTCATTCCGATCCTCCAGCGCGATCTTGTCCTTGGTCGACATCCTGTTCGAAAACCGAGCGGAAGCCGGATTTCATAAGGAAAGCCAGCACCGCGCGTTCAAGGCGGATCTGCCGGGCCGGGTGGACCTGTGGCCCGTGGTCGAAAAGGTCGAAGACGATGAAGATACCGACTGGACCGATCCGGTAGATCGGCCCGGCGCGCGGCATCACACCGTCATTCTGGCCGAGAAGGTGGCGCAGTCGATCAAGGCAATGATCGAACAGGGTGAGACGATCCCTGAGGATGGCGAAACGCCCGGCACATTTGTACGGCGGAAGGTTCAACCGGGGGATTTTCTGATCCTCGTTCAACGCCGCTCGGACCTGTTTGCCGAGATCATCCGCGCCTGCAAAGCCGCTGACCTGCCGATCGCCGGGGCAGACCGGCTGAAGGTCGGCGCGGAATTGGCGGTCAAAGACCTGGCCGCGCTGCTGAGCTTTCTGGCCACGCCCGAGGATAGCCTGTCGCTTGCCACAGTTCTGAAATCGCCGCTGTTCGGGTGGGGCGAACAACAATTGTTCGATTTGGCACATCGGCGCAATGAACAGTTCCTTTGGGCGGCCCTGCGTCAACGCGCCGAAGAGTACCCTGAAACACTGGCCGTTCTGCACGACTTGCGCGGGCAGATCGACTTTCTGCGCCCCTACGACCTGATAGAACGCATCCTGACCCGCCATGATGGCCGTCGGAAACTGCTGGGCAGGTTGGGAGCCGAGGCGGAAGACGGGATCAACGCGCTGTTGTCGCAGGCATTGGCGTACGAGCGCACAGATATCCCAAGCCTGACTGGATTTCTGGTGTGGATGCAGACCGATGATCTGGAAATCAAACGGCAGATGAGCGGCGTCGGAAACATGATCAGGGTGATGACGGTGCATGGTTCCAAGGGGTTGGAGGCTCCGATTGTGATCCTGCCGGATACGGGCAAACGGCAAGCTCCGCGCGATGCCGAGATCATGGTGGCCGAAGGCACACCGCTTTGGAAAGTTCCGGCTGACGCGTCCCCGGCGTTGATTGCGCGTGCGCGCGACGAAGCCCGAGCGCGGGAAGAAAATGAGCGGCTTCGCTTGTTGTATGTGGCGCTAACACGAGCTGAAAAGTGGTTGATCGTGGCGGCTGCTGGCGATGTCGGTAAGGATGGGACCAGCTGGTATCAGATGGTTCAGGCCGCGATGGAACGGGCAGGGACGGTGGCACTGCCCGGCTCAGAAACCCTGCGATTGTCACATGGTGATTGGAACGCATCGCCGATTATTGAATCCGCAAAGACCTCAACTGCCGTGACGGACCTGCCAGCCCCGTTCCTGTCTCCCGCCACACCACCAGAGCCCGAAGCGGAAACGCTCAGCCCTTCAGATCTTGGCGGCGCCAAGGCTTTGCCCGGCGATGCAGGTCACGACGAAGAAGTGGCAAAGTTGCGCGGCACACGATTGCACCTGCTGCTGGAACACTTGCCTTCGGTCACGCGGGAAGACTGGCCGCAGCTTTGCGCGCGGGTTCTGCCCGATATGCAGAACGCGGAACGGCAAGAGCTGATGGATGAGGCATGCGACGTTTTGACTGCGGCGCATCTTCGGCCTGTCTTTGCCGCCGGCGCCTTGGCTGAGGTGCCCGTGACAGCCGACCTGAACGGACGCCGCATGCACGGGGTGATCGACCGATTGATCGTCACCGATACCGAGGTTCAGGTCATTGATTTCAAAACAAATGCAACGGTTCCCAACAGTGCAGAGACATGCCCTGAGGGGCTTTTGCGACAGATGGGGGCGTATGCCAACGCCTTGTCGCAGGTCTATCCGAACCACGAAATCCGCACCGCGATCCTATGGACCAGAAAAGCAGATCTGATGTGGCTGCCACACGATCTTGTGACGCACGCCCTGTCGCGCACCCAGATATCTTGACCTTGGATTGCCCGGCCCCTACGTTCTGTTCCCGAGATACCCCATTCAGGAGACAGAATATGTCGACCGTTGCCGTTACCGACGATACCTTTGACGCCGAAGTCAAAAACTCTGATGTCCCCGTTGTGGTGGATTTCTGGGCCGAATGGTGTGGCCCCTGTAAACAAATCGGCCCCGCTCTGGAAGAACTGGCCAACGAATACGGCGGCAAAATCAAAATTGCCAAGGTAGACGTGGACAGCAACCCGAACGCCGCTGCCGCCATGGGTGTGCGTGGCATTCCTGCTCTGTTCATCTTCAAGGACGGTCAGGTTGTGTCGAACCGCGCCGGTGCTGCCCCCAAAGCCGCACTGCAAAGCTGGATCGACGAATCCATCTGATCCGATGTGATCGGTTTTGATCAAGGGCGTCCGAATTCGGGCGCCCTTTTTTGTGACTGGCTCAATTGGGCCATCAATACAGGGAAAGCAAATGGCGAAAACACGGGTTCTGGTGGAATTCGGGATGGGCACATCCCTGCGGCGCGAGGATTACACTGAGGCCGCCCTGCGGGCGATCAAGGATGCGCTGTGGCATAACTCGGTGAACATGGCCGAGCTGTTTGGGTTTCCGAAAGAGGCGATGATCATCGACGCCGAAGTGGGTGTGCAGCAGCCCGACAAGGTCGATACCGATATGCTGAAGGCGATCTTTCCGTACGGCCAGCCCAACATCACAGTAACACAGGGTGGTCTGGATATCGATAAGCCCCACATCGATGGCTGCACTGTGATCGCCAACGCGGCGGTCATCGTCTCATTCGATATGGAGCCCGCCCAATGACCGAGAAGCGTATTATTCTGGAAATGGGCACTGGCAACGATCTGTACGGTCAGGATTACACCAAAGCCGCCTGTCGCGCCGTGCAGGACGCGCTGCATCATTCGTCGATCACGCTGTTTTCCAAGCTTGGAATCGATCACACGGAGATGCGGGTTCAGGTGACCATCGCCGTTCAACAACCTGATGAGGTTGACTGTGACAAGGTCGCCGCCGATCTGCCAAGGGGCCGCGCCGAAGTGCGGGCCGTCAAGGGTGGGTTGGATGTTGTGGATGACGCCGCTGGCACGCGCCATGTCATCGCCACTGCCGCGATCGAGGCGTATTTGCCGGATCAGGCTGGTAAATACGTGCAAAGCTGACAAAGAAAAAGCCGCTCGGATACCCGGGCGGCTGCTTCAAATTCTGGTTCTGATTGCAGGATCAGATTTTTGCGATATCCGCACGCACCAGACCGATGTCTTCCAGCTGTGCGTTGGTCAGACCCGACAGGATCTTGCGTGTCTTGCGGCTTTCGTTCCACTCAACAGCGGATTCGAAGACATTGATGAATGCATCCACTACGTGCAGGATGGTAGCTGCTCCGAGTGGGGCATGGATGTTTGCAGTTGTTGCCATGTTCCCAGTCCTTGTATCTGAAACAGCCGACCCGTTGTCGGTTGTGAGCCTCATGTAGTCCCACGGGCGGGGACTCACAATTGCTGGTCTGGTAACCCCGGTTTGCGTTTTGTGCATATCTTTTGGGCAGTTGTGCAACGGGTTGCGCCGATCCCGCACCCGGCCCATATATAGCGACTGAGAACACGGAGGCTTTCATGGCGGACAGCGATTTTCCCGGATGGCACGGGACCACGATCATTGGTGTCAAAAAAGGCGGGCAAGTCGTTATTGCCGGGGACGGACAGGTCAGCCTGGGCCAAACCGTGATCAAAGGCACTGCGCGCAAAGTGCGCCGCTTGTCACCGGGCGGGTTTGAAGTTGTCGCCGGATTTGCCGGTTCGACCGCTGACGCTTTTACTCTACTGGAACGGCTTGAGGCGAAACTGGAAGCGACGCCCGGTCAACTGGCTCGTGCCTCGGTCGAGCTGGCCAAGGACTGGCGCACCGACAAGTACCTGCAAAAACTTGAGGCAATGCTGATCGTCACCGACGGCAAAGACCTGTTGGTCATCACTGGGGCTGGGGATGTGTTGGAGCCTGAACACAACGTGGCGGCCATCGGATCGGGCGGGAACTTTGCCCTGGCCGCAGCACGCGCGATGATGGACAGCGACAAACCCGCTGAAGAGGTCGCGCGTGAAGCCATGGCGATTGCCGCTGACATCTGCGTCTATACCAATGGCAATCTGACGGTTGAAACGATCACGTCATGAGCGAGGTTCTGGCGGCAATATTCGGCGGTGTTATTGGCGGGATATTGGGGCCGATCATTTTTGAAGAGTATAGGTCGTGGAAACACCAAAAAGACTGGAAGGAACCTCGTAAAGAGCTCCTGAAGTCCATGCTCTTGGACCCCAAATTCAAGTTTAAATCTCTAGAACGACTCAGCCGCACTATCGGTTGCACCGAAGATGACACACGATCGCTGTTGATTGAACTTGGTGCACGCGGAACGATCCTGAGGAAGTCCAAAAAAGAGGGTTGGGTCCTGATTGACAGAGCGCCGCTAAAGGAAGACGTGCGCAATCTGGAAGAAGAAGAGCTCGAAGAAGATCTGCCTTGATGGCTCTACATTATGAAGCTTAGGCCAACAGCGCCGAGATTTCTTTCCCCTTCCAGCGCCGGTACATGCCGACCAGCCCAAGCAGGGCGGTTGCTATGACGATGTAATAGGGCAGGCGGATGTCGATACTCATCAATCCGCCGCCGACCAGGGACATGACACCGCCGGCAAGACAGAAGACCGCCGTCGTAACGCCCATGACCCAACCTTGATCCGCTTCGCCAACGCTGGACGAAAACAGACCCAGCAGGGTCGGGTAGGCGACGCCAAAGAAGAAATAGAAGAAGAAGACCGGAACATAGCTCAGTACGCCGCTGGGGCTGAAGGCGAAGCCAAAGCCGCAGATCACCATCACCACCAATGAGGTATGGATGATGGAATGCTTGCTGAACCTCTCTTGCGCTGGTTTCACGAGGAATGTGCTGGAAAACGCCAAGGCAAAACCGATGACCACCATAGCCATGCTGCCACCGATGACGCCGTAGCCCCATGCACTGGTCAGGAAATTATCGACGAATACGTAGAACGTGACATTGGCAATCATGAACAGCGCATAGACAGGCAGGATTTTCAGAACCAACGGGTGTTCACGTACCGCGATCAGACTGTCGGTGATATCGCGCGGGCGAAAGACAAATGCCGCGCGCTCGGTGCGGGTGTCCTTGAAGAAAAAGCTCACCAGGAAGATGGCGATCATCACCAGAACAAACGCGCCGTAGAACGGCATCTTGAGCGTGGCATAGCTGCCCAGTATCGCTGCATCGGACAGAACAGCTCCGATAATCGGGCCGCCGACCAGACCAAAGCTGACGCCGGTGATGATATACCCCATGTTTCGGTCGCGGTCGGCGGCATCGGTGCTGCCGTCAATCATCGCCGCTTGTGCAATGGGCTGATTACCCGCCGTAAAGCCGGTGATCGACCGACCAACGATCAGCAGAAGCAAACTGTTAAGGTAAAGTGCCGTGATGGTGATGGCATAACCGGCCAGCGCCCCACCTAAACACACCAACAAAGCATTCTTACGCCCGATGGAGTCCGACACTTTCGAGACATAGACCACACCCAAAAACCACGACAGAAAGAAACACCCGATCACCAGCCCATAGTAGAAATGGCGCTGGCCCATAGATGTGCTTTCCGGCAGGAACCCGGATTTTGTTTCCATGATCAAAGAGTTGATGATGGGAAAGACCAGCCCTTGTCCGATCAGATCTACAAATACCACGAACAACAACGTAATCTTGGCAATCTTCGTCATGATACACACCTTGGAACTGGTTCCTTGAGGTGAGTGTAACAGACAGGCGCAATGGCACCTAACGCCTTGTCAGAGGCCGGTAATTTACCGGCCTCCGGGCGCAATTCGTCGTTGGGTTACGAAAGCGCTGCAACACCCAGCGGAACGCCGGCAACGTCACACCAGATGTAAACTTCGTTATAGCCCGAGATATCCATGGTCGGCGGTACCGCATAAGACTGCTTGCCTTTCAGGTTCAGCAGCGCGCCCAGTTTCGAGTTCGGGTCATAGGTGCCATCCTTGCCGAAGGCCACGCGCGGGTCCGGACCGTTATCCAGCGAAAAGTCATCACCCAGCTCAACAATATAGCGCTCACCGTCTTTGACCACTTTGACCGAACCGGTGGTGATATGTTTCGAGCGGCCTTCGAATGTGCCCTTTTTCTTGGCTCCGCCGGCGGCGGCGACATTGGCACTGGCCAGAGTCAGAGCGGCGCCCGTTGCAGCGGCATTCAAAAAGAGCGAACGACGAGTCATCATGATGTGGGTCTCCATTTCAAAGTGCAGGCGAACTTGCCCGTCGCGGCAGACTATGCGCAGCTATTTTCTGTCTGGCGATTCACATCACCACGATTTTCCGTGTGCAGACCGTGTGTTGGCGTGAGTTTTTCGTGATCAGCTTGTGTTTTTGTGGCTTATGATTAGGTTCCGGTGCGAAACAATTGGATAGAACTCACATGACCGACCTGACCCCGCGCGAAATCGTCTCGGAACTGGACCGTTTCATCATCGGGCAAAAGGATGCCAAACGGGCCGTGGCCGTTGCGCTTCGCAACCGCTGGCGGCGCAAGCAGTTGGCCGACGACATCCGGGACGAGGTCTATCCGAAAAACATCCTGATGATCGGCCCCACCGGTGTCGGCAAAACCGAAATCAGCCGCCGCCTGGCGAAACTGGCACGCGCGCCCTTTATCAAGGTCGAAGCCACCAAGTTTACGGAAGTGGGTTATGTCGGTCGTGACGTGGAACAGATCGTGCGCGATCTGGCGGACGCAGCGATCCTGCAAACCCGCGAATATATGCGCGAGGATGTCAAAGCCAAGGCGCATCAAGCCGCCGAAGACCGCGTGATCGAGGCCATTGCAGGCACCGATGCCCGCGAAGGCACGCGCGAGATGTTCCGCAAAAAGCTGAAAGCGGGCGAGCTGGATGATACGGAGATCGAACTGGAGCTGTCCGACTCGTCGAACCCGATGCCAATGTTCGATATTCCCGGCCAGCCCGGTAGCCAGATGGGGATGATGAATCTGGGCGATATCTTCGGCAAGGCCTTTGGCGGACGTACCGTGAAACGCAAGATGACCGTCTCGGAAAGCTATGAAGCCCTGATCGGGGAAGAGGCCGACAAGCTGCTGGATGATGAGATCGTTAACCGCATCGCGCTGGAATCCGTTGAACAGAATGGCATCGTGTTCCTGGATGAGATCGACAAGGTTTGTGCCCGCACTGACGCGCGGGGCGGCGATGTCAGTCGCGAAGGGGTACAGCGCGACCTGCTGCCTTTGATCGAAGGCACGACGGTATCCACCAAGCACGGCCCGGTCAAAACCGACCATATCCTGTTCATCGCGTCGGGTGCCTTCCACATCGCCAAACCTTCGGACCTGTTGCCGGAGCTTCAGGGCCGCCTGCCGATCCGCGTGGAATTGCGCGCGCTGACCGAAGAAGACTTCGTGCGCATCCTGACCGAAACCGACAACGCCCTGACCCGTCAATACACCGCTTTGATGGGCACCGAAGAGGTCACGGTCAGCTTTACCGATGACGGAATCGCGGCCCTTGCGCGTATCGCAGCTGATGTGAACCAAAGCGTCGAAAACATCGGTGCGCGTCGTTTGTACACGGTGATGGAGCGCGTGTTCGAAGAACTGTCCTTTACCGCGCCCGATCAGGCCGGAATCTCGATCACGGTTGATGCCCAATTCGTGGACGACAATCTGGGCGAATTGACCAAATCCACTGACCTCAGCCGTTACGTTCTGTAACATCGCCAGCCAGTTTTTGCCGCTTTGGCAGCGTTGTGCCGCTGGACGCCGGGCCAGAATGAGATAGCGTAGTCGCAATTCACCCAGAGGGCTGACCAGTGCTGCGCTATTTAATAATTCTGATTACGTCCCTGTCGCTAAGTGCGTGTGTCGATCGGACAGTAACCGAGATTGTTCCATCAGCCGTAACTGTCGGAACACCTGAGAAGATATTCGCAGCCACGACGCGAGCGCGTGAAGCAGACGGAACTTATGGATTCAAGCGTGGGGAAGCGCTGAAGTTTTTGGAAACAACAGTGTCGATCCCGCCATCACACACACCGGGAACATTGAAATTCTCTTATGCGAATCCGAACCCGAAAAAAGAATTTGTTCTTACAAATGTGACCGAACTGGGCGGGCCAAAGGGTTTACGCGAACATTTGCGCGGCGAAGACGATGTTACGATTTTTGTACACGGCTACAACTCGACCCAAACCGAGACGATTTTCCGCGCGGCCCAGCTGACCCATGACATTGGTCTTCCCGGCTCCACGCTGGTTTACTCCTGGCCTAGCCGCGCGACCGGGTATGGATATGCCTACGATCTCGACAGCATGTTGTTTGCCCGCGACGGGTTGGAGCAGACGATCCGTGACCTGAAATCAATGGGTGTCAAACGCATTATTCTAGTCGCGCATTCCATGGGTGGCGCCCTGTCAATGGAGATGATGCGACAAGCTGAACTACAAGAACCGGGTTGGGCCAACAGGAACATCGAAGGGGTCATCTTGATTTCCCCTGATCTGGATGTCGACGTGTTTCGATCGCAGATGAAGCGTATTAAGAACCCACCAGATCCTTTCCTGGTTATGGTTTCGCAAAAAGACAAAATTTTGAATATCTCCGCTCGCCTTCGCGGAACGGATGAGGGCGAGAGATTGGGCAGGATCAGTTCGCTGGAAACACTCGAAGAGTTCCCGATAAACGTGATTGATACAACTGCGTTCAACAAAGACGCCGAGTCTTCGCATTTCGTTGCCGCCACCTCTCCGGCACTCTTGTCGATCCTCAGTTCGCTGCGACGCGTAAACAATACATTTGGGCGCGAAGATCGACCGGGCATCGACATTCTGGTTCCGCCCAGCCAACGCAATCCAGACGGTGCGACCGAAATTGTTCTAACCGAAACAGGACAGGCGCAGGTCAGCTCTCCGTGACGCAGTTCAGCCTGCGTCTGTATCTGCGGGACAATGCCGCCTGGTTGGGCGCGGGAGTTTTGCTGACCTTTCTGTCCAGCTTTGGGCAGACCTTCTTTATCTCGATCTTTGCCGGAAACATCCGCGCAGAGTTCGGTCTTGGTCACGGCGCTTGGGGTGGTCTGTATTCACTGGGCACCACCGTATCAGCCGTTGTGATGATCTGGGCCGGTGGGCTTACGGATATTTTCCGTGTCCGGGTTTTGGGGCCAGCTGTATTATTGGGCCTGGCGGTTGCTGCCATGGCCATGGCCGTGAACAGTTGGCTTGTCCTGTTGCCGCTGGTGGTTTTTTTATTGCGCCTGTTCGGGCAGGGGATGAGTGTCCATCTGGCACAGGTCGCCATGGCGCGATGGTTCATCGTTACGCGTGGCAAAGCCCTGTCGATTGCATCGGTCGGCTACGCGATTGGTGAAGCACTGCTGCCGCTGGCATTTGTGGCCGCGATGGCATTTCTGGACTGGCGATGGCTGTGGGTGATATCTGCAGCGATCGTCCTGACGGGGATACCCGTTCTAATGCGGCTTTTGCGTCAGGAGCGCACGCCGCAGAGTCTGGCGGATGCGTATTCAGCAACAGGGATGCAGGGCCACCATTGGACCCGGAAAGACGCGCTGTTTCACCCTCTGTTCTGGTTCATGGCCCCGACTATACTGGCCCCATCGGCCTTTATCACCGCGTTTTTCTTCCATCAGGTGCATCTGGCCCAAATCAAAGGCTGGCAGCATATCGAACTGGTCGCCCTGTTTCCGGTTTTCACCGGCGTATCCTTGATTGGGATGTTTGCGGCCGGCTGGGCGCTGGACAAATGGGGCACAGCGAGATTGATGCCTTTTTACCAAATCCCGATCGCAATTGGTTTTGTGATCGCAGGAATGACAAACTCGATCGGCGGGGCCCTGATTGCAATGATCTTTCTGGGCCTGACGGTTGGAGCAAACAACACGCTACCAAGCGCCTTTTGGGCTGAATTCTACGGCACCAGGCACATCGGGGCGATCAAGGCGATGGCCACAGCAGTTATGGTTTTGGGATCAGCAATCGGCCCCGGCCTTACCGGGATATTGATCGACGCCGGTATACCGCTGAGCACACAGTTCCTGTGGATCGGCGGTGTTTTCATTCTTGTATGCCTGTCGGCTAAAATCGGAATTACGCGCGCTGTGCGCTCGCTTTAACGCGTCCGGCGCAGATAGACGTAATAGGCCCCTTCGCCCCCGTGGCTGATATGGGCCGGGGTCACCTGCAGAACCGCCTGTGCAAGCGGCGGCAAGGCCAACCATTGCGGCACCTGATTGCGCAAAACGCCGCGTGGAGTTGGGATTGGGCCGGGTTCATCCCTGTCCTTGCCCTTTCCGGTGACAACCAGAACAAGGCGCTTACCTGACGCCTGGGCCGTTAGAATAAACCGGGTCAGCGCCGGAAAAGCCGTGTCCATGCGCATGCCATGCAGGTCCAGTTTCCCTTCAGGCTTAATCTTGCCGCGTTTCATACGGCCAAATGCCTTGGTGTCCATTTGCACCGGGCTGGTACGCAAATTTTCACTGATCGAGGGCTTAAACGCATTTCGCACGGGTTTACCGGGCGCGTTTTGTCCGACCTCGAATGCCTCAAACCGGGGTTTTGGGGGTTTGTTCGGCTTGGATTTGGGCAGTGTGACCGGGTGGACCGATTGTGGAATTTCGGGATGCAGCCGCTCAGCCTGTTTGGCGACCTTGCGCCACAGCTCGATCTCGTCTGCCGTCAATTTGCGTCGGGACATCAGAATTCATCCGGTAACAGGGCATAGGCCCGCTGGATCGGCAGCAGCAACACCATCCGCCCCGGATCCCTGAGGCGCCCGGCGGCCTTTCCCGCCTCGTCCCCTGTGCCAAAGAATATATCCGCGCGCTGCGCCCCTTTGATGGCGGCACCGGTGTCCTGCGCAATCATCAACCTTCGCAACGGGGTCTTGCCGTCCTTTTCCACCCAAACAGGGGCACCCAGCGGCGTATGAGCCGGATCAGCTGCAATACTGCGCATCGTGGTGACCGACCGGTTCATGGCACCCAGCGGCCCAAGCTCGGGCGCAACGCGCGAGACCTCGCGGAAGAACACGTAAGAGGGGTTGTGAAACAACAGCTCTGCCCCGGCTTCGGGATTTTTGCGCACCCAAGCGCGGATCATCTGGGCGCTAACCTCATGCGCACCCAGCGCCCCCTGACGAATCAGCTCAGTCCCGATGGAACGATATGGGTGACCGTTCGCGCCGCCATAGCCGACGCGCAAGGCACTGCCATCAGGAAGGCGCACACGCCCCGAGCCCTGAATCTGCAGAAAGAACAACTCGACCGGGTCATCCACCCAGGCGATCTCAAGGCCGCGGCCCTGCATCGCGTCGCCCGTCAGGATTTCACGGCGGCTGAGCCAAAGCCCTTCGGCCCGCGCCTCTGGCGGCATTTTGTAAATCGGATATTTGAACCGGTCGGTCCGGGTTTTAGACCCGTCCAGTTCAGGTTCGAAATAGCCGGTGAACAGGGCCTCTTCTCCGTCCTCGACCAGAACCGGACGAAAGAACAGCTCAAAAAACGACCGCGCCGCGTCTGCGTCGTAGGTTCGGGCGACGCGACACAATGCCTGCCAATCCGGATCGTCCAGATCGCCGCAGGTGTTCAGAAATACCGAAAGGGCCGCCCCGTGATCGTCGGCAGCCCATCCATCCAGATCGTCAAAGGAAAGAATTGATCGCGTCGGTTCCGCGCTGGCGGCAGTGGTCATAACTGCCACCAGAAATAGCGACCGGAGCGCGCCAATCATGCGTCCGTGGCAACAAGCAGCCAGTTTGGATCATCAGCGCCCATGACACGGGCAAAGGTCCAGCTGTCCTTTTGGCGTTTAATAGTGTTTGGGTTGCCTTCGATGATATCACCGCCACGATCACGCACGACCGAGGTCAGCTCGCCCACAAACCGCATGGTGATTTCCGCCTGGTTTGTGTCTTTGTCGAAGGTCGCATCCGCCAGCGCGGTTTCGCGCACGCCGACAAACTCGGCCTCGATGGTCAGACCCTGGTCTTCACGGGCCGCCACAACTGAAACAAATGTGTCAAACACCTCTTCGGACAGGAAGGGCTGGATTTCATCCAGATTGCCCTTTTCGAACCCCATGACGATCATCTCATAGGCTCCGCGGGCACCCTGCACGAATTCACCAACAGAGAATTCGGGCTCGACCCGCTTCATCGCGGCCAGCGTTTTCGCCTGTTCGCTGTCTTCGGCGACATGGTCTGTGATGTCATGATCCGGCCCGCCTTCGATCACCTCGAAGCCGCGACGCGACTTGTCCGCCTCGGGTTGCTGTTGAACAGGGGGTTTCTCAAAACCCTCACGTGTACCCAGCACGCTTTTCAGGCGCAGGATCAGGAAAACGGCAATTCCGGCCAGGACCAGCAACTGGATCATCGGTTCGTTCATTTCATCCTCTTTTCAGACCGCGACTTTGTATACGCGGCCTCATGCCACTATGTAGGTGACAGATCGTGGCAAGTCCACAGCCCGGCCTAAGGGAAAGGATAACGCAGATGTACCTGTTCTTGGCATTTTTGTTGGTGCCGATCATCGAGATCGCCCTGTTCATACAGGTCGGCGGCCTGATTGGCCTGTGGCCTACGCTGGCGATCGTCGTTCTGACGGCCGTTATCGGCACCTTTATGGTAAGGACACAAGGTCGCATGGCACTGGTCAATTTGCAGCGATCCTTTTCTGAACTGGATGACCCGACCGAGCCTTTGGCCCATGGCGCGATGATCTTGCTGTCTGGTGTTTTGCTGCTGACGCCGGGATTTTTCACCGATGCCGTTGGCTTTGCACTGCTTGTTCCGGGTATTCGAGTGGCCGTATTCAAATACCTGAAATCCAAGGCGACCATCACGCATTTCCAGATGGGCACCGGCGCGCAGTTCCGCACTGGTCCCACCCAGTTTGATCAGGATGACGTGATCGACGGAGATTTTACCGAAGTTCGCCCGCGTCAGAACCCCTCAAAGCCATCCAAATGGGTCGAAGGTCCACCCCAGCATTGAGGTGCCGCGCCCAACTTGCTAAGCAGTGGCAAATTTCATTTTCGGAGTAGATCCATGGCTGACGAAAGCCCTGCAGAAAACACCGCGGCACAGACCGCTCCTCAGATCCAGATGCGCGTTCTGGGACAGTTCATTCGCGATATGTCTTTTGAAAACGTGATGGCGCAAAAAGGCGTGTCTGGTGACGTTCAGCCCGAGATTGCCGTTCAGGTGAACCTGGACGCCAAAAAGCGCCCGACCGAGCATCAGTACGAAGTCGCCGTCAAACTGAACCTGACCTCGAAAGCTAAGGGCATGGAAGACGTTCTGTTCCTGTGCGAGCTGGATTATTGCGGCCTGTTCCACATCGAAGGCGTGGCAGAAGACCAGTTGCACCCGTTCCTGATGATCGAGTGCCCGCGCATGCTGTTCCCGTTCCTGCGCCGCATTGTCAGCGACATCACCCGTGACGGTGGTTTCCCGCCGGTCAACCTGGACAATATCGACTTTGTTGCGCTGTACCGTAACGAGCTGATGCGCCGTCAGGCCGAAACCGAAAAAACCGAAGCCTAATCGGTACGACCCGCGCCGGGCAGGGGCTCAGGCGCGGGTCCACAGGGCGTTTTCGCCCAGCTTCTCCACAAATGTTTCATGTGCCGCGCGTTCTTCCGCGGTGATTTTCGACGCCAGCGGCGTCGGGCGCGCTGTTGGCCGCCAATCGTCCCCTCCGCCACCGGCAGATGCCGCGCTGGTAGACAGGCCAAAGTCCGGCTGTCGCCCGCCAATCAGTTCCAGGTAAACCTCGGCCAGAATTTCCGAGTCGAGCAGCGCGCCGTGCAGCACCCGGTTCGTATTGTCGATGTTGAACCGCCGACACAACGCATCCAATGACGCGGGCGAGCCCGGAAACCGTTTACGCGCAATTGCCAACGTGTCCAATGCCTGATCCATCGGCAGTTGGGGCAACCCCATCCATCTGAGTTCCGCATTCAGGAATTTCATGTCGAAGGATGCGTTGTGGATTACCAGTTTGGAATCCTGAATGAAATCAAGGAAGCCCTGACCCACCTTGGCAAAAACCGGCTTGTCTTTCAGCGTGACCTCACCCTTTTCCGGGGGGCGCGGAGTGTCCAGCAGGTCGGGACCGATACCGTGCACACCAAATGCCTCTTCGGGCATCGAACGCTCGGGGTTGATGTAGACGTGATAGGTCTCACCCGTGGCCATATGGTTCCACAGTTCGACTGCGCCGATTTCTACGATCCGGTCACCGCTTTCGGGATCAAACCCCGTGGTTTCGGTATCGAGTACAATCTCACGCATTAGCCATCCCCGCCCGTATCTGCCTGACCACATCCTGCACCTGTGCGCGGGCGTGGTCCAGTGTGTCCGTCATGATCACAAAGTCCGACCGCGCGCATTTTTCGTCATTGGGCATCTGCTTGGCGCGGATCTGTTCGAACTGCGCCTCAGTCATCGTTCCGCGCTCCATCACACGTCGCTTTTGCTCGTCCGCCGGGATCTGAACACAAGCAACCGCATCCATCGTCGCATTGCCGCCTGTTTCAAACAACAAGGGTATGTCGAAAACCAGAATGTCCGCCGTGGCGCTATCCCGAAAACCCGCCCGGTCGGCGGCCACCAAAGGGTGCACGATGCTTTCGATCACTTTCAATGCCGTCGGGTCCGCGGAAATAGCTTGTTTCAAGGCATCCCGACTGACCGCGCCATCAACAATTGCCTCAGGAAACGCATCACGCATCGGCTCTACCGCTGCGCCGCCCCCTGAATACAGTCGATGCACAGCTGCATCCGCATCCCACAGCGCACAGCCTTCGTCCACGAACATTTGCGCCGTGGTGCTTTTGCCCATTCCGATCGAGCCTGTCAGGCCAAGAGCAAAGCTCATCCCAGCACCGTGGCGCGCAACTCATCCGTTGCCTCGGGCCGTTTGCCAAACCAACGCTCAAAACCTGGAACCGCCTGGTGCAACAACATGCCCAGACCGTCGACGGTTGTGCACCCGGCCTCTTCGGCCGCTTGCAGAAGCCTGGTTTTCAGAGGGACGTAGACAAGATCAGTAACCACAGAGCCCGGCTGCAACCCATCCAGCGGCACACGCAATTCGGGCTGTCCCTGCATACCCAGCGATGTGGTGTTCACCACCAGCTCCGCATTCTCGATCACATTGCCGGCCTTGACCCAATCGACCACGGTTATGGGCGGTCCAAATTCTTCTTTCAATTGGTCGGCCCGGGCACGCGTGCGGTTGGTCAGTATAATTTCGGGCACACCGGCATCTACCAGGGCCTGCAAAACGGCGCGCGCAGCCCCGCCCGCGCCGAAAACCACGGCTGGTCCGTCCTGTGGGTTCCAGTCGGGCGCCCCTGCAAGCAGGTTTTCCATAAATCCATAGCCATCGGTGTTATCTGCATGGATCGAGCCATCAGGCTGAAAGACAAGTGTATTCGCCGCACCAATCTTTGCCGCCCGATCTGACACGTGATCCGCAATCTGCAAGGCGGCTTCTTTATGGGGGACGGTTACATTCACGCCGACAAACCCGGCTTTGGGCAGGGTCCGCAGAACACTCTCCAAATCCTCGGGTGCGACGTCCATAGGGACATAGTGCCCGGGCAGCCCATAAGTCTTTAGCCAATGTCCATGCAGTTTAGGGGATTTTGAATGTCCAATCGGATGCCCAATTACGCCGGCCAAAGGAATTTGGTTATCCGTCATTGATCAATCACCCCTTTAACAGCCAGAAAATTCAGCAACTCCAACAGGGGCATACCCAAAACATTAAAATAGTCGCCGTCAATGGTCGCGAAAAGGCGCACACCTTCTTCCTCAAGCTTATAAGCCCCGACCGCATGGCGAATGCTGTCCCAGTTGCGATCTATGTAGTCACGTAGATAGGCATCGGAACTCATCCGCATGCGCAGACGTACCTGACCAACATGGCGCCAGATCGGTTCACCGTTCTGATAAATCACGGCCGCAGACAACAGCATATGTCGCTTGCCCCGCATTCCCTTCAACTGCGCCAGCGCGTCTTGGGGCGTTTCTGGTTTCGACAAAAGCTGGCCATCGAAGTCCAGCACCTGATCACAGCCCAGAACCATCGCGTCCGGGTTCTTGTCGCTAACCTTGCGGGCCTTCATTTCGGCCAAAGTGTCTGCGATATCCCGAGGGGGAGCGTCTTCGGCCAACAGGGCGCGTTTGGCAGTATCCTCATCCACGCGCGCGGTTTCCACCGTGAACGGCACGCCCGCATTGCGCAAAAGCTGCGCACGGATAGATGACCCCGAGGCAAGGATGATGGGGACAGACATGTGGAAAACCCCTGAGCAAATCGTTGAGCGTTCTAGGATGGTTTGTATGGTTTTCCGGTTGACACGCAACCCCGGGAATTTCGCCTGAAACTTCCCTGAGTCGTTCGAAGACCATCCTTTTGGGACAAGGATAACTTTGCTGCGCGGGAAAACTGGGATTTCCTGTCTTACCCAACGAGTTATCCCCAGATAAATTTGAATGTTTTTTGCCTAAGACACTGAATTTAAATCATAAAAATTGAAATCAACAGAATCACCCATTCGCGGCACAATTCTATCCACCTGGGGAAAACACTTGCGTAAAAAAGTAATCCACGGAATTTACTCACCCTACAAAACCATCATCCTTTTTCTTTTCCTATTTTTTTATTAGGGAGGGTTCCAACCAACGCTCGGAGCCAGAATGACCGATCTTCTTTTCACGATTTACCCGTGGGTGAAGTCATTGCACATCATGGCTGTGATCTCATGGATGGCAGGTTTGTTCTATTTGCCCAGACTGTACGTCTATCACGTTGAGAAAGCCCAAAAGGTCGAAGGCGCAGAAACCATCTTCTTTGAGATGGAAGAGAAGCTGCTGCGTGTGATCATGCGACCCGCGATGTATGTAGCCTGGCTTTGCGGGTTGATCATGGTGTTCACGCCCGGCATTGTCGGGTGGGATTGGTCCTGGCCCTGGATCAAGGGTGCTGCCGTAATTGGCATGACCTGGTTCCATCATTGGTTGATGGCGAGACGTAGGGATTTCCTGGAAGGCCGAAACAAGCTCACTGGACGGCAGTTTCGCATGATGAACGAGGTTCCCACCGTTCTGATGGTTATCATCGTTCTGGCGGTCGTTGTGAAGTTCTGAAGGCCTGTTTGACTCCGACGGCCCGCGCGCTTATGTAGGGATCAACACGCCCGTCCGGGCGGCGTATCTTCCGTACTGAAATTCCACTTCGTGCCGCAATGTCAGCGGCGAAGGTATATATCATGTCCACTGAATCCCTGAATCTGGCCGACCTGAAGGCCAAAAGCCCCAAAGACCTTCTGGCGATGGCCGAAGAGCTGGAGATCGAAAACGCCTCGACCATGCGGAAAGGCGAAATGATGTTCCAGATTCTGCGCGAACGCGCGGATGAAGGCTGGACCGTTGGCGGCGACGGCGTGCTGGAAGTGCTGCAAGACGGCTTTGGCTTTCTGCGCTCGCCCGAGGCGAACTATTTGCCAGGTCCGGATGATATCTATGTCTCACCCGACATGATCCGCCAGCATTCCTTGCGCACCGGTGATACGGTCGAAGGGGATATCAAAGCGCCTGATGACAATGAGCGTTACTTTGCGCTTATCAAGGTCACCAAGATCAACTTTGAAGAACCGGAAAAAGCCAGACACAAGATCGCGTTTGACAACCTGACGCCGCTCTATCCCGATGAACGCCTGAAGATGGAGATCGAGGATCCCACCATCAAGGACAAGTCGGCGCGTGTGATCGATCTGGTGGCCCCGATCGGTAAAGGCCAGCGATCGCTGATTGTGGCGCCGCCGCGGACCGGTAAAACAGTGATTCTGCAGAACATCGCGCATTCGATCGAACAGAACCACCCAGAGTGCTATCTGATCGTTCTGCTGATCGACGAACGCCCCGAAGAGGTGACCGACATGCAGCGTTCGGTGAAGGGTGAAGTTGTGTCTTCAACCTTCGACGAACCCGCAACGCGCCACGTGGCTGTGTCTGAGATGGTGATCGAAAAAGCCAAGCGTTTGGTCGAGCATAAACGAGATGTTGTTATTCTTCTCGACTCGATCACAAGACTTGGTAGGGCCTTCAACACTGTGGTGCCATCGTCGGGTAAAGTTCTGACCGGTGGTGTGGACGCGAATGCTCTGCAACGGCCCAAGCGGTTCTTTGGTGCCGCGCGGAATATCGAAGAGGGTGGTTCGCTGACCATCATCGCCACCGCGCTGATCGACACCGGCAGTCGGATGGACGAAGTTATCTTCGAAGAATTCAAAGGCACCGGTAACTCGGAAATCGTTCTGGATCGCAAGATCGCAGATAAGCGCGTGTTCCCCGCCATCGACATCCTCAAGTCAGGCACCCGGAAAGAGGATCTGCTGGTCGACAAGGGTGATCTGGCCAAGACATTCGTCTTGCGTCGTATCCTCAACCCTATGGGCACAACCGACGCAGTCGAGTTCCTGTTGTCCAAGTTGAAACAGACCAAGACGAACGGTGAGTTCTTCGATTCGATGAACACCTGACATAGGTCTTAAACGACGCGAGGCCTTCGAATGGAAACGATATTCGCCTTGGCCAGCGCGCAAGGCAAAGCCGGGGTGGCGGTCATCCGCCTCTCGGGACCACACGCGCATTTCGCAGCTGCCAGCTTAACCGGACGCCCGCTGCCGTCTCGTGGTATGCGGGTCCGGTCGTTATATGCTGCGGATGGCGCACGGTTGGATGACGGGCTGGTTCTGACCTTTCAAGCCCCGGCCAGTTTTACCGGCGAAGACGTGGCTGAACTGCAGATCCATGGTAGCACCGCTTCGGTTAACGCAGTGATGCGGTGCCTTTCCGATATGGACGGGCTGCGGTTGGCGGAGCCTGGTGAGTTCACCCGACGCGCGCTGGAAAACGGCAAGATGGACCTGACACAGGTCGAAGGTCTTGCTGATCTGATTGATGCGGAAACCGAGGCGCAACGCAAACAAGCGCAAACTATTCTGGCTGGTGATTTGGGTGTATTGGCGGAACGGTGGCGACGCGATCTGATCCGTGCTGCATCCTTGCTGGAAGCCGTCATTGATTTCGCGGATGAGGATGTTCCAACAGACGTTACACCCGAGGTAAAATCCCTTGTGACGGATGTCATGGCTGATCTGCAACGTGAAGCAGATGGCGTACAGATTGCAGAGCGCATTCGAACAGGGTTTGAAGTCGCGATTGTTGGTCTTCCGAATGCCGGAAAATCAACCTTGCTAAATGCTCTGGCAGGGCGAGAGGCGGCGATTACTTCGGAATATGCCGGAACTACTCGCGATGTAATCGAGGTTCGAATGGATCTTGCAGGACTTCCGGTCACATTGCTGGACACCGCAGGATTGCGGGAAACTGAGGATCACGTCGAAAGCTTGGGAATCGAACTGGCAAGAAAGCGCGCCGATTCAGCTGATTTGCGTGTGTTCCTGACAGATGACCCGAAGGACCTGGGTGTTCAGATGATGAATGGCGATATACAGGTTTTGCCGAAATCTGATCTTCGAGATCCATCCGAAGGTGGAATATCCGGAAAAACCGGGCAGGGTATTGATCAGCTTATTTCCCAGATTTCGGATGTACTTAGTACCCGAACCACAAGCAGTGGTATTGCGACGCGGGAAAGGCACCGGGTTGCCTTGATCAAATCGCGGGAATCCCTGAGTTCTGCTATGGCGGTTCTGGAATCGGGTCCTGACTTGTATGATATCGCAGCAGAAGAATTGCGCACGGCGATCCGTGCCCTAGAAACCTTGGTTGGCAGAATCGGTGTAGAAGACCTTTTGGATGAGATCTTCTCGAGTTTCTGCTTGGGTAAGTAAGGAGTGTTTCACGTGAAACATTCAGATTTCGACGTGATTGTAATTGGCGCAGGCCATGCGGGTACAGAAGCAGCTCATGCGGCAGCGCGTATGGGTGTCAAGACAGCACTAGTCACATTGTCCGCATCAGATATAGGCGTCATGTCTTGTAACCCGGCAATTGGTGGGCTGGGTAAAGGCCATTTGGTCCGTGAAATTGATGCCCTGGATGGTGTCATGGGACGTGTTGCCGATCAGGCCGGCATTCAATTCCGCTTGCTTAATCGACGCAAAGGACCAGCCGTTCAAGGTCCCAGAACACAGGCAGATCGTGCGCTGTACCGCGCGGCCATGCAGAAAGAGACGGAAAAACAGACAGATCTTTTCGTCGTTACCGGGGAAGTTGTCGATTTCCTGATGGACGGGAACCAAGTTTCAGGTGTGAAACTGGCCGACGGTTCTGAAATCAAGAGTAAAACGGTTATCCTGACGTCCGGAACCTTCTTGCGCGGTGTCATTCATATTGGTGATGTATCCCGGCCCGGCGGTCGTATGGGTGATCGCCCGTCAGTCAAATTGGCAGAACGGCTCGACAGTTTCGAGCTACCCCTGGGGCGTTTGAAAACAGGAACTCCGCCGAGGCTGGATGGTCGGACGATTGATTGGAGTGATCTGGAACAGCAAGACGGGGATGATGACCCAACCTTGTTTTCATTCTTGTCAACAAAGGTGATTGCCCCACAGATTTCCTGCGGAATCACGCATACAAACGCGCGGACGCACGAAATCATTGAAAAAAACTTGTCTCGATCGGCGATGTATGGCGGACATATTGATGGGGTGGGCCCCAGGTATTGCCCATCCATCGAGGATAAGATCGTACGTTTTGCTGATAAGGAATCACATCAGATTTTCTTGGAGCCCGAAGGTGTCGATGATCACACGATCTATCCGAACGGGATTTCGACCTCTTTACCTCAGGACGTGCAGCTTGAGTATGTGCGTTCAATCAAAGGTCTTGAGGCGGCAGAGATCCTGCAGCCTGGTTATGCGATTGAGTATGACTATGTGGATCCGCGTGTTTTGACATCGACTCTCGCGCTACCAGATGTCGAAGGACTATATCTAGCAGGGCAAATAAACGGAACCACAGGATATGAGGAGGCAGCTGCGCAAGGCTTAGTTGCGGGGTTGAATGCTGCGCTAAAGGTGCTTGGCCGGGAGCCACTGCATTTTACGCGTGCTGACAGCTATATTGGCGTGATGATCGACGACCTGACAACACGCGGTGTTGTGGAACCTTATCGCATGTTCACGTCACGCGCAGAATTCCGTTTATCACTACGTGCGGATAACGCAGACCAGCGCCTTACGCCACTTGGGTTGGATATCGGCTGTGTTGGCGGTGATCGGAAGAGAGTGTTTACCAATAAAATCGAGAGGCTGTCCGCCGCAAAGTCCCAACTGACAGAAAAAACCTTTACTCCAAAAGAAGTTCGAGCAGCTGGTATCAATGTCAATCAAGATGGAAATCGCAGGGACGGGATGGCTATTCTGGCGTTCCCGGATGTTCACTTTGGTGATCTTGTTCCTCTGATGCCCGAGATTGAGAGTGTTGAGGAGGAGATCCGTCTGCAAGTAGAGCGGGACGCTTTGTACGCAAACTACATTGCCCGGCAACAAAAAGATGTTGAGGCAATGAAACGCGATGAATCATATGAGATTCCACGGGGTTTCGACTATTTTTCGATGGAAGGGCTATCTTCTGAAATGAAGCAAAAGCTTTCAAATGCAAAGCCGGAGAACATTGCACAGGCGGGGCGTGTCGAAGGAGTTACCCCTGCGGCACTGACGTTGTTATTGGCTAAGCTTCGACGCGATCAGAAGGTCCGCAAGGTATGAATGGGACCACTATTGATGATTTGGATGTTTCACGTGAAACATTCGAGCGCCTCACAACGTATGTGGAGCTTGTGAAGCAGTGGAACCCAAAAATCAATCTTGTTTCACGGAAAAGCTTGGATGACATCTGGGTTCGACACATTAAGGATTCCGTACAAGTTTATAGATGCGCAGGTCTATTCAAAAACTGGGTAGATTTGGGTAGTGGAGGCGGATTCCCCGGGATGGTTTGTGCCATAATGGCCATTGAAGACGCACCAGATGCCAATTTCACCTTTATTGAAAGTGACCAACGAAAGTCTGCCTTTCTGCGCAACGTTGCACGTGAGTGCGGCGCAAAATGCGCCATTATCTCCAAGCGAATCGAAGTGGTTGAACCGTTGAACGCAGATGTCCTTTCTGCGCGGGCTCTTGCTGATCTTCCTACGCTATTGTCCTTTTGCGACAGACATTTGAGCAAAAAGGGTCTGGCGCTGTTGCCGAAAGGCGAAAGGTGGAAAAAAGAGCTGGAAGAGGCGCAGGAAGAATGGAATTTCGACGTTGACCCGATTACAAGTTTAACTGAGCCTCAGGCCGTTATCCTTAAAATCAAAGGAGTATCACGTGGTTGATTTGTCTCGTCCCTCAGGGCCCCGGATTATTGCGGTAGCCAATCAGAAGGGCGGGGTTGGGAAAACCACAACAGCGATCAACCTTGCGGCCGGCCTGGCTGAGGCTGGATGCAAAGTGCTGGTTGTCGATCTTGATCCTCAGGGCAACGCGTCTACCGGGTTGGGGGTCGAAGATCGGGATTGGACGACGTATGACCTGATACTTGATGACGCGCCTTTGGAGGCGGTCGTTCAGGAAACCGAAATCGAGGGGTTGTTTGTTGTCCCGGCGACGGTTGATCTAAGCTCGGCGGATATTGAGCTGATATCCAATGAAAAACGCAGCTATCTGTTGCATGACGCACTGCGTCAAACCGCAATCGACAAGTTTGACCTGGATTTTGTGCTAATCGACTGCCCGCCTTCACTAAACCTTCTGACCGTCAACGCTATGGTTGCTGCACATTCTGTCCTGGTTCCGTTGCAGAGTGAGTTCTTTGCATTGGAAGGATTGTCGCAATTGATGCTGACCATCCGAGAGGTGCGCCAAACCGCGAATCCGGACCTTAGAATCGAAGGTGTTGTGTTGACCATGTATGACAACCGCAACAACTTGTCCCGCCAGGTCGAAAAAGACGCGCGTGACAATCTGGGTGAGATGGTATTTAAAACCAAGATACCCAGAAATGTGCGGGTCAGCGAGGCGCCGTCTTACGCGTTGCCCGTTTTGCAATACGACTCGGGATCACTGGGGGCGATGGCTTACCGGCACCTGGCCCGGGAAGTCATGCACAAGAACAAGAAAGTCGCCGCCTAAGCGACAGTGAGGAGGGCACCGTGGCCGCCAAAAAAACAAAACCCAGAGGTTTGGGCCGGGGACTTTCCGCTTTGATGGCGGATGTGACGCAGGATACCGGGGGGCTTATGCCCACCGACCCGCGCCGTCCGGATATGAAAGTTCCGATTGAAAAACTGCGAGCGAACCCGAACCAGCCACGCAGAACCTTTCAGCAAGAGCGATTGGATGAACTTGCGGCCTCGGTCAAGGAAAAGGGCATCATTCAGCCGCTGATCGTGCGTGAGGTTCGCGGCGGCGACTATGAAATCGTGGCGGGCGAACGCCGCTGGCGTGCGGCTCAGATGGCGCAGCTGCATGATATCCCGGTTATCGTGCGGGATTTTGACGACACCGAAGTTCTGGAAGTCGCCATTATCGAGAATATTCAACGCGCAGACCTGAACGCTGTTGAAGAGGCCGCGGGTTACAAGCAGTTGATGGACCGTTTTGGCCATACACAGGAAAAACTGGCCGAAGCGTTGGGTAAAAGCCGCAGTCATATTGCGAACCTTTTACGTTTGCTGTCGTTGCCTATGGATGTTCAGAAGCTTGTTGTTGAAGGAAAACTGTCTGCCGGTCATGCCCGGGCGCTGATCACAGCTGAAGACCCCTCTGAGCTGGCGAAGATCGTCGTCAAGGACGGGCTGAGCGTGCGTGCGACTGAAGCGCTGGTGAAAAAACAACAGCAGGGGGATGCTCCTCAGGCGGCGCCGCGGTCCAGAAATCTGAATGCTGGCAAGGATGCGGATACGCGCGCGTTGGAGAAGGATCTTTCGGCCATTCTGGCGATGAAAGTGGCCATCAACCACAAAGCGGGATCAGAAACGGGTCAGGTCGTGCTGACCTACGAAAACCTCGATCAATTGGACGATCTGTGCGCCAAGCTCAGCCGTTAGGGCGGGTCCAGATAAAAATCATAACGCAGCTGAGGACGACTGCTTGAATGATCAGGACGTGGCTTGGAAGCGCAAGAACGACAGACAATCCAAAAACGGCGGCAACCGACAGGGTGGCCGCCTTTTTTGCGGCCGGACGAATGGCGCCCGAGCGTTGCCAATCCAAGATCATCGGCCCGAAGGTTCCATGACTGACCAGCCAAGTGTGCAGTCGGGAGGAAGATCGGGCAAAAAAGAACGCGGCCAGCAAAAGAAACGGGACCGTCGGCAGCAACGGCAACACAATGCCGACAACAGCCAACCCGACGCAGATCAATCCCATTGCGGCCCAGAGGTACTGCATCGTTTATCCCAATAACTCTCGAATGACCGCATTCAGGACTGCGCGACCATCTTTGGTGGCGATCAATCGGCCGTTTGATCGGTGTATCATACCCAGTTCTTCCAGGTCTCTTAGTTTGTTTTCTGGCAGTGAGAGATCGGAAAGTTCATTGAAACGATCAACATCTAGTCCTTCAGCAATTCTCATACCCATCATAAGGTATTCACTTGCCTGATTCTGCGTAGATAGCAATGATCTTTCTTTCTCGCCGTTTCCTTTTTCAACAGCACTGAGCCAGGCGTTGGGTGACAGATAGGTCTCTGTCGCTATCTTCTGGCCGTCCAGCGTAATACGCCCGTGCGCGCCGGGGCCGATACCGACGTAGTCTCCGTAACGCCAATAGATCAAGTTGTGCCGGGATTCTGCCCCCGGACGGGCATGGTTGGAAACCTCATAGGCGGGCAGGCCGTGGGCTTCGCAGATCTCTTGTGTGGCCAGATACATGTCGGCTGCGTGGTCATCCTCGGGCAGTCCACGCAGCTTGCCAACTGCATACCGGTCCCCAAAGGCGGTGCCTTCCTCGATCGTCAATTGATAGAGCGAGAGGTGATCGATGGCCATCGACAGCGCTTCGGTCAGTTCCGCTTTCCAAGCCTCAGGGGTTTGATGCTGACGCGCGTAAATCATGTCAAAGCTGACACGGTCAAAGCAGTTGCGGGCGATGTCAAAGGCGGCGCGGGCCTCGGCGACCGTGTGGATACGACCCAACCGGCGCAGATCTTCGTCATTCAGGGCCTGAACACCCATGGAAACGCGGTTCACGCCCGCATCGCGATAGGCGGCAAACCGGCCTGCCTCGACCGATCCGGGGTTGGCCTCAAGCGTGACTTCCATGTCGTTCGCAGGGCGCCAAAGCTTGCGCGCCTCGTCGATAATGGCTGCCACCGTTTCTGGTGCCATAAGAGACGGCGTGCCGCCACCAAAGAAGATTGTGTTCAAAACCCGGTCAGGGGTTTCAGATGCCGAGCGACGCAGTTCAGTCAAATACGACTTAAGCCATTGTTTTTGATTAATATTTTTCGAAACATGGCTGTTGAAATCGCAATAGGGGCACTTAGCCTCGCAAAAAGGCCAGTGTACATAGAGGCCGAAGCCTCCATGCCGCCAGTCATCCACCGAAACAGCCTTGAACAAAGGCGTTTACGGCGCGTCCGCGATGGCTGATTTTGTGTTTTTCCGCCGGAATCATTTCCGCACAGGTCACATCGTGCCCGTCCGGTTGGAACATCGGGTCATAACCGAAGCCGTTTTCCCCACGGATGGGCCAGACAAGCTGACCGGGCATGACGCCCTCAAACACTTCGTCATGACCATCGGGCCAGGCCAGAACCAGCGTGCAGCGAAACTGTGCTGTGCGTGGATGAGGCGCCTGTGCGGCCTCGAGCTCATCATGTGCGCGGGTCATCGCCATCAGGAAATCGCGGCCATTGCCGGTTTCTGCCCAATCGGCGGTATAGACACCGGGCGCACCGTCCAGCGCGTCAATGGTGATCCCGGAATCGTCCGACAGGGCAGGCAGGCCGGTAGCTTGTGCCGCCGCATGGGCCTTGATCCGGGCGTTACCGACGAACGTATCTTCGGTTTCTTCCGGTTCCGGCAGGTTCATCTCTGCCGCGCCAACAACCTTCACGCCGAAGGCCTCAAGGAGATGGGTCATCTCCTCAAGCTTGCCTTTGTTGTGCGTGGCCACCAGCAGCCTGTCGCCGTCGAACTTGCGGGTCATGCGGTGGCTGCCTTTTGGGCCGCAACCAGCTCACCCACGCCTTTTTCTGCCAGATCCATCAGCTGGTTCATTTGATCACGGCTGAAAACAGAGCCCTCGGCGCTCATCTGCACTTCGATCAGTTTGCCTGATCCGGTCATGATGAAGTTACCGTCAACGCCGGCTTCGCTGTCTTCGGGATAGTCCAGATCCAGGACAGGCTGGCCCGCGTAGATGCCGCAGGATACAGCGGCGACGGGATCGACCAGCGGGTCGGAAATGACGTCACCGGTTTTCATCAGTTTGTTCACGGCCAGACGCAGCGCCACCCAACCACCTGTGATCGAGGCGCAGCGGGTGCCGCCATCAGCCTGGATAACATCGCAGTCCACGGTGATCTGACGCTCACCTAACGCAACCCGATCCACGCCTGCGCGTAGCGAACGACCGATCAGGCGTTGAATTTCTACGGTACGGCCGCCTTGCTTGCCACTGGCCGCCTCGCGCCGCATGCGGGTGTTTGTTGCGCGGGGCAACATACCGTATTCGGCAGTAACCCATCCCAGGCCCGAGCCTTTGATGAACGGTGGCACGCGATCCTCAATCGTGGCGGTGCACAGGACATGGGTATCGCCTATTTTGATCAGGCAGGAACCTTCGGCATGTTTGGTAAACCCCGTTTCGATTGAAACGGCGCGCATTTCGCTTAAATCTCGTCCTGAGGGTCGCATGGAAAATCCTTTGTTTGCTGGGTTGGGGATAACGTCCCCGTGCCTTAGGATGCAACCCCGATTGACCTTTCAGATGTCTGCGATTTAATGCCGATCCAGCAGAGGATTGCCGATGAGCAAAGCAAGTAGAGTTCTGGACGAAATGAATGACCGGTCACGCGAGGTGTTCCGGTTGATCGTCGAGAGCTATCTGGACAGCGGCGAACCGGTCGGAAGCCGCTCGCTGACCCGCACATTGTCGGAAAAGGTCAGCGCCGCCACCGTACGCAATGTGATGCAGGATCTCGAATTTTTGGGTCTTCTCGACAGCCCGCATGTCAGTGCAGGCCGGGTGCCCACGCAGATGGGTCTGCGGATGTTCGTCGATGGGTTGCTGGAAGTGGGTGATCTTGGTGTAGACGATCGGCAGAAGTTAGATGAAACACTAGGCTCTAACGCGGGTGATGTGGGCGGGATGCTGGACCGAGTTGGTTCGGCCTTGTCACACGTGACACATGGCGCATCGCTGGTTCTTACCCCCAAGCAAGAGTCCGAGATCAAGCATATTGAGTTCGTCTCGCTGGCCCATGACCGCGCTTTGGTGGTTCTGGTTTTTGCGGACGGGCATGTGGAAAACCGGCTATTTACGCCTCCGCCGGGTCAGACGCCCAGTTCGATGCGCGAGGCGGCGAACTTTCTGAATTCTCTGATCGAAGGACGAACGCTCAGCGAAGTGCTGCGTCAGATGCAGACCCAGATTACCGCGCGCAGGCAAGAAATTGATGTTTTAGCGCGCGAGATGGTCGAAAGCGGCATGGCGGCCTGGGATGGGGACGGGACAGACTCGGCCCGTTTGATCGTGCGTGGACGGGCGAATCTGCTGGGGGAGCCAGGCGAAGCCGAGGAATTGGACCGAATCCGAACGTTGTTTGATGACCTGGAGCGTAAGCAGGACATCGCTGAATTCCTCGAATTGGCCGAAGAAGGTGAGGGTGTGCGCATTTTTATCGGCTCTGAGAACAAACTTTTCTCACTTTCGGGTTCCTCTTTGGTGGTGTCTCCATATATGAACGCTGATCGAAAGATAATTGGTGCGGTTGGGGTCATCGGACCCACTCGTCTGAATTATGGGCGGATCGTGCCGATCGTGGATTATACGGCGCAACTGGTCGGCAAACTGATTTCCGACCGGAGCTAGAGGGTAAGAGATGGCAGAGCCCAAGAACGAAGAATTTCTGGACGATATTGCAGCCGCCGAGGCGGAAGAGCTGGCCGAGGAATTTGCTGAGATCAGTGAAGAAGCGCTGGAACTTGATGCGCTGCGTGCTGAGCGTGACGATTTCAAGGACAAGTTCATGCGCGCGCTGGCAGATGCGGAGAACGCGCGCAAGCGTGGCGACAGAGCGCGCCGCGATGCGGAGCAATATGGCGGATCGAAACTGGCCCGCGACATGCTGCCAGTTTACGACAACATGAAACGAGCGCTTGAAGCCGCGACCGATGAGCAGAAAGAAGTGGCAGGACCCCTTCTGGAAGGCGTGGAACTGACAATGCGCGCGCTGAAGGACGTGTTCCAGAAGCATGGAATGGAAGTGATCACGCCCGAAGTTGGCGACCGGTTTGATCCCAATGTGCACGAAGCGATGTTCGAGGCCCCGGTGCCGGGTACCCGTGCGGGTGACATTATTCAGGTGTCTGCAGAAGGCTTTATGCTGCACGACCGTCTGCTGCGACCGGCGCAGGTTGGGGTGTCATCAACACCGGCAAGTTGATTGGTCTCGTTGAAGCCAAGCCTTCGGCGAGAGTATTTTATAAAAGATGAAGGGGCGGTCAGGTTTTGGCCGCCTCTTTCAGTTTGTAGATCAGGTCTAGCGCTTCGCGCGGGGTAAGCTCATCCGGCAGAATATCGTCCAGCATGCCGGTTACCGGAGAAGCTTTGGGCGCTGGTGGTGGCGGTGGCGGGGCGGCTGAAAACAAAGGCAGATCGTCGATCAGGGTCTTTTGCTTCCCCCCTTCACGTTCGGTTTTTTCAAGTTGGTCCAGCACGATACGAGCACGTTCAACGACTGAAGCTGGCAGTCCTGCCAATTGGGCGACCTGGACACCATAGGACCTGTCAGCCGCGCCTTTGTGGACTTCGTGCAGGAAGATCACCTCGCCTTCCCATTCTTTGACAGCAACGGTGGCGTTTTCCACGCCTTCCAGTTTGCCGGCAAGTGCGGTGAGTTCATGGTAGTGGGTTGCGAACAGGGCGCGGCATTTGTTGGAGGCGTGCAGATGTTCCAGCGTGGCCCAGGCGATGGACAGGCCATCATAGGTGGCCGTGCCGCGACCTATTTCATCAAGAATAACGAGAGCGCGGTCATCAGCCTGATTGAGGATGGCGGCGGTTTCGACCATTTCGACCATAAAGGTCGAGCGTCCGCGGGCCAAATCATCCGACGCTCCGACGCGGCTGAACAGTTGGCTGACTAGCCCGACATGCGCCTGTTCCGCAGGCACGTAACTGCCCATCTGGGCAAGCAAGGCAATCAGGGCATTCTGGCGTAGGAAGGTCGACTTACCGGCCATATTGGGGCCGGTCAGCATCCAGATCGCCGCGCCTTTATCAGCACTGAGATCGCAGTCATTAGCAATGAAGGCGTCACCGTTTTGCCGGCGCAATGCCTGTTCGACCACCGGGTGTCTTCCGCCCTGAACATCGAACGCGCGTGAGGCATCAACCTGCGGGCGACACCAGTTTTCACCACGCGCCAGATCGGCCAGAGCAGTGGTCAGATCCAGTTCAGCCAAACCGCGCGCTGCTTGGTTGAGACGTGCGGCCTTATCCAGGATTTCGCCAGAAAGCGTTGCATAGAGCCGCTTTTCGATCTCAAGCGCCAAGTTTCCGGCGTTTAGAATGCGGGTCTCGATCTCGGACAGCTCCACGGTCGTGAACCGGACCTGGTTGGCGGTTGTTTGACGGTGGATATAGGTCTCAGAAAATGGTGGGTTCTGCATTTTCTCGGCATGGGTAGCCGTTGTTTCGATGAAATAGCCCAGCACATTGTTATGCTTGATCTTCAGTGACGTGATGCCGGTGTGTTCCGCATATTTCTGCTGAAACCCGGCAATGACGGAACGACCTTCGTCGCGTAGGGTGCGGGCTTCGTCCAGTTCGGCATCATAACCCGGGGAGATGAACCCGCCGTCCCGGGCCAGCAATGGGGGTTCGGCCACTAGCGCTTCGTCAAGCCGGTTCAGCAGGTCGTCAAATCCGACCAGATTTTGCAGGGCGGTGGCTAGGACAACCGGCAGGTCTTGACCCGCGCAGAGTTCAGCGATTGCGGCGGCCTGTGTCAGGCCGTTGCGAATGGCGGTCAGATCCCGCGGGCCACCCCGATCCAGTGACAGGCGGGACAGCGCCCGGTCCAGATCCGGGGTTTTGCGCAAAGCCTCGCGCAGATCTGATGTGATCAGGCTGTCTTCGGCCGCAAAAGTTACCGCATCCAGCCGCCCATGGATGACGTCCAGATTGCGGGATGGGCTCGAAAGCCGTTGGTCCAACAGTCGTGCGCCACCCGGTGTGACGGTGCGATCCATCACAGATAGCAGCGAACCAGCGCGGCCACCGGACAGGGATCGGGTCAGTTCCAGATTGCGCCGTGTGGCGGCGTCGATCTGAACGACGCGGTCCTCGGATTCTTTCAATGGGGTTTGCAGAAGCGGCAGTTTGCCTTTTTGCGTGATTTCCAGATAGTCGATCAGCGCACCCATGGCCGAGATTTCGGCGCGACCAAAACTGCCGAACGCGTCCAGTGCGCCCACGTGAAACAGCCCGCATATGCGCTTTTCCGCCGCAGTGCTGTCGAAGCTGGCACGCCCGATTGGGGTCAACGAGATACCCAGATCCATAACGGGTTCGTTCAGTTTGTCCTGCACACCATCGGCCACGATCAACTCGGATGGTGCCAGCCGGGCCAGTTCGGGACTGAGGCGCACTGAGGTCAAAGGCATAACGTGAAACGCGCCAGTTGAGATATCGGCCCAAGCCAGCGCGGCCTCATCGCGAACCTCGGCATAGGCGGCCAAGAAGTTGTGGCGGCGAGCCTCAAGCAGGGCATCTTCGGTCAACGTGCCAGGCGTAACCAGACGCACAACATCGCGCTTTACGACCGATTTAGAGCCTCTTTTCTTCGCTTCAGCCGGGCTTTCCATCTGTTCGCAGACGGCCACGCGAAACCCTTTCCGGATCAGGGTCAGCAGATACCCCTCGGCCGCATGGACCGGTACGCCGCACATCGGAATGTCGGTGTCGTTATGCTTTCCGCGTTTGGTCAAGGCGATGTCCAGCGCTTCGGCGGCGTTGACGGCGTCCTGAAAGAACATCTCGTAAAAGTCGCCCATGCGGTAAAACAGCAAGGCATCGGCATGCGCTTCTTTGATTTCGAGATATTGCGCCATCATCGGCGTGACTGTGGACAAGGCTGACCCCTTTTGGCGTATTCCGGTCGCGACCTTACAAATCCACCCATCTCGACGAAAGGTGAAAAGTATTCTCGTTGAGGCGCGCGCCTGCCTGCGCTATGAGGCAAAAGTCCCGCAGATGTAAAGAAACGACCCATCACATGCCCAAAGCGAAGATCACCAAAGAAGAGGCGCTGGCCTTTCACCTCGACCCGACACCCGGCAAGTGGGAGGTTCAGGCCACCGTTCCCATGACGACGCAGCGCGATCTGTCGCTGGCTTATAGCCCCGGTGTCGCTGTTCCATGTGAAGCTATCGCCGAAAACCCAGAGACTGCTTACGACTACACCAACAAGGGCAATCTGGTTGCGGTGATCTCGAACGGCACGGCGGTTCTGGGCCTTGGAAATCTGGGTGCGCTGGGTTCGAAACCGGTGATGGAGGGCAAATCAGTCCTGTTCAAACGGTTCGCTGATGTGAACTCGATCGATATCGAGCTGGATACCGAAGACCCGGACGAATTCTGCCGCGCTGTGCGTCTGATGGGACCGACCTTTGGCGGTATCAACCTGGAAGACATCAAGGCGCCCGAGTGTTTCATCATCGAACAGCGCCTGAAGGAAGAGATGGACATCCCCGTCTTCCACGACGACCAACACGGCACGGCGGTGATCTGTGCGGCGGGTCTGCTGAACGCGCTGCGTATCTCGGGCAAAAAGATCGAAGACGTGAAAATCGTGCTGAACGGCGCGGGTGCGGCGGGTATCGCCTGTATCGAGCTGCTCAAGTCGATGGGCGCAAAACACGAAAACTGCATCGTCTGCGACACCAAGGGCGTGATCTACCAAGGCCGAACCGAGGGCATGAACCAGTGGAAATCCGCCCACGCGATCACCACCGAGTTGCGCACATTGGAAGAGGCGATGAGGGGCGCGGACGTATTCCTTGGTGTGTCGGTCAAAGGCGCGGTGACGCAGGATATGGTTGCCAGCATGGCGGACAATCCGGTGATTTTCGCCATGGCAAACCCGGACCCGGAGATTACGCCAGAAGAGGCGCATGAGGTTCGTGTTGATGCCATCGTCGCCACCGGGCGCAGCGATTATCCGAACCAGGTGAACAACGTTCTGGGCTTTCCTTACTTGTTCCGGGGCGCGCTGGACATTCATGCCCGCGCTATCAATGACGAGATGAAGATCGCTTGCGCCCATGCACTGGCTAATCTGGCGCGCGAGGATGTGCCGGATGAGGTCGCCATGGCCTATGGCAAATCTCTGACCTTTGGCCGGGATTACATTATCCCGACGCCGTTCGACCCACGCCTGATCCACCGTATTCCGCCCGCCGTGGCAAGGGCCGGGATGGACACCGGAGCAGCCCGACGCCCGATCATTGATATGGACGCCTATGAGCTGAGCCTGAAATCCCGCATGGACCCGACCGCCAGCATCCTGCGCGGCCTGAACGCCCGTGCACGTCAAGCGCAAAGCCGGATGATCTTTGCCGAAGGCGACGATCCACGCGTCTTGCGCGCGGCGGTGATGTATCAGCGATCGGGCTTTGGCAAGGCGCTGGTTGTTGGTCGTCCAGACGATGTGAAGGAAAAGCTGGAAGCCGCCGGCCTGGAGGACGCGGTGCGCGAGCTGGAGGTGATTAACGCCTCCACAACCACGCATCTCGAAGCCTATAAGGATTTTCTTTACAAGCGTCTGCAGCGCAGTGGCTTTGATCGCAAGGATATCCATCGTCTGGCCGCGCGGGATCGCCATGTGTTCTCTTGCCTGATGTTGGCGCATGGTCACGCCGACGGCATGGTTACCGGTGCAACGCGGAAATCGGCACATGTGCTGGAACGCATCAATCATGTGTTTGACGCTGATGCCGAACATGGGGCCGTTGGTGTGACGGCGCTGTTGCACAAGGGTAAGATCGTTTTGATTGGTGACACGCTGGTCCATGAATGGCCGGATGAGCATGATCTGGCCAATATCGCCGAACGCTCGGCCTCGGTCGCGCGGCATTTGGGGCTGGACCCACGCGTTGCCTTTGTCAGCTTTTCCACCTTCGGCTATCCGGTATCTGAGCGGGCTGAGAAAATGCACGTAGCGCCCGAGATTCTGGATAAGCGCGGCGTCGATTTCGAATATGATGGCGAGATGACCGTGGATGTGGCGCTGAACGTGGAACAGCAAGAGGCTTATCCCTTCTCGCGTCTGACGGGCCCAGCCAATATCTTGATTGTACCCGCACGGCATTCGGCCTCGATCTCGACCAAGCTGATGCAAGAGATGGGTGGCGCGAACGTCATTGGCCCGATCCTGACCGGTGTCGATAAGCCGATTCAGATCTGTTCGACTGGCTCGACAGCAAATGACATTTTGAACATGGCCATTCTGGCCTCTTGCGATATTGGATAAACCGTGACGATCTGGAACCTAGGCTCGATCAATGCGGACATGGTCTATGCCCTGCCGCATCTACCCACTGCCGGTGAAACCCTGGCCGCTTCGAACCTGGAGCGGTTTCTGGGTGGCAAAGGGGCCAACATGTCCGTTGCAGCGGCGCGTGCCGGATCGCGTGTGGCGCATATCGGTGGCATTGGGCCGGACGGGCGCTGGGCCCTGGATCGCATGACCGAATATGGCGTCGACACCCGGTTCATTACCGAGGTCGACGTGCCTACAGGACACGCGATCATTGCGGTGGACGAGCAGGGTGAGAACCAGATCATTCTGTATCCCGGCGCGAACCACGCCATCGAACAGGATCAGCTGGGACAGGCCTTATCGCAGGCTGTTCCCGGTGATCTGCTGGTCATGCAGAACGAGACCAACGCCCAGGTCGAGGCCGCCCGCATGGGCCGTGATCTGGGACTGACCGTCTGCTATGCCGCAGCGCCGTTTCAGGCTGATGCCGTACAGGCGGTGCTGCCTTATCTGGACTTCCTGATCCTGAATGAGGTCGAGGCAGAACAGCTGCGCGAAAGTACGGGCCAATCCGTCGCTGAATTGCCCGTTAAGCATGTACTGGTCACGTTGGGGTCTAAGGGTGCGCGCTACCTGCCCAAGGATGGTGAGGCACTTGAGATTTCGGCACACAAAGTAAAAGCCGTGGACACGACCGGCGCAGGGGATACCTTTACCGGATACGTTCTGGCCGGAATGGACCGCGGGTTGCCGATGCCGCAGGCGATTGCACAAGCAAATCGTGCCGCGGCCCTGATGGTCACGCGGCACGGCACGGCGGATGTTATTCCCGACCTCAAAGAGGTGCTGGAAGCCCGGTTCGGTTAGGACCCGGCGAAAGGTGCGTTGCTACCCCAGAGCTGTTTGACGCGCGCATCCCGACCGCAGGCTTTGCGGTAGGCTTTGTATGCGTTTTTCTGGCGTTTCGGTCCAAAGCGGGTGAGCACCAGCTTGTCGCCCTTGTAGTAATCCTGATGGTAAGCTTCGGCCGGGTAAAAGGTGCCCGCGTTTAAGATGGGCGTGACTACGGTTTGACCCAGCGCTTGCTGCGCATTGGCTTTGGCTTTCTGCGCCAACGCTTTTTCGCCTGTGTTAGAGACAAAAACAGCAGTGCGATAGCTGTTGCCGCGATCACAGAACTGGCCGCCTGCATCGGTTGGATCAACGGAACGGAAGAACATGCTCAGCAGCGTTTCACGGGAAACCCGCGAAGAGTCGAAGGTGATCTGAACAGCCTCGTAATGTCCGGTGCCACCTTTCGTCACTTGGTCATAAGTCGGATTGGCTGTCTTACCGCCGGTAAAGCCGGATACGGCGCCAATCACGCCGGGAACCGATTCAAAATCGGATTCAACACACCAAAAACACCCTCCGGCGACGGTCAGGGTTTCAGTGCCGGCAGCTGGCGCGGGCAGGGCACGCAGCATCGCGGCCAGTGTGATCAGGACAAACAGAAGCGACGGTTTAACGAAACAGAGGTATGTGGTCCGGGTCATGGCAGATCTCCTTCTGAGATCAGGCTGCCCCTACTTTTCTGCCGTTGCAATCCGCTGACATGGTTTGTCACGCGCTGGTGAGACGAGTTTATCGGCGCTTACCCCAGCAACTGTCCCAGTTTCATCGCCACACCCATATTGCCCGAGATCTTGAGCTTGCCCAATGCCACGCCGGTCATTGGGTTCAGCTTGCCGGTCAGCAGTTTGGTCAGGTTTTCCTGTGAAATTCGTATTGTGCAGTCTGCATCCTGATCTTGCGTCGTCGCTTGATTGTCGATCAGCACGATCACCCCGTCATCACCGCAATCGAACTTGAGAGAGCCGTCAAACGTCTTGTCTTTCAGACCTTTTTGAATCCCGTCAGCGATGTCCTGAAGCATGGTCTACCCTTTCCCTGTTGACCCTTGCGTAAAGAAAAAGGGACGAAACAGGCAAGGGTGACGCTACTGGAACTGACTGGTCAGCGAAGACAAAGAAAAACCCGGCGCCCTCTTGGACACCGGGTTCGTCATCCAACAATGGCGTGACTTACTTGGACAGACGCTTTTCGCGCGCGGCCAGCAATTTCAGCCGCAGGGCGTTCAACTGGATAAATCCGGCTGCGTCTTTCTGATCATATGCCCCGGCATCGTCTTCAAAGGTCACGTGTTCCTCTGAATACAGCGAGTGATCCGACCAGCGGCCAACGGTCGATGCCAGACCTTTGTACAGTTTCACGCGGACGGTGCCGGTGACGTGTTCCTGCGACTTGTCGATCGCAGCTTGCAGCATTTCGCGTTCGGGTGAGTACCAGAAGCCGTTATAGATTGCTTCCGCATATTGCGGCATCAACTGGTCTTTCAGGTGCATCGCGCCACGGTCCATGGTGATCGACTCGATACCACGGTGCGCTTCCAGCAGGACGGTGCCGCCAGGTGTTTCATAGATGCCGCGCGATTTCATGCCAACAAAGCGACCCTCGACCAGATCCAGACGGCCAATGCCGTGTTTGCCGCCATATTCGTTCAGCTTGGTCAGAATGGTTGCGGGGCTCATCGCTTCGCCATTGATGCTGACCGCGTCGCCTTTTTCGAAACCAATCTCGATGAATTCAGGCTCGTTCGGCGCATCCTCGGGGTGAACCGTGCGCTGATAGACATAGTCGGGCGCCATATCGGCAGGGTCTTCCAGAACCTTACCCTCGGACGAGGTGTGCAGCAGGTTGGCATCAACCGAGAAGGGTGCCTCGCCGCGTTTGTCCTTGGCGATCGGGATCTGGTTCGCTTCGGCAAATTCCAACAGCTTGGTCCGGCTGGTCAGGTCCCATTCGCGCCAGGGCGCGATCACCTTGATGTCGGGGTTCAGCGCGTAAGCCGCGAGTTCGAACCGCACCTGATCATTGCCCTTGCCGGTTGCGCCGTGGGCAACCGCGTCGGCACCGGTTGCTTCGGCAATCTCAACCAGACGTTTCGAAATCAGCGGGCGCGCGATCGAGGTGCCCAGCAGATACAGGCCCTCATACTGCGCATTGGCGCGGAACATGGGGAAGACAAAATCGCGGACGAATTCCTCGCGGACATCCTCAATAAAGATATTCTCGGGCTTGATTCCCAGCATCTCGGCCTTTTGGCGCGCTGGCTCAAGTTCCTCACCCTGACCCAGATCGGCAGTGAAGGTTACGACCTCACAACCATACTCGGTCTGCAGCCATTTCAGGATGATCGAAGTATCAAGGCCACCGGAATAGGCCAGAACAACTTTCTTGGGCGCGGACATCTGACTTCCCCTTATTCATAAGACGATTGGCCCCTAACGGGTTTTGTGAGCGGGGGCAAGTTATCTGCGTTGACCCGGCGCCGGAATTGAGGTGAAACGTTCGTCTATAAAACAAGGATTGGTTGAGAGGGCAGTTTTCGGATGTTGGGTTGGAGAATTTTTAAGCACGCGCTTAACATGTTTTTTAATGATTTTGGTACTGCGTTGCGAGTGTCGTCCCCGTTAATAGCGGTTTCCCTGTTCGGGGTTGTGCTTTTCATCGTAAAAGGGTCGGAATACGTCACCGGAGGACAGGGTCAGTTCGAGGGTGTCTTGCTGCTTGGGCTTCTGAGTTACATTGCCACCTTATGGGTTGCTGTTTCTTGGCATCGCTACTGTCTGCTGGAAGAGTATCCAGAAAAGACAATCCCGGATTTTAATGTTTCACGCATTTTAGGGTATTTCGGGTGGGGTCTTTTGTTAGGGTTGATCCTCTTAGGTATGGTAGCCCTATTGTTCGCCGTTGTTTACGCCGCCGGCGGTTTTATAGCAGGATCGCTGTCATTGTTTGGCGGCGTTCTATTGGGTGTCGGGCTGATTTTTACTATTTGGGTCACTCAGCGTCTGAGCCTGGTTCTTCCCGCAAGCGCTGTGGGAAAGCCGATCAGATTTGATGACTCGTGGCGTGCTACGCGGCCTATTGCGACAGCAATTCTTATCGTTTTCCCGATTTTGGGCGCGTTTGGTTTTGCTATTGGTCTTGTTGTAGGGTTCTTAGGGGTCTTCTCGGCACTATTAGGGTATGCGCTTCAGGCCATCGTAAATTGGATGATCGCAATGGTAAGCCTGAGCGTTCTGACAACCATGTACGGTCTTTGTGTCGAAAAGCGCGAACTCGCCTGACTCGCGTACACATATGTACTCCTTGCCCTTTCGGCGGTGATGCGGCACTGAAACGTTCATGACCGATTTCATGACCCGCGCCCGCGCCGCCGAACAGGTGATGCGTTCTGTTTTTCCGGCAACGCCGTTGCAACGGAATGCCCATCTGTCCGACCGCTATGGCGCCGATATCTGGCTTAAGCGTGAGGATCTCAGCCCGGTGCGGTCTTATAAGATCCGCGGCGCGTTCAATGCCATGCGCAAGCAGCAAGGGCAGGATCTGTTCGTCTGCGCAAGTGCGGGCAATCATGCGCAGGGTGTTGCCTATATGTGCAAACATCTGAACGTACGCGGTGTCATTTTCATGCCTGTGACCACGCCGCAGCAGAAAATCCAGAAGACCCGGATTTTCGGCGGCGACAATATTGAGATCCACCTGACCGGAGACTATTTCGACGACACGCTGGCCGCCGCGCAAGACTGGTGCGCCCAGCAAGGTGGGTACTTTCTGTCGCCCTTTGATGATGAGGACGTGATCGAAGGTCAGGCGTCCTTAGCGGTTGAGATTGAGGAACAGCTTGGACAGGTTCCCGATCATGTCATCTTGCCAGTGGGTGGTGGTGGCATGTCGTCTGGCGTGGCCACATGGTTCGGGGATCGGACGCATTGTCTGTTCGTGGAGCCGGCGGGTGGCGCTTGTCTGCGCGCGGCTTTGGCGGCGGGCCATCCGGTGGCTCTGGATCACGTAGATACATTTGTCGACGGTGCGGCAGTAGGTCGGATCGGTGAAAAGCCGTTTGAGCTGTTGAAATCTCGCCATTTGTCCGACGTTTTGGTTCTGTCCGAAGATCGCATCTGTACCACCATGATCGAAATGCTGAACGTCGAGGGCATCGTGCTGGAACCAGCGGGGGCCCTGGCGGTTGAGGCTGTGGGCGACGTGCAAAGCTTTATCCGGGGTAAGACCGTGGTGTGCGTCACCTCGGGCGGCAATTTCGATTTCGAACGCTTGCCCGAGGTTAAGGAACGGGCGCAGAGGTATTCGGGCGTCAAAAAATACTTCATCCTCCGCCTGCCACAACGTCCAGGCGCATTGAAGGAATTTCTGGGCATTCTAGGTCCTGAGGACGATATTGCCCGCTTTGAGTACATGAAAAAATCGGCCCGCAATTTCGGATCCGTCCTGATCGGTATCGAAACGCGAAAGCCTGAGAATTTTGTGCGCCTGTTTGCGCATCTTGATGATGCGGGCTTTACCTATACCGACATTACCGAAGACGAAACGCTGGCGCAGTTCGTGATCTGAAGCCACGATCAATTTGTGTGTCTCTCCGGCCTGTTCAATCTTCATTTCGATTTCTGGAATTGCCGGGAAATGTAGCGTCGCGAACAGGAAGAAGCCACGCTGACATTCGCTAAAGACTGCCGAGCCCCGCCTTAAATTCGGCGGTTGAGCGTTCAAAAATGCTGAGGATATTGGCAAAGTCGACCGCCTTGCTGTCCCCTAGTGCCGATTGTCGTTCCCCGTCCTGACACAGCTTGGCCACAGCCTCGAATCCAAGGCTCAGCGCGCTACCTTTTACGAAATGCAGGTTTTGTTCAAACTCGGTGCGGGCGGTGTCGTTTCGAAGCCGGGTAAGGGCTTCGTTCACCTCATCAATGAAGATCTGCACCACCTCATCAAACTCACTTGCGCCAACCTCGTCCCTTAGTTGCCGGACCCTGGACCAGTTGATCATGCCATCCTCGCTTTATCTGCCCGGGGATTTGGTATCGCGGAACCGGTAAAGAGCAGGTTAAGCGGAATGAATTTCGGCTTTCACCCATTGTTAAACTGCGGCGCGATAGGGTCTTCCCATTCCGATAAGCGCCGTTGGGTAGAGGGTTAAGGTGACGAGGGTCAGTCAGGCAGACAGTGGATCAGATCTGGATTTTGGTGTGATCCAAAAGGTGCTTGTCGTCGATGACAGCCGCCTGCAGCGCCGTATTCTGGTCGCCTCGCTCAAGAAATGGGGCTTCGACGTGCTTGAGGCCGATAGCGGCGACGTTGCGATTGAAATGTGTGCGTCGGACCCGCCGGATCTTGTCCTCAGCGATTGGGTGATGCCTGGGATGAGCGGGCTGGATTTCTGCAAGGCGTTCCGCGCCTTGGACAACAAGCAATACAGCTATTTCATCCTGCTGACCTCCAAAAGCGAAAAGCAAGAAGTGGCGCGCGGCCTGGATGCCGGTGCGGATGATTTTCTGATCAAACCGCTTGAGGCGGATGAACTGCGGGCGCGTATATCAGCCGGTGCGCGTATTCTGGATATGCAGCGCGAATTGTCCAAGAAAAACCAATTGATCGAAACCGCGCTTGAAGAACTGCGCGTCGCCCATGACGCGATCGACAAGGACCTGATCCAAGCACGCAAGATACAGGAATCGCTGGTACCCGAGCTGACGCGCGATTTCGGCAAGTCCCGGGTCAGCATGTTGCTGAAACCCTGCGGTCATATCGGCGGCGATCTGGTGGGGATGTTCTCTCCGGGTGTGAACAGGCTTGGGTTCTACAGTATCGATGTGTCCGGGCATGGCATCACGTCTGCGATGATGACTGCACGCTTGGGGGGCTATCTGTCCAGCAATCATTTTGATCAGAACGTGGCGATGGCGCGGCGGTTCGACAAATTTTATGCTCTGCTACCGCCGGAAGAAGTAGCCGAAACCCTGAACTCGCGACTGATGGCGGATACGGGGATCGAAGAGTACTTCACGATGGTCTATGCCATCGTAGACTTGCGCAACGGGCATGTGAAAATGGTACAGGCCGGGCACCCGCACCCGCTGCTGCTATGTCAGGACGGCAGAACGGAATTTCTGGGCGAAGGCGGGTTGCCTATCGGATTGCTACCGGACGTCACGTTTCAGCGGACCGAATTCTACATGCAACCCGGCGACAGGCTATTGCTGTATTCCGATGGGTTCACAGAATGCAGTCTCGCCGACGGTGGCCTGCTGGACGAGGATGGCTTGCGGCAGATGGCGCTGGATTGCGGGCCGGATCGAAACGGAACGGAGTTCCTGGACGATATGTTCTGGCGGCTGACGCAAGCGATGGCACCTGGCCGAGGTATGGATGATGATGTTTCGGCTGTTTTCTTTGAATACAACGGACACTAAAGCCGCTGTTCATGCAGCCCGGCAAAGTGGCGATCTCCGTCATTGCCCAGCAATTGGACCGCATCGGCGGTGTCCATCCATATGGCTTCATGGAACGGCTCAGACGGTGGACCCATGCGCTGGATGGGACGCGCGCGATAGATATGGCACAGCTTTTCGGCCCACAAATCGTATTCGGGCATATAAGTGAACCGACGAAAAGCGCCGATGCGGCGGGGCGACGCGATCAACCAGCCGGTTTCCTCGAACACTTCTCGGTGCAGGGCAGTGATGGGTGATTCGCCCGGATCAATTCCGCCGCCGGGCAATTGCAGATCGGGTCTGGGTTCTGTCTGACAGGTCAGCAAAAGGCTGCGGCCTCGGGGCAGCAACGCATAAACACCCACCCGGCGTGTATATGTTCGCCCGGCCTGAGGGGTTTCACCAAACCGTCTGATCATGTATGGCCCCTTAAAACCCGAATAGTTCGACCTATATGCTGGCGGTATGCCAACCTGTGGCGTGTAAGGAAACCCCATGTCTCTTGGAACAAAAATCGCGTGGGACGACACCGTCCTGCCCTTTCAACTTGATGTATCGGATATGCGCGGCCGCGTGGCCCGTCTGGATGGTGTGCTTGATGGCATCCTGAGCCAGCATGACTATCCAGAAAAGGTCGAGGCTCTGGTGGCCGAGATGGCCCTGCTGACCGCATTGATCGGCCAGACAGTAGCGCTGCGCTGGAAGCTGTCCCTGCAGGTTCAGTCTAAAGGTCCGGTGCGCATGATTGCGACCGACTATTATGCGCCTCAGCAAGAGGGGGAGTCGGCCCGCATTCGCGCCTATGCCAGCTTTGACCGCGACCGTCTGACCGATAGTGCGCCGTTCGATCAAGTGGGTGAGGGGTATTTTGCCATCATGATCGATCAGGGTGAGGGGACCCAGCCGTATCAGGGGATCACCCCCCTGGCCGGTGGGTCGCTGAGTGCCTGTGCCGAGGCGTATTTCGCCCAGTCGGAACAGTTACCGACCCGGTTTTCGCTGAGCTTCGGCAAATCGACCGAACCCGGCGTTGGCGAACATTGGCGCGCCGGTGGTGTCATGCTGCAGCACATGCCTAAGGCTTCGCCCTTCGTGGCATCCAGCGAGGGCGACGGAAACATCCTGACAGCGGATGACCTTGTCGATGGTGAAGAAGGTGAAAACTGGGGCCGCGTCAACATCCTGCTGGATACGGTCGACGATTTGGAACTGATCGGTCCGTCGATTGCACCCACGGATCTGTTGGTCCGGCTGTTTCATGAGGAACAGCCGCGGGTATACGATGCGCAGTCAGTGCAATTCGGCTGTACCTGTTCAGAAGACCGTGTTCGTCAGAGCCTGTCGATCTATTCGGCCAAGGACATCGAAAAGATGACCACGCCCGAAGGCGACGTGACGGCTGATTGTCAGTTCTGCGGTGCACATTACGTGCTGGATCCTACTACGGTCGGATTTGATGCTGACAACGCCTGATCCAACTGATCAGCTGCGGGCGGCCTTGCGTCGCCCCGGCAACGGGTCCAGTGATTTTGACCTGAATCCCGATTTTGCCCTACCTGAGGGTCGCAAACTGCGCCCTGCCGGTGTTTTGGTTCCGATTTCAGTAGCAGATGGTGCCCCGCGCTTGATTTTGACCAAGCGATCCTCGGCGCTTAAGCATCACCCGGGGCAGATAGCGTTCCCAGGTGGTAAGCAGGATAACGGCGATGCGGACGTGACTGCCACTGCATTGCGTGAGGCGCGCGAAGAGATCGGACTGCCGCAGGAAATGCCGGAAATTCTTGGCCACCTACCGACGCATGAAACAGTGACCTCATTCACCGTCACACCTGTGGTGGCGATCCTGCGGAAACCTTTCCAACCCGTGCCTGAGCCGGGCGAAGTGGCCGAGGTGTTTTCAGTTCCACTTGCACATGTGCTCAACCCTGCGAATTATATCGTTGAATCGCGCCGCTGGCGCGGACAAAGGCGGTATTACTTCACGGTACCATTCGGCCCTTATTACATCTGGGGCGCAACAGCCCGAATTTTGCGGGGATTGGCAGCACGGATCAACGAATGACGCAAATCACAGAAGACTGGGTGACGGAACCGGCAACACAACGGGTCTGTGCTGCCCTAACCGATTCCGGGTACCAAGCCTTGTTTGTGGGTGGATGTGTACGTAACGCGCTGTTGGGCGCCACGGTATCGGATATCGACATCGCCACAAATGCGCGGCCCGACACAGTGGTAGAGCTGGCGCAGAAAGCAGGGCTTAAGGCCATACCCACAGGGATTGATCACGGCACAATCACCGTGGTTAGTCAGGGTATCCCGCATGAGATCACTACCTTTCGCCGTGATGTTGAAACGGATGGCCGTCGCGCCGTCGTCGCCTTTTCCGACAAGGTCGAAGAGGATGCCGCACGTCGCGATTTCACGATGAACGCGATATATGCACGGCCCGACGGGACAATCTTGGACCCTCTGAACGGTTTGCCAGACCTGCAAGCGCGCCGCGTCCGGTTCATCGGCACTGCGGCGAACCGCATTCGCGAGGATTATCTGCGTTCGCTGCGCTATTTCCGGTTTCACGCCTGGTATGGCGATGTCGAGGCAGGGTTCGATCCCGACGCTCTCGCCGCCATTGCGTCCAACCTGGACGGGCTGGCCGGCTTGTCGCGCGAACGCGTGGGCGCTGAGCTTTTGAAGCTTCTGGGCGCACCAGACCCCGCGCCGTCCGTCGCCGCAATGCGCAGCGCCGGAGTACTGGTGCAGCTATTGCCGGGTGCTGATGATCGTGCATTGGCCCCGTTGATTGCATTGGAACAGCAGGCAGGCGCTGATCCGGAACCGGTGCGGCGACTGGCGGCAATTGCACCGCCGGAAGTCGCAAAAACCCTGCGCCTGAGCCGCGCGCAATTGCAGCGCCTGACCCGAATGCGGGATGAGGCGTCCAGCCCGGCCAGCTTTGCCGAATTGGGATTTCGGTACGGTGAAGCAGACGGGCTGCACGAAGCGCTGTTGCGATGTTCTTTTTTGGAAATGCCTTGGTTAGACTCGATAAAACACGATCTCCACGTTGGTGCGGGCGCGACCTTCCCGATTAAGGCAACCGATCTGATCCCCGAGTTCACCGGTCCTGCGCTGGGCAAGAAACTGGCCGATCTTGAGGCGAAGTGGATCGCCTCGGGGTTCACACTGGGCCGCGAAGATCTGCTTGGCGGATAAAGGAAGTCTCAAAAGGGGATGACAAGTAAAAGAGTTTATGATTATTTGCCCCTGTCACATGAATGGAGGGATGCGAATGTATTACGGGATCTGGGACAGCTAAGGCTGGAACACTTTGACCCGTAAGGGTGGTGTTCTGACGCCATCTTTCTTCGCATGACTTACTTTTTGCTCAACCGGAGCACTCTCCATGTTTCGCTATTTCGAAAACCTCGTTGACCCTTTTGTTGCCTACAAGGAAGCCGACACGCCGCCGACGCGGTTGTGGCCATTCATGCTGGATTACTCGCAACCTTTCATGCGGGTGTTCTTCTGGGCTGGTTTAATCTCTGTCGTTGTTGCGGCAGTTGAAGTTGGCCTGATTTACTACATGGGCCGAGTGGTTGACCTGCTGTCGGGCCCTCCGGCCGAGGTCTGGCAGAACCACGGCACCGAATTTATCCTGGTCGCGGCGTTTGTGCTGCTGCTGCGCCCGATGCTGCATGTCGTGGATGTGCTGTTGTTAAACAACACGATCCTGCCGAACTTTGGCACCCTGATCCGCTGGCGTGCCCACAAACACGTTCTGCGCCAATCCGTTGGGTGGTTCGAAAATGACTTTGCCGGTCGGATTGCCAACCGGATCATGCAAACGCCGCCTGCCGCAGGCGAGGCTGTGTTTCAGGTGTTTGACGCCATCTCATTTTCGATCGCCTATCTGATTGGCGCGGCGATCCTGTTGATGGCGGCGGATCCACGGTTGCTGTTGCCACTGCTGATCTGGTTTGCGCTTTACGCCATACTGGTGCGCTGGACGGTGAAAAGGGTCGGTCCGGCTTCGCAGGCTGCGTCCGATGCGCGCTCGGCTGTGACGGGTCGGGTGGTGGACAGCTATACCAACATCCATTCGGTCAAGATGTTCGCCCATAACGAACAAGAGCTGGACTATGCCCGCGAAGCCATTGAAGAAACGCGTCGTACCTTTCAGGTCGAAATGCGGATTTTCACCATAATGGATGCGGTACTGGTCGCTCTGAACGGTTTGCTGATCGTCGGCGTGGTTGGTTGGGCCATTTCCCTGTGGATGCAAGGGAGTGCATCTGTGGGTGTCGTTGCGGCGGCGACTGCTTTGACCCTACGACTGAACGCGATGACTGGATGGATCATGTGGGCGCTGACCAGCTTCTTCCGTCAACTTGGTGTCGTGGCCGAAGGCATGCAGACCATTGCCCAGCCCGTTGACCTGTTGGATGTGCCGAATGCCAAGCCATTGCAGCTGAGCAAGGGTCAGATCGACATCCGTGATCTGTCACACCATTACGGTCGCAAGACCGGCGGGCTGGATCACATCAATCTGACCCTCAATCCGGGCGAAAAGATCGGTCTGATCGGGCGGTCCGGTGCGGGAAAATCGACCCTAGTTAAGTTGCTTTTGCGGTTTTACGACGTTGAACAGGGCGCGATCCTGATTGACGGTCAGGACATTTCCAGGGTCACGCAGGACAGTTTGCGCAGCCATATCGGTATGGTTCAGCAGGACAGCGCCCTGTTGCATCGGTCGGTGCGTGACAACATCCTCTATGGTCGCCCCGATGCCACTGAAGAACAGATGATCGCCGCCGCCAAACAGGCTGAGGCGCATGAGTTCATCCTTGATCTGCAAGACCCAGAAGGGCGCACGGGGTATGATGCGCATGTGGGCGAGCGGGGTGTGAAACTGTCCGGCGGTCAGCGGCAGCGCGTGACGCTGGCGCGGGTGATCCTGAAGGACGCACCCATTTTGCTGTTGGACGAGGCGACATCCGCTCTAGATTCCGAGGTCGAAGCGTCAATTCAGGAAACTCTCTACGGTATGATGCAAGGAAAAACCGTGATCGCCATCGCCCACCGGCTGAGCACCATCGCGCAGATGGACCGTATTTTGGTCATGGATGGTGGTCGGATCGTTGAAGAAGGCGGCCATTCCGAACTGTTGGCGCAAGGTGGGCTTTACGCCCAGTTCTGGGCGCGGCAATCTGGGGGCTTCCTGAATCCGGAGGCCGCTGAATGAGGATTGCCGACCTCATAAATCCGTTCAAGAACATCGAAACGCCCCCGCCGCAAACGCTGGGGGCGTTCATTCGCTGGTGCCTGTCTGGCGCATGGCCAATGATCTTCGTCGCAGCGTTTTTCTCGGCTACTGCGGGTGCGATGGAGGCGGGCACTGCGTGGATGCTGGGCCTGGTCATTGATGCAGCAACCACAAGCGGACCCGAGAACTTTCTGACCGCCAACAACGTCTGGATGATCCTTGGGGTCGTTGCGTTTTTCATGCTACTGCGGCCAGCCCTGTTCGGGCTTTCGTCGTTGACCAACAACTATATCGTCATGCCCAATATCACGCCGTTGGTTCTGGCCAAGCTGAACCGGTGGACGTTGGGCCAGTCGGTCACATATTTCGACGACGATTTTGCCGGGCGGATCGCGCAGAAGCAGATGCAAACATCCAACGCGATGGCGTCGGTGGTATCCGAGACGATCAGTGCGATCGTGTTTGCCTTGGCCTCGCTGGCGGGCTCATTACTTTTGTTAGGGTCTATTCATCCGCTGGTTATGCTGCCATTTGCGGCTTGGCTGGTCGTGTATTTCTTGCTTGTCCGTTGGTATCTGCCGCGCATCCGTAAACGCTCAGCGGCGCGGGCAGGCGCTCGCGCGATGGTGTCCGGGCAAGTTGTCGACACGATCACAAATATCAAGACCGTTAAACTGTTCGCCCATTCGGAATTCGAAGATCACGCCGCGCGAAATTCCATGGTTGATCTGCGTGAAAAGATGTTGGCGTTCGGAAGCCTGTCGGCCAGTTTCCGCTTTATCTTGATGCTGTTGGCCGGGGTTCTGCCGGTTTTGCTGATAGGTGCAACGCTGTGGCTGTGGCAAGCGGGGTCTGCGACAGCCGGTGACATTGTGGCCGCAGGTGCCATTTCCATCCGCATTGCCCAGATGACTGGCTGGGTCAGCTTCACCCTCATGGGTCTTTACGCCAATGTGGGTGAGATCGAGAACGGCATGAATACGCTGGCCAAGCGCGAACGGGTCGAGGATCAAACGGGCGCGGCGGAGTTGTCCGTGCCCGAAGGCCAGATCACCTTTGACCATGTCAGCTTTGCTTACGGTCGGGATGTTGGCGGTGTATCAGGCCTGAACATGACCGTGCATCCCGGTGAGAAACTGGGCATTGTCGGCGCTTCGGGGGCAGGGAAATCAACCTTGGTTTCGCTGCTGTTGCGCCTGTACGATGGTGAAAAGGGCACGATCTTGATAGATGGTCAGGACGTATCCGGAGTAACGCAGGACAGCTTGCGCCGTCAGATCGGCATGGTCACGCAGGAAACCGCAATGTTCAATCGGTCGGCGCGGGAGAATATTCTTTACGGCCGCCCTGACGCCTCGGAAGAGGAAATGATTGAGGCGGCCAAAAAGGCCGAGGCGCATGAATTCATCCTCAGCCTTCAGGATGCCCACGGCCGCATCGGCTATGACGCACATCTGGGCGAGCGCGGAGTGAAGCTTAGCGGTGGTCAGCGTCAGCGGATTGCTCTGGCGCGCGCCATTTTGAAGGATGCGCCTATATTGGTGCTGGATGAGGCAACCTCGGCACTGGATTCCGAGGTTGAGGCCTCGATCCAGACGGCTTTGCATCGGGTGATGCAAGGCAAGACGGTTCTGGCTATCGCGCACCGTCTGTCCACACTCAGCGAGATGGACCGGATTATTGTCCTGGACCAAGGGCGTATCGTGGAAACCGGCACACATGACGCGTTGTTGGACCAGGGCGGGCTATATGCCCGGTTCTGGCATCGTCAGTCAGGCGGGTTCATTCAGGCTGAAGCTGCGGAATAAGGGTTTTGTTGCCGGCCAAGCCCCGGTATCAGGCACCCCATGACGCAAACCTACACTATTACCCGCCTTGGTCATCAAGGCGACGGCATCGCTGATGGCCCCGTTTACGCTCCGCGCACCTTGCCGGGTGAGGTCGTCAGCGGCACGCTGCTGGATCAATTTCTGACAGATATCCGCGTCGAGACGCCCTCGGACCAGCGGATCAAGGCACCGTGTCGTCACTACAAGTCCTGTGGTGGATGCCAGTTGCAGCACGCGGCAGATGGATTCGTCGCAGATTGGAAAGTCGAAGTGGTGCGTACCGCGCTGGCCGCGCAAGGGTTGGAGGCGTTGATGCGCCCGATCCATACGTCGCCAGAACGGTCCCGCCGTCGCGCGACGATCTCGGTACGACGGACCAAAAAGGGCACTCTGGCCGGGTTCCATGGCCGTGCGTCAGACACGATCACTGAGATCCCGGATTGCCATTTGCTCGACCCGGCCCTAATCGCGGCCATTCCGGTGGCCGAAGCACTGGCGATTCTGGGTGGCAGCCGTAAAGGCGTGTTGGCGGTGACGCTAACCTTGTCCGAAGCCGGGCTTGATGTGGCGGTCAAAGGCGGCAAACCGCTGGACGGCCCGCTAGAGCTGGCTTTGGCACAAGCGACCGAGAAACACGGTCTTGCCCGGCTCAGCTGGGATGGTGAAGTAATTGCCATGCGCCAGCCACCCGTTCAGCGGTTTGGTCAGGCAAATGTTGTTCCGCCGCCCGGCGCGTTTCTGCAGGCGACAAAAGACGGAGAACAGGCTCTATTAAAGGCGGTTTCCGAAGCTGTGGTTGGTTCCAAGCGCGTTGTGGACCTGTTTGCCGGCAGCGGCACAATCTCTTTGCCTCTGGCAGAGGGGGCCGAAGTTCACGCCGTCGAGGGCGAAGCAGAGATGACGCAAGCGCTGGATCAAGGATGGCGTAGGGCGCAGGGCCTCAAACGGATAACGACCGAAGCACGGGACCTGTTTCGGCGACCGCTGATGCCGGATGAGCTAAAGTCTTTTGATGCTGTGGTGATCGACCCGCCACGCGCCGGGGCCGAGGCGCAAGTGACCGAACTGGCACAGGCCCTGCGCCCGGTGATTGCTTATGTGTCCTGCAACCCGGTGACCTTCGCCCGCGATGCAAAAATTCTTGTTAATGCGGGCTACACCCTTGAATGGGTACAGGTTGTTGACCAATTTCGATGGTCGTCACACACCGAACTTGCGGCACGGTTCACCCTGAACCCTTAAGACTTACAGGAGACTACCCGAATGGGGATCACCCAACGCCTGCTGACCCTTATCGAAGCACCAGCTTTCGGGAAGTTCATTACCGGTGTCATCATCTTCAACGCCGTGCTGTTGGGGATGGAGACATCACCCACCCTTATGGAAATTGCAGGTCCATTGATCGTAACACTGGACAGCCTTTGCCTGACTATTTTCGTTGTTGAAATTGCGATTAAACTGCTGGCTACAGGGCGCAGGTTTTTCACCAACGGTTGGAATGTCTTTGATTTCGTGATTGTCGGCATCGCTCTTGTACCGGGTGGGTCCGGCCTTTCGGTGCTGCGGGCATTGCGGATTTTGCGGGTGCTGCGCGTTATCTCGGTCGCGCCACGCCTGCGCCGCGTGGTTGAGGGTTTTATTTCGGCCTTGCCCGGCATGGCCAGCGTGTTCCTTCTTATGGCGATCCTGTTTTACATCGGTGCGGTGATTTCAACCAAACTGTTCTCGCAGACCTTCCCGGACTGGTTCGGCGATCTGGGCCTTTCAGCCTATACGCTGTTCCAGATCATGACGCTGGAAAGCTGGTCTATGGGGATCGTGCGCCCGGTAATGGAGATCTATCCTTACGCCTGGCTGTTCTTTGTGCCATTCATCATGGTGACCACTTTTGCGGTGGTAAACCTGCTGGTTGGTCTGATCGTGAATTCGATGCAAGACGCGCACCATGCCGAAGACGAAGTCAAAACCGATGCCTATCGCGACGAAGTGCTGGAGCGGCTTGAAAGCATCGAACGTCGCCTGACAGAGCAGCAAAATATCAAAAAGTGATTTCAGTTTTCACATTTTCTGGCATAATACAGAAAAAAAGAGCAGCAGGCAGTGAACATGGATCGTCGAGCATTTGGATTGGGTGCAATGGCAACGCTGAGCCTCTCAGCTTGTGCCTCGGCCAACCCCAGAATTCTAACTTACAACGGACCCGAAGTGACCTCTCTGGTCATCAACAAGGGCTCACGGAAACTATATCTTCTGCACAATGATAAGATCCTGAAAGAATACAGGGTTGATCTTGGATTTGCGCCCAACGGCACCAAAGCAAAGCGAGGCGATGGGCGTACGCCGGAAGGCAGCTACCTGATCGATCGGCGCAATCCCAATAGCCGCTATCATCTGTCGCTGGGGATCTCGTACCCGAATTCTGAAGATGTCGCGAAAGCGAAGGCCATGGGTGTCGATCCGGGCGGCGATATCTTTATCCACGGACAACCAAACCGTCGCAAAGAGCGTAAGCGCGCCAAAAAGACGTCGGATTGGACCGCGGGCTGCATCGCCGTCAAGAATGACGAGATCGAAGAGATCTATTCGATGGTAAACCGGGGCACGCTGATTACTCTGCGTCCCTAATCGGTTTCCAGGGCCCAAATCCGAACTGCATATAGTCACGCTGGTACGCCTGGGCGGCCAGCGTTTCCAGTTTGTCGTCATAAATCTCAGCCAGAGTGAATGGGGTATCCGGTTCACTGAGTTCGGGTAGGGGCGGTGTGTTGTGCCCCATCCGGCGCGCCAGGTCGGGCAGGGCTGTCGTGACCTCATCCTCCCTCAGGATCAGGTCGGGCAATGCGAAGGGCGCCATCCCCTCAAGGGCCTGCGACTGACTGCACCATGCCGCATCCACGCGTATGGCTGTCTGTTGGGCAAGATTCTGGCGCAGGAATGTCAGGAACGCCGAAAACGCCTCGTAATGCTGCTCAACCGGGTAATTGCCATCGCGCAATTGCCCGGGGATCGGAATCTTTAACCGGTTGCGCAGGACGTGTCGGATTTTCGGATAGGCGCCGGAACCTGTGTTGAGGACATGTCTGCAAAAGGCCCGATGCGCGCGCGCCAATGGGTGTTGCAGTACGGCGAACTTTCGATGCCCGGGATTGGAAAGAAACCACTGACGCGTCTGTTTCCTGTTCTGATTGGTCAGCAATTGTTCAACATCAACATGGTCCAGCGCGGCCATCCACCTTGCTACCGGGCTTTCCATTCCCCCGCGGATCGGCATGTACATCAGCGGCGTCTTTGGTGCGGCAACGTAATTCGCCACCAATGGACGTCGGCGTGGCTCAAAATTCGGAGTGCTGTGCAGGTTGAAGCTGTCGATTTGTGACAACGCCTGCTCCATCTCATCAGGGTTCGTCACCTTTGCCAGCGCCGGCTCGGGGTTTTGCGGTTTGAGTGTTTCGTCGATTGCCGACAGCCTGCCGGACACACCCAGCCAAGCGGCAAGACCATTCAACAAGTGCACCTGGTTCAGGTCTTCATAAGCAATGTAAAATGGGGTCTGGCCGCTTTGCTGCAAACGCTGCGACAGCATCAGGTGATATTCATGCTGCCGGTTCAGGTATTTCATGAACGCTTCGGCATCGAATTCGACCTGTGCTTCACGACGACGCTTAATGTTTTTCAGCTGCCACTGCTTGGTTTCGCGCGCAATCTTCAACGAGATGAAACTGTCCAGAGGGTTTCGGGTCAGAATGATCTTGGCGCAACGCGGATCGCCCAAAGCAGGCTCTAACACACGTGGATCATGTTCCTGAAAAAGGCGAAACCCGTTCAGTTCTCCTGGTGCCTGCCGGATTGCCTCAAGCAATGTAGAAGGGTCACGATCCCGCTCTTCCACCGAGATGCCCAGCAGGGTGTCGGATTTTAAGCGCCCGATGAAATGGGGATTGAACGCCTCGCCATAGCTGGTGACCCCTTCGATGGCGTTCAGGTTCGCCTCTAGCAAGTTGGAACCGGTCCGCATGGCTGCAAGAATGATAAAGTAGTCAAATTGGGGCGTCATTTATCTTTACTGCACCAGATAGGGTTTTCGATATGGCCGGACCCGGTCCGCAAAGCTGTCGTCCGGTGGGAAATCGCCCATGAGATAAGGGTGCATGCCCTGGTTCTTCAGGTTTTGCAGGAACTGGCCAAACCCGGACAGATCCACCATTTTTGGCGCTTCGGTCAGGTGGCTGGTTTGGGTGGTTCCGGTATCCTCGACCGCGGTCTGTAAAGGCTCGACCGGAGATTCAACGAATTCTGCCAACGTCCACCTGCGAACCCGCGCCTTGGTCCAGACAGAAGAAAGGATTTCCAGTTGTTTGGTTTCGATCTGCTGCAGCCGGGCGGCCTCGGCGCGGATATCGGCAAAGTTCAGGTTTGATCTAAACAGCGGGATTGCCCAGGCCCCGGTTATGACGGAAATCAGCGCATTCTTGTCCCGAGCCAAGAGCCAGTTGATCTCTTGTGTGTCAGCGGGGCCGAACTGAAAACACTGTTTTTCGCCACGCGTGTTCCATATCAGGTTCGAAAGGAAAGCCGTTGGGTTGTAGTCCCGCAGCTTTGCGCAATCGCTGAGGCCGCCGTTGACGATGGTTTCTCCGCCGGCGAATTCAGCGCGCTTCGGGTCAAACAGATGCCCGTGGACACGCGCGCCAGTGATGTTGCTCAACCAGGGTTCAAAATCTTCGAACACTTCGGAAAAGCCCTGAAAAACCGAATACGGAGAGGACGTCAGCCCGTTTTCGTTGCCGTGCCGTGGAAACCGGCTTTGCATGTACAACCCGTCACGCCCACGTGTGCGCCGTTCGACCGCTTTGGAAAACACCCGGTCAATTTTGCTTGGGTTGGGCTCTGTGGGTTTCATGGCGCCTGCCTGATCGGTCAGAAAGGCCTGATACAGGCGATCCGCGTTGGGCCATGCTTTACGGGCAACAAAACAGTCGGACCTGCGCAGTAGCTGCAAGTGGTCGTCATAGAAAATATGTGGACGACCTTGATAGTCGAACTTGGATAGGGTCAGAGACCGGCTTTCGATGTGGGTAGAATACAGGCGCGCCAGCGTCTGGAAATAGCTTTCGTCGGGGATCCAGACGCGCCGGAAATACCGATCATAAGTCTCGCGCTTTGGATCCTGCAATATGGCCGACAGGGTTTGGCGGGTCAGACACCACCACTGGCTACCCATATGCGGCACAAGCCCTTCGGGTATGTGGCGTCGAATGCGCAACGCGCGTTGCAGTTTCACATAGGCGTCAAACAGTTTGCGGTTCTTGCGCCACGAGAACGGAAATCTCAGGGTAAAGCGTTCCTGATCCAAGCCTCCGATGGTCCAGCTCACATCAGAGGTAGTGGCGCTTTCGATGAAATCCACGCGCGGCCTGTCCGAGAGGTAATTGACCAGTTCATCCACTGGCCGCAAAGGAAGACAGGACCCCGAAGTCAGGAAAACATGGCGCACATCGGGAAATGTCTCAAGCATCAGTGCGGCGGCTGACTGCGAGGCGGCAACGATGCCCCACCCACCCCAGTTGCAGACATGACGGTCAGAAAACCGGATAAGCGGGTCATTCGCACAGGCGGCAACGAATTCCGCATAGACCTTGTTTGGCACCTTGCGGTCCACATGGATCACCACCGGGCACCCCGAAGACGTCCAGTGGCGGGCCACTTGCCCGGCACGGTTCAGCGCGGTGTGAACCAGCATAATGATGCCCAGATTGCTCATGCCCAGTTTCCTTTTGACATGAGGCCTAAAATCTCAAGTTGTCGCCAGTTGATATAAGCTTCGGACTTGTCGCACCAGAACTCGGGCATGTCCGCCAAATGTTCGGCATAGGCGCGATATTCGTCAGAGCTGCGGTAATGCTGGCCGCGCTCCATCTCTTCCTGGGCCTTCTCGCCCAATGTGCTGATAAGTTTGGCGTGCAACAACGCACCGCTTGTTTTTTCACCACCCCATTCATCAAATACCTGGTTCAATCCGCGCGGCAACAACGCATGGGTCGAGCTGACATAGACATAGCGCTTGTCCCATTTCACCAAAGGAATCTTGTTTAGCGCAGGCGCTTTTTTCGGCGTGTCCTTAAAGAACACACGCGCGCGAGGTCCGCCTTGAATCCAGAGATTTCCGTAGGTCGGGTTCTTTGTAATCGAATAATTTCCTGCATCAAACCATTTGGCGATTTCGAACGGGTTTTGCCCCTCGGAATAGATGGCGTCTTCGACCGGCCCTTCGGGATACATGTCGATCAGCATTGCGCTGAAACTGCGCACGGCGCAGCCGTCCAGCCAGTCAGTCAGGGCGCGGATCGGCCGGGTATCGCAGAATGGATAGATGAAGAATTCGTCCGGGTCGACGGTCAGAACCCAGTGGCGGTGCGCATATTTGCGCAACAGATAGTTTGTCCAGTCCACCCCAAACGACGCACGCCTATAGCTTGCATCAGCGCGCCAGACCGACACATCGGGTTGACCCGCCAGATATTCCAGTGATCCGTCATTGCTGGCGTTATCAACGAACAGAAAATGGTTGATGCCCAGCTGCCGGTAGTAGGTCAGAAAATACGGCAGGCGAATTTTCTCATTCCGTATGACGCTGACTAGCAGGACGTCTTTCCGTGTTATAGAATTTGTATTTACGGAAACGGGATCAAGGTCGCGCCGCTTTCGAAGGCAACGCAATATACGGCGCTTGCGCCGCAATCTCATTCGGTATGAATCCAATAGGCCCACGCGACTGCCCAACCTTTGTTAATTACGCGAGCGTGCCCGGAGCCTTTACAAGCCAGAGTGGTACCGGACAATTGCCGTTTTATGCCATTTTTCCGTCTTTCGAAGCAACGACTTTAAAAACCGTTAGTTCGAGTTGTGGCTTTCCCAGTCAATTGTTCCCATCAGACCCAGTTGCTGCAATGAGTTCCAACCGGTGTATCGCTTGGACTCTGGCGCCCACATGACGGGGCGATCCGTGATGCCGTCATAGTAGTCTGCAAACTGTTCGGGATCGTGAAAGTGTTGCCGGCGCTCTTTCTCGATCTTTGATTTTTCCACAACTTCGGGCAGGAATTTGGTGTGTAACAAGACACCAGATGGTGCTGTGCCGCCGGGCCCTCCGTAACTGGCGTTCAGATGTCGTGGCAATGCGGAATGGCACGAATTCACATAGGCGTTGCGCCGCGACCACCGGACCAACGGGATTTTGTTAAGCGTCGGGGATCGGCGTGGGGCGTCGGCAAAGAACATACGCTCGCGCGCGCCGCCCTGCACCCAAAGGTTGCCGAGCGGGCTTTGCCGTTGTGTCCGGTAGGGCGCGGCATCAAACCAACTCACCACCTCGGTCGGGTCGGTTTCAGGATCGTAGCCTTGTTCCCCCAACGGGCCTTTGGGATAAAGATCCAGCATCAGCGCGCCAAACTCTACACGTCCCTGATCATCTAACCATTTCGTCAGGTCCGGTAGGGGCCGGGTGTCATGATCGGGGTAAATCAACAACTCATCCGCATCGACCATCAGAGTCCAGTGGTGGTGCCCATAGCGCATTTGCAACCAAGTCAGCCAATCCAACCCATAGCGCGACGTGCGATAGCTGTCCCGGGTCTGCCACAGTGACACGTCCGGCTGTTCCTTGAGAAAGGGCGCCGAGCCATCGTCGCTGTCGTTGTCGACGATCAGAAAGTGATCAACCCCCAATGCGCGATAATGGCGCAGGAACCAGGGCAGGCGGGTGATTTCATTGCGCAGCGTGGTGAAGGCCAGGATACCACCGGGTTTAATGTTCGCCGTGCGGTCGCTCAGACAAGACAATTGATGGCGGCTGCGAAAGGACCGCCACAACAACCGCTGTCGTTTTAGCCGAAGCTTGTACATTTGCACCCATGAGATGGGCGGAAGCGTTTCTTCCCCTGTACCAGTCACAACAGGCTCATTTCTCGTAGTGACCGTTCTGATGCCAGCGCCACGCATCGGCAATCATCGTCTCTAACGAGGACCTTTTGGGGGACCAGCCAAGATCCTCGTCAGCGCGCACAGAACCAGAGACCAACTTTGTGCAATCTCCAGCCCGGCGCGGTCCAATCGAATAGGGCACGTCGCGGTTGGTGACGGCGTTGGAGTGGCTAATCACCTCCATCACCGAAAACCCCGATCCGGTGCCCAGGTTGAAGACGCGGCTGTCTTTGCCTTGTTCCAACCAGTTCAATCCCAAAACGTGAGCATCGACCAGATCGCAAACATGTACATAATCGCGGATGCAGGTGCCGTCTGGTGTTTCGTAGTCCGTCCCAAAAACGGTCAGCCCGTCGCGCTTGCCGTCGATGGCGTCCAGCATCAGCGGCACAAGGTGGGTTTCCGGGCGGTGGAACTCGCCCACCTCGCCATCAGGGTCGGCACCGGCCACGTTGAAATACCGGAAGATCACGTGGTTCAGCCCGTGCGCGGCCTCGAAATCGCGCAGGATATCTTCGATGGCACGTTTTGAGGCGCCGTATGCGTTCAGCGGCAGTTGCGGCGTGTCTTCGTCCAGCACCACATTGTCATGCTCGCCATAGGTGGCGCAGGTGGACGAGAATACAAAGTTCTCACATCCGGCGGCCACCGTGGCTTCGATCAAATTCAGCGAACCGGTCACGTTGTTGGACCAGTATTTGCCGGGCTCGGACATGGCCTCACCCACTTGGCTGAGGGCAGCAAAGTGCATTACGGCCACGGGTTCGTATTTGGCGAACACCTCATCCAGTCGAGCACGATCCAGCAGATCGCCCTGTTCGAACGGACCAAACTTCACCGCGTCCTGCCAGCCGGTAACGAGATTGTCGAAGGTCACAGGCGTGTAACCGGCTTGAGAAAGCGCCTTACAGGCATGAGATCCAATGTACCCGGCACCGCCAGTGACAAGAATATTTTTCATGATCGTTCCAAATTGCGGTGCCACGCCCGGTTAGACGCCGTCTTGCAAGGGGTTAAGGTGAAAATGGGTCAATCTAACCCCATAGCGGCCATCATCTCTTCGAGTTTCGGCACATCTTGTGGGTTGTTCAATTCCCAGAATTGGCGGCCCTTCGCCTCCACCTCAACGCACAGAACCTTGCGACCATTTTCCATGAAGCGCAGCTGTTCCAGCCCTTCCAATTGCTCCAAAGGTCCCACTGGCCAGGTTGGATAGGCTGACAGCGCATCGGGGCGATAGGCGTAGACGCCGACATGGTGAAACACCGGTGTCGGTTCGGGGCCAGCAAAAGTTTCGGCAGTAAAAGGCACGACTTCTTTCGAGAAATACATTGCGCTGTGATCGGTGGCAAATACGGCTGTTGTGCCGCCGACCCGTCCGTTTTTACGATCATTCAGCAGGCTGTTCAAAGCATCTCCGTCACAACGCAGAACTGGCGTTGCGACGCCGGCATCGGGCGCGGCGCGCAGACCGGCGATCAGGTCTTCGACAAACCAATGTGGTGTCAGTGGTGCATCCCCTTGCAGGTTCACCACGATCTCGTAGCCCGCACCCAGCGCAGTATGGGCCTCGGCGCAGCGCTCGGTGCCGTTACCGCAGGTCTCGGATGTCATTACCACCTCGGCCCCGAACCGCTCGGCCACGTCGCGGATTCGGTCGTCATCGGTGGCGACAACCACCTTGTCCACACCTGACACAGAACAGGCGGCGCGCCACGATCGTTCGATCAGGGTCATCGCGTTGCCGCTTGCCCCGGTCAGCGGAACCAGCGGCTTGCCAGGGTAGCGGGTCGAGGCATAGCGGGCGGGGATGGCAATCAATACGGACATCAGGCCTCCATCAGGTCAACGCCCGGAGCGTAGGCGATAAAGAACGGGTTTGCATAGCCGTCCTTGCCGTAGGTCAATGTCGAGTGGTCATCGAAACGAACAACCTTACCGCCCGCACCCGCCAAAACGGCGTGACCGGCGGCTGTGTCCCACTCCATCGTGCGCCCGACGCGGGGATAGAGGTCCGCTTCCCCTGTTGCGACCAGACAGAATTTCAGGGACGAGCCCGCGCTTTTGCTGTCCTTGACCTGATATTTATTGATGTAATCTTCGGTCGCCTGATCGCGGTGTGATTTTGACGCGACGATCAAAAGTGCCGAATTGTTTGGTTCAGACACCGAAATCGGGGTTACGTCACCGGCCTGTGCCTTGTTAAGCGCGCCGGTTTCTTCAACCGATTGACCGTCTGCTTGCGTGTAGAACATGCGCCCCTTGGCCGGTGCATACACAACGCCCCGAGTTGGCACTCCGTTTTCGACCAATGCGATGTTCACCGTGAAATCACCGCGCCGGTTGATGAATTCCTTGGTGCCGTCCAGCGGATCGACGATCAGGAATGTGTCGCCTTTTACGGAATGTGATGCGGCCTGTTCTTCGGTCACCAGCAGAATATCCGGGAACGCGGCGCGCAAGCCTGCCGATATCAGGGCATCGGCTGCCTCGTCCGCTTCGGTCACGGGGCTGGCGTCGGATTTGACTTTGACGTCGAAATCATCCGCCTCGTAGATCCGCATGATCGTGTCCCCGGCTTCCAGCGCCAGACGTCTGATTACGGGAATAAGGGCGTCGTAGGTCACAAAAATGCTCCGTTGCTGTAGTTTGTTGATCGAAATCCTTGTGGGCCTTATGATGCGGCGGTTACGGAACGGCAAGAATTTCGTGGCAGTTTGCAGGCAGTTCAGCGGGAAAGAGTGTACTGAGTGTTTTATTTTAAGCGAAAACAGACGCTTTTGGGCAGCGCTTTCACGACCGCTGAGCTTATCTATCATGCGGTTGTGCACGGGATACGATCAAAACACGCGAATGCCGTGATCGCGATCATCATCAATATCGTGCAAATTCTCGCACTTGTGACCGTTTTTTATCTGATCTTGTCGATGTTGGGCACACGAGTGGCCAAGATCCGGGGTAACTTTATCCTGTTTCTCTTATCAGGTGTGTTTCTGTTCCTGACTCACATCAAAGCCGTCTCGACCGTCGCTGGCGTGGCTACAGGAAACAACCCGATGATGCTGCACTCTCCGATGAATATGATGGTCGCGTTGTTGGCGACCGCCTTCGGATCGCTTTATACGCAATTGGTTTCGATCCTTGTGATCCTCTTCGCCTACAGCGTCATAATTGAGCCGCTGGAGATCCAAGAGCCCGGCGGCGCGTTCTATATGCTGATCCTGGCCTGGTTTACGGGATGTGCGGTGGGTGTTGTTTTCATGGCGCTCAAACCGTGGTTCCCCGGGACTGCTGATATTCTCAGAAACTTGTACCGACGCATGAACATGATTTTTTCGGGCAAAATGGTTGTAGGGAATGCGCTGGGTGGCTTCTTGCTGAGTTTCTTTGCCTGGAACCCGTTGTTTCACATAATTGACCAATGCCGTGGCTTTGTCTTTCGTAACTACTATCCACGTAACTCCAGTTGGGAATACGCGCTTTGGGTTGGGTTGGCCTTGCTGACAATTGGATTGCTGGGGATTTTTTACACCCGCCAGCATGTGTCGGCCAGTTGGGGGGCGCGCCGCTAACTCGCCACCCGTAGGGTCAGGTTGATCCGCCCGCCTTTGGGCAACAGCTTGGATGAACCGAAACGGATGCGGTCTACCCCGTGATAGGTCAGGCGGGCGGGGCCGCCCATAACCACGACGTCGCCGGAGTTCAGCCAGATCGACTCGGTCTTGCCGCCCCGGGTTTCGTTTCCGATGCGGAAAAGGGCATCGTCGCCCAGGGATATCGACAGGACAGGCCAGGAGAAATCGGCCTCGTCCTTGTCTTGATGCAGCCCCATGCGCGCACCTTCGCCGTAATAGTTGATCAGACAGCAATCCGGATCGCGTTGGGTACTGGCAAGCTTGCGCCAGATGCCCAGTATCGTATCAGGAATGTCGGGCCACACCATTCCTTTAGGGTGCTGCGCCTGATATCGGTAGCCCCCTTTGTCAGTGACCCAACCAAACGCTCCGGCTGAGGTCATGCGCACCGACATTTCCTTGCCCGAGGGCGTAACCGGCCGGAACAGCGGCGCAGATTTCAGAATCGGCCGCAACGCCTCAATCAGTTGCGTTTGTGCCGCAACGTCCAGATAGGCTTTTCTGATGTCAAATCCGCGCAAGAGCAGCCGCGCCATTGAAGATTCCCCAATCCTTGCCAAAACCTTGTCAAAAAGGCCGCAGATTCCCGAAAACCTGCCTTTTACACCGCTTGCAGGCCTCTGATCTCGCCCTTATATACGCCGGGACGCGCGATGGTGTAGTGCTGTTGCGCAAACCAGATCGGGACCGGACGCCATAACGGGTCCGGACCTCGAGACATCGCCTTGAAGAGAAAGGGATTGAACATATGGGAAAAGTAATCGGTATTGACCTCGGCACCACCAACTCGTGTGTGGCCATCATGGACGGCTCTCAGCCAAAGGTCATTGAAAACGCAGAAGGGGCGCGGACCACGCCCTCGATCGTCGCCTTCACCGAAGATGAGCGTCTGGTCGGTCAGCCTGCAAAACGTCAGGCGGTCACCAACCCCGACAACACGATCTTTGGCGTCAAGCGTCTGATCGGTCGTCGTGTGGATGATGCAGAAGTCCAGAAGGACAAGAAAATGGTGCCGTACGCCATCGTGGATGGCGGCAATGGCGACGCGTGGGTGGAAGCCCGCGGTGAAAAATACTCCCCAAGCCAGATTTCGGCCTTCACTCTGGGCAAGATGAAGGAAACCGCAGAAAGCTATCTGGGTGAAGAAGTTACGCAGGCGGTTATCACCGTTCCCGCGTATTTCAATGACGCCCAGCGTCAGGCCACCAAAGACGCAGGTAAAATCGCCGGTCTGGAAGTGCTGCGGATCATCAACGAACCGACAGCGGCTGCGCTGGCTTATGGCCTGGACAAAGAAGAAACCCAAACCATCGCGGTTTATGACCTTGGTGGTGGCACGTTCGACGTGACCATTCTGGAAATCGACGACGGGCTGTTCGAAGTCAAATCGACCAATGGCGACACCTTTCTGGGTGGTGAAGACTTTGACATGCGCATCGTCAACTACCTGGCGGATGAGTTCAAAAAGGAACACGGTGTCGATCTGTCCAGCGACAAGATGGCCCTGCAGCGTCTGAAGGAAGCCGCGGAAAAAGCCAAGATCGAACTGTCCTCGACCTCGCAGACTGAGATCAACCAGCCGTTCATCTCGATGGGCGCCAACGGTCAGCCGCTGCACATGGTCATGAAACTGACCCGTGCCAAGCTGGAATCGTTGGTCGGCGATCTGATCAAGAAGTCGATGAAACCCTGTCAGGCCGCATTGAAAGACGCCGGTCTGTCGGCGGGCGACATTGATGAGGTTGTTCTGGTCGGCGGTATGACCCGCATGCCCAAGGTGATCGAAGAGGTCACCAAATTCTTCGGTAAAGAACCGCACAAGGGTGTGAACCCGGACGAAGTTGTTGCCATGGGCGCCGCCATTCAGGCCGGTGTTCTGCAGGGTGACGTCAAAGACGTGGTTCTGCTGGACGTAACCCCGCTTTCGCTGGGTATCGAGACGCTTGGTGGCGTGTTCACTCGCCTTATCGACCGTAACACCACGATCCCGACGAAAAAGTCTCAGGTTTTCTCGACCGCCGAGGACAACCAGAACGCTGTGACCATCCGCTGTTTCCAGGGTGAGCGCGAAATGGCTGCGGATAACAAGATCCTGGGTCAGTTCAACCTTGAAGATATCCCGCCCGCACCGCGCGGCATGCCTCAGATCGAGGTGACTTTTGACATCGACGCCAACGGCATTGTCTCGGTTTCGGCCAAGGACAAAGGCACCGGTAAAGAGCAGAAGATCACCATCCAGGCATCGGGTGGTCTGTCGGACGAAGATATCGACAAGATGGTTAAGGACGCCGAAGAGAACGCCGAGGCGGACAAGGAACGCCGCGAGCTGATCGAGGCAAAGAACCAGGCGGAAAGCCTCATCCACTCGACCGAGAAGTCGATGGAAGAGCATGCCGACAAGGTCGACCCGACCACCATCGAAGCCATCGAGCTGGCGATTGTCGCGCTGAAGGACGAGCTGGAAACCGAGAATGCCGACAAGATCAAGTCAGGCATTCAGAACGTGACCGAAGCCGCCATGAAGCTGGGCGAAGCCATCTACAAGGCGCAGTCTGAAGAGACCGAGGATGAGCCTGCGGCGGCGGATGCTGCTCCGGCTGGTGAAGACGATATCGTCGATGCCGAATTCGAAGATCTTGACGACGAAAAGCGTAAGTAACGGGAAACCGGGCCAATTCGGGCCGGTCCGGTCACCGGGCCGGCCCGATTACGTTGCGGCAGAAGGAAATACTGATGTCAAAACGCGACTACTATGATGTGCTCGGCGTGTCCAAGGGCGCATCAGCGGACGAGATCAAGAAGGGCTTTCGCACGAAAGCCAAGGAATTGCATCCCGACCGTAACAAGGACAACCCGGATTCCGAGGCTCAGTTCAAAGAAGCGAACGAAGCTTACGACGTCTTGCGCGATGCCGAAAAAAAGGCCGCGTATGACCGTTTTGGTCATGCCGCGTTTGAAAACGGTATGGGCGGCGGTGGTCGTCCCGGCGGCGGATTTGGCGGGCAGGGCGACTTCTCCAGTGCCTTCTCGGACGTGTTCGATGACCTGTTCGGCGATTTTATGGGTGGTCAGCGCGGTGCTACCGGGGGTGGTCGACGGGCCGCGCGCGGGTCAGACCTGCGTTACAACCTGCGTGTAAGCTTGGAAGAAGCATTCTCTGGCCTGCAAAAGACGATCAACGTGCCTGCTGCCGTGGCCTGCTCGGCCTGTGACGGCTCGGGTGCGGAAGGCGGGGTTGAGCCCACAACCTGCCCGACCTGTTCGGGCATGGGAAAAGTGCGGGCGCAACAGGGCTTTTTCACAGTTGAACGGTCGTGTCCGACTTGTTCGGGTCTGGGTCAAATTATCAAGAACCCCTGTAAATCATGCGGCGGCGCCGGGCGCGTCGAAAAAGAACGCGCGCTGTCGGTCAACATTCCGGCTGGTGTCGAAACCGGCACACGCATCCGTCTTGCGGGCGAAGGTGAGGCCGGGATGCGCGGTGGTCCTCCGGGCGACCTGTATATTTTTGTCGAAGTTTCGGACCACAAGCTGTTCGAGCGCGACAGCGTAAACCTGTATTGCCGCGTTCCGGTCAGCATGGCTAAGGCAGCGCTGGGCGGTTCGATCGAAGTGCCCACCATCGACGGTGGCCGTGGTCGCGTGCAAATTCCGGCTGGCAGTCAGTCAGGACGTCAGATGCGCTTGCGCAGCAAAGGCATGCCCGCCCTTCGCGGCGGTGGCGTTGGCGATATGTTCATCGAACTGGCCGTCGAAACCCCGGTCAATCTGACCAGCCGTCAAAAAGAGCTGCTGCGTGAGTTCGACGATCTGGGCGAAGATAACCATCCGGAATCAAAAAGCTTTTTCTCGTCCGTCAAGTCATTTTGGGACGGTATGAAGGGCTGAACCTGCACACCTGAACATCAAACAGAAGCCGGTCCGTTGAGGCCGGCTTTTGCATTTCATAAGTCCAGTTTGACCGTAATCTGCATCAAAATTGGCCCTTGATTCCCCCGCCATCCCCTGAGAGTGTCGCCCCAACCGTTGGGGTGCCCTGTTTGGGGGCTGAGAGGCGTGAATGCGCTAACCCATCGAACCTGATCCGGGCAATACCGGCGTAGGGAACGGTCTTATAGTGCTTAGACGTTTTCCATGCCCGTTGCCCATTTTGAACTGGAGCAACGACATGGCACCCATTGCCTTAACAATCGCAGGATCTGACAGCGGCGGAGGGGCCGGAATTCAGGCAGACCTCAAGGCCATGTCGGCGCTTGGCGTCTACGGTGCCAGTGTGATTACCGCAGTGACGGCGCAGAATACTCGCGCAGTTGCGGCGGTGCATGGCATCCCTGTAGACGTCATTGCAGCCCAGATCGAGGCTGTTCTGACCGACCTGGATGTTGGTGCGATCAAGATCGGAATGCTGTCGACCCCTCAGATCATCCAATGTGTCGCAGACAGTATCGCCGAATTTGATGGGCCGTTAGTTTTGGATCCGGTCATGATAGCGAAATCCGGCGATGCGTTGTTGGCAGAAGAGGCGGTGCAAACCCTGCGCGACGTATTGTTGCCACGCGCGACCGTGTTAACGCCAAACCTGCCCGAAGCAGCCTGCCTGCTGGGCTCTGAGTCTGCGGACAGCCTCGAACAGATGATCGCACAAGGGCAAGATCTGTGTTCACTTGGCGCTGGCGCGGTTCTGATGAAGGGCGGTCACGGCAAGGGCGACATCTGCCACGACATATTGATCTCACATTCGGGCGTGATTGCTCAGTTTCAAGCGCCGCGCCGACAGACCCGCAACACCCACGGAACCGGCTGCACCCTGTCCTCATCCATAGCGGCCGGGTTGGCCAAGAGCCTTTCGCTAACCGAGGCCGTGGAGCAAGCACATGACTATCTGCAGGGCGCTATCGCTCAGGCCGATGCTTTGAACATCGGGCAAGGTCACGGGCCTGTTCATCACTTCCATCAGGTTTGGCCCGCGTGACCGTCTGGTCGATCATAGGCGCAGGTGTGGCCGGGTTGGCCGTTGCATCCGAACTTGTCGCGCGCGGGGCCAAGGTTCAGGTGTTTGATCCAGGCGGTGCACCGGGGCCGCATGGCTGCTCATGGTGCGCGGGCGGAATGTTGGCACCGTGGTGCGAGTATGAAAACGCGGAGGAACCTGTCCTGCGTCTGGGGCAATTGGCAATCGACTGGTGGGCCAAGCGAACTCAGGTCCACAGGCGCGGCACACTGGTTGTTGCCAACCCACGGGACCTGCCGGATCTACGTCGTTTCGCCCGCAGAACTGAGGGGTTTTCCGAAGTTGATACCGGCGAAATTGCCCAATTAGAGCCTTATCTTCACGGTTTCGGAAAGGGTCTCTACTTTGATGCCGAGGCCCATTTGAACCCGCGTCAAGCCTTGTTGGATCTGTCACACCAGCTTCAGGATCACGGTGTTGAATTCCATCATGCGCGCGCTCCGACGGGATTGGACAACGCCATTGATTGCCGGGGTCTGCACGCGCGCGAATACCTGCAGGACTTGCGCGGCGTGAAGGGTGAGATGCTGGTGATCCGGTGCCCAGACGTGACACTGACCCGGCCTATACGACTGCTTCATCCACGCGTGCCGCTGTATATCGTTCCACGCGGCGACGGCGTCTACATGCTGGGCGCAACAATGATCGAATCCGAGGACAGCAGCCGAATTACCGCACGCTCGATGCTTGAGTTGCTGAGCGCAGCCTACGCCCTGAACCCCGCCTTTGGTGAGGCTGAAGTGTTGGAAATCGGTGTCGATCTGCGCCCCGCTTTCCCCGACAACCTGCCGCGTATTCGGCGACTGGGACCGACAATCTACGCCAACGGCCTCTACCGCCACGGCTACCTGCTGGCCCCTGCACTGGCAAAGGGCGTGGCTGACCTGGCGTTGGACAACAAACATTCGGAGATGGTTGATGAATATTGTACTTAATGGCGAAAAGCGCGAGGTGCAGGCCGAAACTCTTGCCGATCTTTTGCAGGAATGTGGGTTTTCGGGCCGGGTGGCGACGGCTGTGAACGAGGGTTTTGTGCCCTCAAGCCTGCGCAAAGCTCGCAATATCAAGGATGGCGATCGGATCGAAGTCGTCGCCCCGATGCAGGGGGGCTGAACGATGAAGACGTTCTATGGCACACCTCTGTCGAACCCGTTGATGCTGGGCACAGCGCAATATTCAAGCCCTGCAATCTTGGAACAGGCATTTCGGGACAGCGGGGCCGGGGTGGCCACCGTATCTTTGCGACGCGAAGCAGGCGCAGGACAAACCTTTTGGCAGATGGTCCGCGATCTGAGCGTTCTTGTCCTGCCCAACACAGCAGGTTGCCATACGGTGAAAGAGGCTGTGACCACCGCTCATATGGCGCGAGAGGTGTTTGACACCAAATGGATCAAGCTGGAACTGATCGGGCATACCGACAGCCTGCAGCCCGACGTGTTCCAATTGGTCGAGGCCGCGCGCATTCTGAGCGAAGACGGGTTCGAGGTGTTTCCGTACACCACGGACGACCTGATCGTGGGTGAGCGCCTTTTGGCGGCAGGGTGTGAAGTTCTGATGCCTTGGGGGGCCCCGATTGGTTCGGGCCGCGGTCTGAACAACGAATACGCCCTGCGCGCAATGCGCGCTGAGTTTCCCGAAATACCACTGGTGATTGACGCTGGTATCGGCCTGCCCAGCCACGCCGCACATGCGATGGAGCTTGGGTATGATGCCGTTCTGCTGAACACCGCGGTGGCACGGGCCGGCGATCCCGCCGCAATGGCCAAGGCGATGAAGCTGGCCATCGAGGCCGGGCGATTGGCCTATCAGGCCGACCCGATCGAAGCGCGCGATATGGCCGAACCCTCGACCCCTGTTATTGGAAAGGCGTTTTTGTCATGAACCTCGACCGGTTTTATCCAATCTTCGACCATTCCGACTGGCTGCGCCGGATGCTGCCCTTGGGCGTGAAGCTGGTTCAGCTCCGGATCAAGGACCAGCCGGACAAGGTCGTACGCGAACAGATCGCGGTTTCGCGGGATCTGTGCCGTGCGCATGACGCTGTTCTGGTGGTGAATGACCATTGGCAGGTTGCCATCGACGCAGGCTGCGACTGGATTCATTTGGGACAAGAGGATCTGGATGACGCAGATCTGAAGGCGATCCGACGCGCAGGGCTGAAACTGGGTGTCTCGACCCATGACGATGACGAGCTTGAGCGTGTTCTGGCCATGAGCCCCGACTATGTTGCGCTTGGGCCGGTCTACCCAACGATCCTGAAAAAGATGAAATGGAAACAACAGGGCCTGCCGCGTGTCACTGAATGGAAAGCGCGCGTGGGGGAAGTCCCTTTGGTCGGTATTGGCGGGATGAGTGTCGAGCGCGTGCCGGGTGTGTTGCAGGCCGGGGCGGACATTGTCTCAGTCGTGACAGACATCACCTTGAATGCAGACCCAGAAGCCCGCGTACGTGCGTGGATCGAGGTCACCACATGAGCCGCTACGCCCGTCAGATGATCTTGCCGGAGGTCGACGCGCGTGGACAAGCCCGCTTATCCGACGCACGGGTTCTTGTGGTGGGGGCCGGGGGGCTGGCAGCGCCGGTTTTGCCTTTGCTTGCTGGGGCCGGGGTCGGGCATTTGACCATCATGGATCGCGATGAGGTCGCCCTGTCGAACCTCCATCGCCAGACCTTGTTTGCGGAGGGGGACTGTGGTCGCCCCAAAGCCGAAGTCGCGGCTGAGCGGTGTCAGGCCTTAAACTCTGAAATTACAATCTCCACGAAAAATCAGGCTCTAACCAACTTAAATTCGCAACGCTTTGTCTCACAAGCCGACGTCATTCTCGATTGCGCAGACAGTTATGCTGCAAGCTATTCGTTGTCGGACACGTGTCGCGCGCTTGGCAAACCGTTGATAAGCGCCTCGGTCCTGGGGTTGTCCGGTTATGTCGCCGGTTTCTGCGGCGGTACCCCATCTTTGCGGGCGGTTTTTCCCGACGCGCCGGGCAGTGGTGCAAGCTGTGCCACCGCCGGTGTGTTGGGTCCCGTCGTCGGAATGATTGGCGCAATGCAGGCGCAAATGGCGCTGAGCGTTATTCTCGGGCTGGACCCTTCGCCCTTGGGGCAGATGGTACAGTTCGATGCCCGAACGATGCGAAGCACAACGTTCCGCTTTGACGATGCGCCCGAGCCCAACCATCACTTCCCGTTTGTGTCGGTCTGCCAACTGACCACGGATGATCTGATCATCGAGTTGCGCAGCCCGGATGAGGCCCCTGAACCCATTCATCCCAAAGCGTTCCGCGGGTCTTCTGAATTGGTAAAAATAGAGCCTAATAAAGGCAAAAGGCTGGCACTTTGCTGTTCAACCGGCCTGCGTGCGTGGCGTGCTGCCGAAAAATTGCAACCGGATTGGCCGGGCGAGATCGTTCTCGTCGCGGCCTCAACCTCGTGAACGAAAAGGATACGCGAGATATGAAAAAGCTGATGACAGCAATTGCCCTGCTGGCCGCTGCGCCGGCCTGGGCCGAAGACAAGATGACCGTTCTGCTGGACTGGTTCGTTAACCCCGACCACGGGCCCATCATCGTGGCGCAAGAGAACGGATACTTTGCCGACGAGGGGCTGGAGATTGAGATTGTGCCACCCGCGGATCCATCGGCCCCTCCGCGTCTGGTTGCCGCCGGTCAAGCCGATCTGGCGGTCTCCTACCAGCCGCAACTTCACCTGCAAATCCATGAGGGTCTGCCGCTTAAGCGCGTCGGCACCTTGGTCGCGACGCCGTTGAACTGCCTGCTGGTGCTACAGGACGGTCCGATCAAAACGCTCGCCGACCTCAAGGGCAAAAAAATCGGCTTCTCGGTCGCGGGCGTTGAAGAGGCCGTTCTGGGCGCCATGCTGAACGCCCATGATGTCGCGCTGGATGATATTGAGATGGTCAACGTCAATTTCTCGCTTTCGCCCTCGCTGATGACGGGACAGGTGGATGCGGTGATCGGTGCCTTCCGGAACTTTGAGCTGAACCAGATGGACATCGAAGGCGTCGCGGGCCGTTGTTTCTACATCGAGGAAGAAGGGGTACCGTCTTATGATGAGCTGATCTATGTCGCCAATCCCGACACGATGGATGCCGACAAGGTCGCCCGTTTCCTGGCTGCGACCGAAAAGGCGACCCAGTTCATCGTTAACAACCCGGAAAAAAGCTGGGATATCTTTGCCGCCACCTCACCCGAACTGCAGGATGAACTGAACGCGCGCGCTTGGGTGGATACACTGCCCCGCTTCGCGCTGCGCCCGGCGGGCTTTGATGCAGGTCGCTATGCCCGTTTCGAGGCGTTCCTGAAAGACAGCGGCATGATCGACAGCATCAATCCGGTCAGCGACATCTCAGTAGATGTGACCGTGCAATGAGCGACTATGGCAAAGCATTCGCGCTGATGCGTGAGGCGGCGCAGGGGCCGTGGCAGGATTACACCTGCCACGCTTTTGTCGAAGGGATGAAGGACGGCTCACTGCCGCGCGCGGCGTTTCTGCACTATCTGCGGCAAGACTATGTGTTCCTGATTCATTTCTCTCGCGCATGGGCGCTGGCGGTTGTGAAGTCGGAAACGCATGAGGAAATGCTGGCAGCCTCGCGCACCGTGAACGGGTTGATCAGCGAAGAGATGAAGCTGCATATCGGGATCTGCGAGGCCGAAGGCATCCCGCAGGACCAGCTGTTTGCCACGCCGGAACGTGCCGGGAACTTGGCATATACGCGTTTCGTGCTAGAGGCTGGGTACAGCGGCGATCTACTTGATCTGCTGGCGGCTTTGGTACCTTGTGTGATGGGCTATGGTGAGATTGGCACAAGACTGGCGACCGAGGCGACGTCTGACACCTATCGCGATTGGATCGCCACCTATGCCAGCGATGACTACCAAGATGCTTGCGTGGCGGTTGGAGAATTGTTGGATATGGCTCTAACGAGGCGTATTGGCGAGAATTTCGAAGCATCCCCGCGTTGGACTCGTCTGTGCCACACCTTCCGTACCGCGACCGAGTTAGAGGTCAATTTTTGGCAAATGGGCCTGACCCCATGACCTCAGCCCCCGATCTGACCGTCCGTGGTTCGGCTGCGATTGGCGACGCGTTATTGTTCGCGCGGTTGACCCTGACGCTTGCAGCAGGGCGGTGGACGTGTCTGCTGGGTGGATCGGGGGTCGGCAAAACCACCATTCTGCGCCTGATTGCTGGCTTGGACACTGGCGCAGAGTTCACCGGTCAGATTACCGCCAGTGACGGGCAATCTGTGCGGGAGCGGGTAGCCTACATGGCGCAGGACGATCTGTTGTTGCCTTGGGCGACCGTGGCGCAGAACGTCCTGCTGGGTGCGCGGTTGCGCGGAGAAAAGCCAGATTTGCGCCGCCGTGATCAGCTGATCGAACGGATGCGCCTGCAGGATCATATGGCCAAGAAGCCTGGCGAACTCTCTGGTGGGCAACGTCAGCGCGTGGCTCTGGCCCGCACGTTGATGGAGGATCGGCCCATCGTTCTGCTGGACGAGCCGTTCTCGGCCCTGGACGCCCGCACCCGCGCGGATATGCAGGACCTTGCGGCCGAAGCGTTACAGGGCCGAACTGTTCTGCTGGTCACCCATGATCCGGGCGAGGCTGCGCGGTTGGGTCAATCCATCGTGGTCATGACGCAGAACGGCATAACGCCCTGCCAGCCCCCACATGCACCGGCCCCGCGCAAGGTGGACGATCTGGAAACGCTGGAAACGCAAGGCGCGCTACTGCTGCTGTTGCGGGAGGAGGCGGCATGAAACTGCTGTCGGGCCTTGCCGCCACTCTGTTCGCGTTGGCAATCTGGCAGGCAATCGTCTCGGCAACCGGCCTTCCGAAATTCATCCTTCCGGGCCCCGCTTTGGTGGCTGAGACCTGGTGGCAAAACCGCTGGATCATTGCTGAACACACATGGGTCACGGCCGTTGAGGTCATAATCGGCCTGGCCTGCGGGACGGTATTGGGGGTCGTTACCGCGCTGCAACTGGCCAATTCCCGCGCCACGCGGGTGCTGGTGCAGCCGATGCTGGTGTTCACGCAGGCGTTGCCGGTCTTCGCGCTGGCGCCCTTGCTGACCCTTTGGTTGGGTTACGGTCTATGGTCCAAGGTCGCGATGGCGGTATTGATTATTTATTTCCCGATCACTTCGTCCTTCTTTGACGGCTTGATGCGGACCCCACCCGGATATCTGGACCTTGCGCGCACGATGCAGGTTGGCCCGCGAGCGGTGTTGTGGCACATTCGTATCCCCGCAGCTTTGCCCTCATTGGCTTCGGGCATGCGGCTGGCGGCCGTCTATGCCCCGATCGGAGCGGTGATCGGCGAATGGGTCGGGTCGTCGCAAGGATTGGGGTACCTAATGCTGCTAGCCAATGGGCGGGCCAAAACCGGTTTGATGTTTGCGGCGATGCTGACTCTGGGGGTGTTTTCGATCCTGTTGCACATGGTTGTCCGACGGGCAACTGAAGGCATTGCGGGTGAGATGCGTTAACCATTCAGAAACCGATTCTGCGGCACGGTGGTCCCATGACTCAGGACGCCTTTGCCGAAGCCCCGATGCTGTTTGAAACCGACGAAGCGCCGGTGCAACCGCTGCCGTCTGGTCGCTTGCCGTCGTATATCAAAGATCACCGCAAACGATTGCGCGAACGGTTCATATCTGGTGGGTCGGCGGCAATGCCGGATTACGAATTGTTGGAACTTGCCCTGTTCCGCTCGATCCCCCGGCAGGATGTCAAACCCCTGGCCCGTGCGCTGATGGATACGTTTGGCGACTTTAACCGCGTGCTGACCGCACCCGAAGAACGGCTGCGGCAAATCAAAGGCGTAGGCGATACGGTGATCACTGACCTGAAAATCCTTGAGGCGTGTGCACATCGGATGACCCGCGCGCGGGTCATGCAACGGCACGTCGTATCAGGCTGGGACGCATTGCTGGATTATTGCCATACGACGATGGCCCATCGCGAGACTGAGCAGTTCCGCGTATTCTACCTTGACCGCAAGAACGTACTTATCGCGGATGAAGAACAGGCCAAAGGCACTGTCGACCACGTCCCCGTCTATCCGCGTGAGGTAGCCAAACGCGCGCTGGAGCTGAATGCCTCGGCGCTAATCTTGGTACACAATCACCCATCGGGCGATCCGACACCGTCGCAATCGGATATCGATATGACCAACCGAATTCAGGATGCCTGCGTCGCGCTGGGCCTGACGCTGCATGACCATCTGATTATTGGAAAATCGAATGAGTTGAGCTTTCGGTCCGAGGGCTATTTGTAAGGGTTACTGAACCCAGACCTCGACCCTGCGATTGACTTTGCGGCCCCAGTCCGTGTCATCACAGGCCATGGGCATTGCCTCGCCAAATGCGTCCACGGCGATCTCGACACTCTCCGGAATGGCTGTTTCTACCGCCGACAGCACTGCGTTGCGCACGGTCTTTGCCCGCAGCAATGCGATCCTTGCATTGGCTGTGGCCGCGCCTTCGCCGTCGCTAAAGCCCACAAAAGTGAGCTTACGGGCGTCGATAGCCCCGGTTTCGAGGGCGTGGGCCAACTGCCGGATGTTGGAACGTGACTGCGCGTCGGGTCTGGAGGAACCGGCCTCGAAACGGAACGACAGAGACAGGCGCGATTGTGGGCGCAGCGTGTCGATCATGCGCTGTAACTCTTCCAACCCGACCTCGGCACCACCTGAAACCACTGCGTTGGCCAGACGATCCCCTTGCAACCCCATCCGCATGGTTTCGGGTTCTTGATCCACAAATCCGGCATCGCGGATCGCCATCTGTGCCTCGGCGCTTTGCGAATAGGCCAGGAATTGCCGTGCGATGCGGGGCAGGCGGATTTCCGGCAGATACAGGAACATCGGCGATGTCAGCGGATAGTCTTCGGTCTTGATGGATTGCCGCGTGGCGGTCAGCGCGTGACCGCAACCGCCGGTCAAAGGCAGGCCCCGGGCAGGCCCGACCTCGGCATGGCTGGCGATACCGATGGCAAAAGGGTCATCAGCAACAGCGCGAACCAGATCGCTGCTACGGGTGTGACGGACGATTCCCTCGGCCAGCGTGGATTGAGCGGGGGCCAGCAACCGATCCTCAACCCCTTGCGCCAAACCTGAACCGGCGTCTGGTAAGTGCAGGGAAACGGGCGCATCGGGTCCTCCTAATTCAGACCAGTTTTGGATCTCGCCGGAAAACACGCTCATCAGTTCTGCGGGCGAAATTTGCCGCGCCGGGTTTTCCCGGGCCACAATTGGGACCAGCGCGTCCAGCGCGATGACCCGGGAACGCCTTGCATCTGCCAGATCACCCAGACCAGCGGTCTGCGCAGCCTCCTGTTCCGATGGGCGAATTTCACGCAGTGCCATGACGATATCGGTCTCATCGGCGATCAGATCCGCAAAGCCGCTACCTGTGTTGTTGGGGGCGAAATAGAACCGTCCCAAAGGAGCATCGCGCCCGGTCTGGTGAAGCTCGTAGGTGAATGCGCCCGAATCCAAACGCTGCGGCGTCGCCGACATCCCCTCTTGCTGGGCGAAACCAACGATCAGGGCCGGCAGTACCTTTTCCGCCATGACGGAGGAACCAGAGAACCGAACCTCGGCCACGAAATCCGTAAGGTTGGGGCAGGCGGGTCCTTCGCAGGTCACACCCGACCCATCCACTGTCAGCTCACCGAACTGCGTATCCACGCGATAGAACTCGCCATCAAAGCTCAGCAGGTTGCCTGTGACCTCGACCTTGCCGTCTTGCGAGGTCAGCGTGATATCCTGTGCGTGCACATATGACGCCAGAGTCACCGAAATCAGTGTGGCCACTGCCACACGAAAAAATGTCATAAGAAAGTCGAGCCTGCCTGCGGTTTAATTTGCCGCGATTGTCAGGTCTTGGAGCAGATTATTCAACACCAGAAAATCACCGGCCTGCGTGCAATCCGGCATGGGCAGCGTCAAATCGCGCGACCGCAGGCGGCGATCGCCACGCAGCTCGAGTGATTGAACGGCCAAATCCCGGCCGCAATTTGCCTCGGTCACTTCGGCCTCCACCGTCAGTTCGATCGAACCGGTCTGGCTGGTTTCGCCTGCAGGGAAGGAATAAATTTCGATATTCTGCGCGTCGCCGAACGCCTGTTGGCCCAGATGCACGACCTTACCCGCACCTTTCGCGTCAGGGTTCGACGATACATGTCCGGCGGTTCCATAGCTGGCCCCAAATTCCAGCGCATGGATCTGCAGGTCTGTCTCACCCTGCCATTGCAGTGCGATGCGGTTGTAGTTGGCCAGGTCGGGGATGTGAGTGGTGGCTACGGTCCCGGTCTGATCATCCACCGAGATCAGAAAGATCGCATATTCCGACAGGGCCGGGATCGTCAGATCCAAAGCGCCGTTTTTGTCCGTTCGTTGGGTAACTGTTAGTCCGCTGTGATGGATTTCGATCCGTTCATTGCCGTGGCAGGGGGCTTTGACGGTCAGGCGCGCCGCAGCGCCGGGGACGGATTTTGCGCGGGCACTGAGAGTGCAGCTTTTCTGATCAGAGGGGGTCGATCGGGCGGGTTGCAGGGCTCGCCGCGATGCCTTGATGTCGGTGGTTGCATCAGCGGCCGGAAGCGAGGAGGTCAGAACAATTCCTTCCAGCCCGGCAATCACCGAGGACTGATTGGCGGCAGCCACAGTTACAGGAGCCTGCGCGCCATCCGATTGCGCTGGCGATCCATTTTGCATCAGGTAACCAATGGCTAAGGCACAAGCGACGGTGCCGCCAGTGGTCACGTAATTCTTTATTACAAACAAAACACCCTCCCCAGTTGAAGGAGCGAGTCGCATCCTGAAGTTGAATCACGGCCAATATGTGGCCGTGAAACGGACTCAATGTGTTTTGATCAAGGTGACGTCAGGTCAGTCGGCCGTGGCAATGTTTGAATTTCTTGCCCGATCCACACGGGCAGAGATCGTTGCGCGACGGGTTCCCCCAAGTCGAGGAATCGTCTTCGACAAAGCCGGGGCGTGCATCGCCTGAAGCCTGAGCTTCGGCCAGTGCTTCGGCCTTGTCCGTGGCTTGATCCACTGCCTGTTGTGCCTGTGCTTGCTGTGCCTGCATCTGGGCCAGCATTTCGCGCTGTTCCTCTTCGGTCAGCGGACGGACGCGCGACAATTGTTGAGTCACGGTTTCGCGTAGACCGTCGAGCATGGATTCAAACAACTGGAAGCTCTCGTTCTTGTATTCGTTCAGCGGGTCGCGCTGGGCGTAACCACGGAATCCAACGACCGAGCGCAGATGTTCCAGCGTCAGCAGATGCTCGCGCCATTTACTGTCGATCGTCTGCAGCAGAACCTGCTTTTCGATGTTGCGCATATTTTCGGGACCAAAGGCCACCGCCTTTTGCGCCATCATCTCATCGGCAGCATTGACCAGACGCTCGCGCACCTGTTCATCATCGACGCCTTCCTCGGCGGCCCAGTCCTGTACGGGCGCATCGATGGTCAGCTTTTCCTTGATCGCCTCGTGCAGGCCGTCTGTGTCCCACTGATCGGCATAGGTTTTTGGCGGCATGTGTTCGTCGATCAGATCGTCGATCACCTGTTCGCGCATGTCCGAGACGATCTCGGACAAGTCATCGGTCGACATGATCTCGCGCCGCTGGCTGAACACCACTTTACGCTGGTCGTTCATCACGTCGTCGAATTTCAGAACGTTTTTGCGCATGTCAAAGTTGCGACCTTCGACCTTGGACTGTGCGCGTTCCAGCGACTTGTTCACCCAAGGATGAACAATTGCCTCGCCTTCTTTCATGCCCAGCGTGGTCAGAACCTTGTCCAGCCGCTCTGATCCGAAGATGCGCATCAGGTCGTCTTCGAGACTCAGGTAGAACACGGTACGGCCCGGGTCACCCTGACGGCCCGAACGACCGCGCAGCTGATTGTCGATCCGACGGCTTTCGTGACGTTCGGATGCCATGACGTAAAGACCACCGGCCGCCAGAACCTTTTCCTTTTCTTCGGCGTGGCGGGCCTCTTCCTTGGCTCGCAGCTCGGCAGGATCGGCCTCGGGGTTTTCGGCCAGCGCCTGCAGCACATTCATCTCGACATTGCCGCCCAGCTGAATGTCGGTGCCGCGGCCAGCCATGTTGGTGGCAATGGTCACCGCACCATACCGGCCGGCATCGGCCACGATCTGTGCCTCTTGCTCGTGCTGGCGGGCGTTCAGAACGTTATGTTCGATGCCTTCCTTTTGCAGCAGCTGGCTTAGCAGTTCGGATTTCTCGATCGAGGTTGTGCCCAAAAGAACCGGCTGGCCCTTTTCCTGCGCTTCTTTGGTCTCATTGATCATCGCGCCGTATTTCTCATCGGCAGTGCGATAAACCTGATCGTCTTCGTCAAGACGGGCAATCGGCCTGTTGGTCGGAACCTCGACCACGCCCAGACCGTAGATTTCGGCGAATTCTTCGGCCTCGGTCAGCGCGGTGCCGGTCATGCCGCCCAGCTTGTCATACAGGCGGAAGTAGTTCTGGAAGGTCACACTGGCCAGTGTCACGTTTTCAGGCTGAATCTGCACGCCTTCCTTGGCTTCGATGGCTTGATGCAGGCCTTCGGACAGGCGGCGACCTGGCATCATCCGGCCAGTGAATTCGTCGATCAGAATGACGTTGCCGTCACGGACGATATAGTCTTTGTCACGTGTAAACAGCTTGTGTGCGCGCAGACCCTGGTTGACGTGGTGAACGACTGTGGTGCTTTCCGGATCATACAAAGTATGGCCTTCCGGGATCAGACCGTTGGCGTTCAGCTGTTGTTCCAGGAATTCGTTTCCCTCATCCGTAAAGGTCACGTTCCGGGACTTTTCGTCCAACGAGAAATGGTCATCCTGCAGCGACGGGATCAGGGCGTCGATGGCGGTATACAGGTCCGAGCGGTCCTCGGAAGGGCCCGAGATGATCAGCGGCGTCCGCGCCTCGTCGATCAGGATCGAGTCGACCTCGTCCACAATCGCGAAATTGTGGTACTTTTGGTAAATCTGATCCAGCTCCGCCTTCATGTTATCGCGCAGATAGTCAAAGCCCAGCTCGTTGTTGGTGGCATAGGTGACGTCACAGGCGTAGGCGGCTTTTTTCTCGGCGTCCGGCTGACCCGACCAGATTACACCGGTGGTCATGCCAAGGGCACCAAACACCTTGCCCATCCATTCGGCGTCACGCTTGGCCAGGTACTCGTTTACCGTGACCACGTGCACGCCCTTGCCGGTCAGTGCGTTCAGATAGGCGGGGAAAGTGGCAACCAACGTCTTGCCCTCACCCGTTTTCATCTCCGAGATATTGCCCTGATGCAGGAACGCGCCGCCCATCAGCTGTACGTCAAAGGCGCGCAGACCCAGCGCGCGTCTGGCACCTTCGCGAACGTTGGCAAAGGCTTCGGGCAGCAGGTCGTCCAGCGCCTCACCATCAAGTGCGCGTTTACGCAGTTCGGCGGTCTTTTCGATCAGGCCCTCATCGGACAGTTTTTCGAACTCAGGTTCCAGCGCATTGATCTTTTCGACCAGCGGGCGGGTCGCCTTGATCTTGCGGTCGTTCGGTGTTCCGAACACCTTTTTGGCGAGCGTTCCGAGTCCCAGCATGTTCACTCCAGCGGATCTGTTCTTGTCTTGGTTGCGACAGGCTTGCCCACCTTGCTTGCAACCCATAGATACGGGGGATGAAAGGCGGCCCTGTCCAAGGCTTCAAAGCGATGTAAGCGGCAGGTCCCAGAGTGTCAACGCCACGCCCCGTCGCGGCAAAGAAATAGGATGATTCCATGCCCAAAGGCCTCACTTTTCTGCCATCGCTGGCTCTGGCTGCCGTGATGGCGATGCCGGTTGCAGCCGAAACCAAGCCGGACGCGGATACGGTTGTCGCCAATGTGAACGGGGATGAAATCACACTGGGTCACGTTATCGCATCTGTCGCGGCGCTGCCGCCGAATTACTCCGAGGTCGAAGATGATGTTCTGTACGAATTCGTCATCGAGCAATTGATCCAGCAGCAATTGCTGGCGCAGCAGCAGGACGATCTGAACCGGCTGAACCAGTTGGGACTGGAAAACGAAGGCCGGTCCATGCGGGCGGTGCAGACAGTAAATGCGTTGCTGGGCGATGTTGTGACCGAAGAGTCAATTCAGGCAGCCTATGACGCGGAATTCGGCAACTTCGAAGGCGAAGATGAGTTCGACGCCAGCCATATTCTTGTAGCCACCGAAGAAGAAGCCAAGGAAATCAAAACCCTGCTGGATGACGGCGGCGATTTTGCCGAGACGGCCAAGGAAAAGTCGACCGGCCCATCGGGTCCGAATGGCGGGTCATTGGGATGGTTTGGCAAGGGCCAGATGGTTCCGGAATTCGAAAACGCCGTTGTTTCGTTGGAAAAGGGTCAGATCTCGGATCCGGTGCAAACACAGTTCGGCTGGCACCTGATCATTCTCAACGACACGCGAAAATCCGAAGCGCCGGGGCTTGATGCCGTCCGTGAACAGCTGGCCCAGTCTCTTCAGCAGGACGCGATTCAAGCCAAGATTGACGAGCTGACGCAGCAGTCGCAGATCGAACGTCCCGCTTTGGACGGTGTTGGCCCCGAGGTCATCCGTCAGATCGATCTGATTCAGGAGTAACCCCAGTGGCCGCGATCACCAAGGTTTCGCCGCTCGCGCCAGCGGGTTTTCCCGATCTGCCTGCCATTGACGGTGTGCGTTTTGCCACCGTCGAGGCTGGCGTGCGTTATCAGGGCCGCACCGACGTAATGTTGGCGGTTCTGGATCCAGGCACATCTGTGGCCGGGGTGTTCACTCGATCGGCCACCCGCGCTGCCCCCGTGCTGGACTGTCAGGACAAGATCGGCGGGTCCAGCGATGGGCCAGCGGCGATTTTGGTGAATTCGGGCAATGCCAATGCCTTTACAGGTCATTATGGTCAAACCTCGGTGGCTGAGGTCACGCAAGCAGTGTCCAAAGCGACCGGCGTTGCAGTGGAACGCGTCTTCACCTCTTCCACCGGCGTGATTGGTGAGCCGCTGCCCCACGACCGCATCGTGGCACAGCTTGAGGCGTTGAAGGCGGGCCTCAGCCGACACGCGATCGAGGACGCAGCGCGGGCGATCATGACCACGGATACCTTTCCAAAAGGGTCCAGCGTAAAGGTCGAGATTGACGGAAAAACAGTCTCTATCGCAGGGATTGCCAAGGGGTCAGGCATGATCGCGCCGGATATGGCGACGATGCTTGTCTACATCTTTACCGATGCACAGGTCGAACAGTCCGCCCTGCAGGCGATGCTGAGCGCCCGAACCGACCGGACATTCAACTGTATTACCGTGGACAGCGACACCTCGACCTCGGACAGCCTGTTGCTCTGTGCAACTGGAGCTTCGGGCGTAGATGCCACCGGCAACCCGGCGTTTGTCGAGGCGCTGGAAAGCGTGATGCTGGATCTGGCGCAACAGGTGGTGCGCGACGGTGAAGGTGCTACGAAATTTGTGGAAATTCGTGTAACCGGTGCCGCGTCGGATACGGACGCCAAGGTGCATGGGCTGGCGATTGCCAACTCACCGCTGGTTAAAACGGCTATTGCTGGTGAAGACCCGAACTGGGGCAGGATCGTTATGGCCATCGGCAAATCCGGTGCCGCCGCTGACCGCGACCTGCTGAGTATTTCCTTCGGGGATATTCTGGTTGCCGAAAAGGGCTGGGTCAGCCCGGATTACCGTGAGGATGACGCTGCCGCCTATATGAAAGGTCAAGACCTTGTGATTGCGGTCGATCTTGGGTTGGGCGAAGGCAAATCCACCGTTTGGACCTGCGATCTGACCCACGGCTATATCGAGATCAACGCGGATTATCGCTCGTGAAGACCTTACTGGTGTCCGCTGTCGCCCTGATCGACATTGAGGGCCGGGTGCTTCTGGCCCAACGACCCGAGGGCAAATCTATGGCCGGTCTCTGGGAATTCCCCGGTGGCAAGATCGAACCCGGCGAAACCCCCGAGGCCGCCCTGATCCGCGAATTGCATGAGGAACTGGGTATAGACACCTGGGCCTCATGCCTCGCCCCGCTGACCTTTGCCAGCCATAGCTATGATGATTTCCACCTGCTTATGCCGCTGTTTGCCTGCCGCAAGTGGGAGGGTATCCCGCAGTCTAAGGAAGGGCAGGCGCTTAAATGGGCGCGCGCGAATGAGTTGCGGAACTATCCGATGCCTGCGGCGGATGTGCCACTGATCCCGATTTTGCGAGATTGGTTATAGAGGCAGCCCGTTTGCGGGCCCTCTTCGGTCTGAGAGGAACTAGTCTCGAATGCTCAAGCGTTTTACAATCCTAACAGGTGTCGTGCTTATAGCTTTGGTCGGTTACTTGCCATTCGAACTCGCAGAATGCGATGACATGATGAGGCAACATGGGCCAGTCTTCATCTGCCTACCGATCACTTTTCTTACGATTCCTGCATTTCTCGCGGTTTTTTTGGTTCAATTGGTTTTCCTCTTTCGATTGAGGAAAAGACAGTCCTAGCCAAATTTGCTCTTTTTTGCCGATTTGAATGCATCTTTTTCTGTAGGGAAAATCACTCCTTCAACCCTGTTACAATTCGTAAGAATTGAGAAAACATCAGGAAAAAGTTGACGCTGATCTTTCCTGCGTCCCTTATCGGGGCGTTGGCGTCCGGGGTTGATCCTCGGGTTTGCCATTTCCGGCCCGGAGGAGGGGTCGGATGGGGAGGAGAAAGAGATTGGCTCAGACGCAGTCGGGCGCTGAAGGGATGCACTCTCTTCCGGCGCTGCTACACCGCAATGCGACCCAGTTCGGGGACGCCCCGGCCTACCGGGAAAAGGAATTCGGAATCTGGCAATGCTGGACCTGGGCCGAAACGGCCAGGGAAATCCGTTCGATTGCCCTGGGCTTTCTGGAACTTGGCGTCGCGAAAGGCGACCACATCGCAGTGATCGGGCGCAATCGTCCGGCGCATTACTGGTCGATGGTTGCGGCTCAGATGGTGGGTGCCGTGCCGGTGCCGCTTTATCAGGACGCAGTCGCCGAAGAGATGGCCTATGTGCTGGATCATTGCGGCGCAAAATACGTCGTTTGTGGTGATCAGGAGCAGGTCGACAAGGTCATCGAGATTCAAGAGAACCTGCATCAGGTCAAACACATCCTCTACACCGACAAGCGGGGGATGCGGAAATACGATCACAGCCAGATGAACGCATTGGACGATCTGATGGCCGAAGGCAGCGCCGGTCACGCGCGTTTTGATGCGGAACTGGATCGTCGGATTGCCGAGATCGAATACGACGGCACCTGCGTCATGCTGTATACGTCGGGCACCACGGGTAAACCCAAGGGAGTGGTGTTGTCGAACCGCAACGTGATCGAAAGCGCCAAGAACTCGGCCGAATTCGATCATTTGAACCGGAACGAAGACATCCTGTCTTACCTGCCGATGGCCTGGGTTGGCGATTTCATCTTTTCCATCGGTCAGGCGTATTGGTGCGGCTTTTGCGTGAACTGCCCCGAAAGCGCCGATACGATGATGACGGACCTGCGTGAGATCGGGCCGACTTATTTCTTCGCTCCGCCGCGGGTTTTTGAGACTCAGCTGACCAACGTGATGATCCGGATGGAGGACGCTGGGAAACTGAAGCAACGGATGTTCCACCACTTCATGGCGCATGCCAAGAAAGTGGGTGGCCTGTTGCTGGACGGTAAGCCGGTTGGGTTCGGCGACCGTGTGAAATACGCGCTGGGCAATCTGCTGGTTTACGGGCCACTCAAGGATACGCTTGGTTATGGCCGCTTCCGCGTAGGTTATACTGCAGGTGAAGCAATCGGGCCGGAGATATTTGATTTCTACCGCTCTTTGGGCATCAACCTGAAACAGCTTTATGGTCAGACCGAAGCGACCGTATTTATCACGGTTCAGCCCGATGGAGAGGTGCGCGCCGACACCGTTGGTGTGCCTGCCCCGGATGTCGAACTGAAGATCGACGACAAGGGTGAGATCCACTACCGCTCACCCGGTGTGTTCGTTGAGTATTACAACAACCCGGACTCAACCGCCTCGACCAAAGATGCCGAGGGTTGGGTTGCAACCGGGGATGCCGGGTTCATCGAGGAAAGCTCGGGCCATCTGCGGATTATCGACCGCGCCAAGGACGTGGGCAAGATGGCCGACGGGTCGATGTTTGCGCCGAAATACGTCGAGAACAAGCTGAAATTCTACCCCGATATCCTTGAGGTTGTCCTGTTCGGAAATGGCAAGGACCGCTGCGTCGCGTTTATCAATATCGACCTGACGGCTGTTGGGAACTGGGCTGAGCGCAACAACGTGGCCTATGCATCCTATCAGGAGCTGACAGCGAATCCCCGTGTATTAGAGACGATTCGTAGCCATGTCGAAGAGGTGAATAAGTCTGTAGCCGCTGATGAGATGTTGTCGGGATGTCAGGTGCATCGCTTTGTGGTTCTGCACAAAGAACTGGACGCGGATGACGGTGAGATGACCCGTACGCGGAAGGTGCGACGCGGATTTGTCGAGGACAAGTTCAGTGACATCATCGACGCGCTTTATGACGGGTCCAAGCAGGTCTCGACCACGACCGAAGTGACTTATGAGGACGGTCGAAAGGGGTCGATCAGCGCAACGCTTGAGATTATCGATGCACCGGTCGTTCCGGTTGCTCAGCACAAGGTGGCGGCGGAATGAGGGCCGGTCATGCGTCGCTCGACCTGTGGTCATCGCCCCGCCCACCGTCCCGTTTTTCCGCAAGTCAGGGAGTGACTGATGCTGGATAACTCCGAAGGATATGTCACCGAAGATGGCCGCAAGATCGGCGGCGTGGTGATGGAGATGAAGAACATCACCCTGCGTTTTGGCGGTGTGGTGGCGATCAAGGATATCTCATTCGACATTCGTGAAGGCGAGATCCGCGCCATCATCGGTCCGAACGGCGCCGGTAAATCCTCGATGCTGAACGTGATTTCGGGGTTCTATATCCCGCAGGAGGGCGAGGTCTGGTTCCATGGGGCCAAGCGTCCGCAGATGCGCCCTTATGAAGTTGCGCGGCAAGGTATTGCTAGGACGTTCCAGAACATTGCCCTTTTCGAAGGCATGAGCGTGCTGGACAACGTCATGACCGGGCGGCTGAACTATATGAAAACCAACCTCTTTCAGCAGGCCATGTGGAAGGGCAAGGCTGAGGCGGAAGAGGTTGAAAACCGCGAAGCGGTCGAGAAAATCATCGACTTTCTCGAAATTCAGCACATCCGCAAGACGCCGGTTTCCCGCCTGCCGTACGGGTTGAAAAAGCGGGTCGAGTTAGCCCGCGCTTTGGCGGCCGAGCCTAAGTTGTTGCTGCTGGACGAACCAATGGCCGGCATGAACGTTGAAGAGAAAGAGGACATGAGCCGCTTTATCCTCGACGTGAATGACGAGTTTGGCACCACCATCGCGCTGATCGAGCATGACATGGGCGTGGTGATGGACCTGAGCGACCGTGTGGTCGTGATGGATTATGGCAAAAAGATCGGCGACGGTACCCCGGACGAGGTGCGCAGCAATCAGGAAGTCATCGACGCCTATCTGGGGGTGAGCCATGATTGAGCAACTGACAGACATGAGAGGGGGCGCACATGCCTGATCAGCTGATTTTCGCGATGGAGGTTTTCCTCAACGGTCTTATGGCCGGTGTGCTGTACGCTCTGGTCGCGCTGGGCTTTGTGTTGATCTACAAGGCGTCCGGAATTTTCAATTATGCTCAAGGGGTTATGGCCCTGTTTGCCGCCATGACGCTGGTCGGGATCATGAACGGGCAGGTCCCGTTTGCCCATCTCATCAACGCGACTTTCGGGACGCATATCCACAAGTTCGGATGGAATGTACCTGCGTTTGTGGCGATTATCCTGACGATGGGTGTCATGGTTCTGCTGGCCTGGGCGGTGCAGCGCTTTGTGATGCGGCATCTAGTCGGGCAAGAGCCAATCATCCTGTTCATGGCGACCATCGGCCTGGCCTATTTCCTTGAGGGCGTGGCTGACCTGATGTGGGGATCCGAGATCAAGACATTGGATGTCGGCCTGCCGCAGGGTATCAACTTGTGGATCGATGAGACCACGTTCAACATTTTTGGCTACGGCTTCTTTATCGACAATCTGGACCTTGTGGCGACGGTGATAGCCGCGCTGCTGGTGACCGCACTGGTCGCGTTCAGCCAATACACCAAGCAGGGCCGGGCGATGCGCGCCGTGGCGGATGACCACCAGGCGGCTCTGTCGGTCGGCATCTCGCTGAACTTCATCTGGATCATGGTGTGGTCGGTTGCGGGTTTTGTCGCGCTTGTTGCGGGCATCATGTGGGGTACCAAGTCGGGCGTACAGTTCTCGCTGTCGCTGATCGCGCTCAAGGCGCTGCCGGTGCTGATGTTGGGCGGGTTTACCTCAATCCCCGGTGCCATCGTCGGCGGACTGATCATCGGTGTCGGTGAGAAACTGTTCGAGTTTGCCATCGGCCCACTGGTCGGCGGTGCGACCGAGAACTGGTTCGCCTATGTTCTGGCGCTGATCTTCCTCGTGTTCAGGCCGCAGGGCCTGTTCGGTGAAAAGATCATTGAGAGGGTCTAGCGGCATGACCAAGCTGATCGCCATCATCAACGTGATCGCATGGGCCGGGTTCTGGGCTTTTGGCTACATCGCGCTCACTTCGGACGATTTGACCGAAGGCCAGTTGGTGATTGCAGCAATTCTGGCTTTTGCCGGACTCGCCATGGGCATCCTGGCTTACATGAAACTTGTGCGCGCCTCAGAGGCGAGCGGATATGCAAAAGGCTCCAAGCAGCTGAACGCCGAGGCCCGCAACCGGGCGCAGGAAGAATGGGGAAAGTAAGACATGTTTTATCGTGAGGCCGGGGATTTCAAAACCTCCTACACAGATGACAGCCAAACCTTTCCGATTAAGTTCGACCGGTATCGGTATTATGTGGTTCTGGCGGTGGCTTTCGGGATAATTCCCTTCGTCATCAATGACTATTGGGCCAATGCGCTGTTACTGCCTTTTTTGATTTATGCCATTGCGGCAATCGGGTTGAACATCCTTGTGGGCTATTGCGGGCAGGTATCCTTGGGTACCGGTGGTTTCATGGCTGTGGGCGCTTATGCCTGCTACAAGCTGATGACCTCATTCCCTGATGTCAGCATGTTCATCCATGTCATTCTGGCTGGCGGCATAACGGCCATTGTCGGTGTGCTGTTCGGCCTGCCAAGTCTGCGGATCAAGGGGTTTTATCTGGCGGTGGCCACGCTGGCGGCGCAGTTCTTCCTTGTGTGGCTCTTTAACCGGGTGCCGTGGTTCTACAACTATTCAGCTTCGGGTCAGATCAACGCGCCGGAACGGGATGTGTTTGGCATCATCATCACCGGTCCGAATGCACCGGCATGGGCCACCTATCTGTTCTGCCTGATCTTCCTGGCCGTCAGTGCCCTGATCGCACGCAATCTGACGCGCGGCACGACGGGCCGGACATGGATGGCAATCCGAGACATGGATATCGCAGCCGAGATCATCGGGGTGAACCCGCTAAAGGCTAAGATGAGCGCCTTTGCCGTCAGCTCGTTCTTCATCGGCATCGCAGGAGCGCTGTTCTTTGCAGTCTATCTCGGCGCGGTCGAGGTTGGCGAAGTCTTTGGTATCCAGAAATCGTTCCTGGTGCTGTTCATGATCATTATTGGCGGGTTAGGGTCTATTTTCGGATCGTTCGCCGGTGCCGCTTTCCTTGTTCTGCTGCCGGTGGTCCTGAAAGTGGTGGGCGTCGACGTTTTGGGCTGGCCCACGGATATCGTGGCGCATCTACAGCTGGTGATCGTGGGCGCGCTGATCATCATGTTCCTGATCCTGGAACCGCACGGGCTGGCGCAGCTGTGGCGTGTGGCGAAAGAAAAACTCAGACTATGGCCGTTCCCACACTAAGGGATCGGCCCAATGAAAAAACGGGCGGCACAAGCCTGAATGCAACATCGGACTAACCAAGGGAGGAGACACCCGATGAAATTGAAACTGGCAACCGCGGCGCTAAGCGCCCTGATGGCTGCAGGACCCGCTCTGGCGGATCTTGTGATCCCCGATCTGAGCTATCGTACCGGGCCTTACGCCGCTGGCGGCATTCCGTTCTCGGATGGCTATAACGACTATTTCACCCTACTGAATGAGCGTGATGGCGGCATCGGCGGTGTTCCGATCCGGATGGTCGAATGCGAAACCGGCTACAACACCGAAAAAGGCGTGGAATGCTATGAGTCCACCAAAGGCGAAGGCGCTTTGGTGTATCAGCCGCTGTCGACAGGCATCACCTATCAGCTGATCCCAAAAGTCACCGCAGACGACATTCCGCTGCACACGATGGGTTATGGCCGGACCTCGGCCAAGAACGGCGACGTATTCAGCCACACCTTCAACTATCCGGCCAACTATTGGGACGGGGCCTCGGGCGCGGTCAATTACCTGCTTGAGGAAAACGGTGGCGATCTGAGCGGCAAGAAAATTGCGCTGGTCTATCACAACTCTGCCTACGGCAAGGAACCGATCCGCACCCTGGAAGAGTTGTCCAAGAAGCACGGCTTTGAGCTGGTTGCCCTGCCAGTGGATCACCCGGGTCAGGAGCAGAAGTCACAGTGGCTGCAAATCCGTCGTGATCGTCCTGACTATGTCCTGATGTGGGGCTGGGGCGTGATGAACCAGGTTGCAGTGCAAGAGGCTGCAAACATCCGGTTCCCGATGGAGAACTTCATCGGCATCTGGTGGTCCGGTTCTGAAAACGATGTGCTGCCAGCGGGCGAAGCCGCCAACGGGTACAAGGCGCTGACCTTCCACAATGTTGGCACGGACTTCCCGGTCTTTGACGATCTGCAGAAACACGTTGTCGACGCAGGTAAGGCTGCAGGTGCGGGCGATCAGGTTGGCACGGTTCTGTATAACCGTGGTCTATACGCGGCTGTTCTAGCTGCTGAAGCGATCAAGAAAGCCCAGGAAATCTCGGGCAATGCGGAAATCACCCCGTCTGAGATGCGTGCCGGTATGGAAGCACTGGAGATGACAGAAGAGAAGATGGCCGAACTGGGCCTGGCGAACTTTGGTCCGACCTTCTCGGTCTCATGCGAAAACCACGGCGGTGACGCCCTTGTGGGGGTGACGCAGTGGGATGCAGCAAACAAGACCTGGACGCTGATCTCGGACTTCAAGCAGACCGATGGTGAAGTGATCGGCGCGCTGATCGATGAAGATTCTGCGGCCTATGCAGCAGAAAACAATATTGAAGGGCGTTGCTGATATAGCGCTTTGAACAACCCGGGGCGGCGGCAGACCGCCGTCCCGAACCCCACACTCGCTTAAGGACACGCGCAGATGCTGGATGCGGCACAAACCACTGACACCAAGTCGGAAACCCTGCTTGAGGTCAACAATATCGAGGTGATCTACAATCACGTGATCCTCGTTCTGAAAGGCGTCAGCCTGACTGTGCCCAAGGGCGGTATCACGGCCCTGCTGGGCGGCAACGGCGCAGGAAAAACGACGACGCTCAAGGCTGTGTCGAACCTGCTGCATTCCGAGCGCGGTGAAGTCACCAAGGGAACGATCGAATATCGCGGCACCAGCGTGCATGAAAGCGATCCCGCCGATCTGGTGGAGAAGGGCGTCATCCAGGTGATGGAAGGCCGCCATTGTTTCGAACACCTGACGGTCGAGGAAAACTTGCTGACGGGCGCCTATACCCGCAAGGATGGCAAGGCCGCCATCCAGCAGGACCTTGAACTAGTCTACACATATTTTCCCCGTCTGAAAGAACGCCGCCGGTCGCAGGCAGGCTACACTTCGGGTGGTGAGCAACAGATGGTTGCAATGGGCCGAGCTTTGATGTCCCGACCCGAAACGATCCTGCTGGACGAACCCTCGATGGGACTTGCGCCGCAGCTGGTCGAAGAGATTTTCGGTATCGTGAAGGACCTGAACGAGAAAGAAGGTGTTTCTTTCCTGTTGGCCGAACAGAACACCAATGTGGCTCTAAGGTTTGCCCATTACGGCTATATTCTGGAATCCGGGCGCGTCGTGATGGACGGTCCGGCAGCAGATTTGCGCGAAAACCCAGACGTGAAAGAGTTCTATCTGGGCATGTCCGACGAAGGCCGCAAAAGCTTCCGTGACGTGCGGTCTTACCGCCGCCGCAAGAGGTGGTTGTAAGCGAATGGAGGATCTGGCGATGACCTACTACGACGCTCTCGAAACCCGATCAGCCGATGAACGCTCCGCCGATCAGGCACAGGCGCTGCGTACTCAGATTGACCGCGCCCTGTCCGCTCCGGGCTTTGCTGCGCATCTGGCCGACGCGGATACCAGCGCGGTGATTTCAGCCGACGATCTGGTGAAACTGCCTGTATTGCGGAAATCCGATCTGGCGCAAGCACAGGCGTCGCGTCCGCCATTCGGCGGGTTTACCGTCAAGCCGGCGCGGCACTTCCATCATGTGTTCCAGTCTCCCGGTCCGATCTATGAGCCCGGCAGTACGGATCATGACTGGTGGCGCATGGGGCGTTTCCTGAACGCCGCCGGCGTCGGACCCGGAGATATCGTGCAAAACTGTTTCGGCTATCACCTCACGCCAGCTGGTATGATTTTTGAGAGCGGCGCGCGCGCGGTAGGGGCCGCTGTGCTGCCAGCGGGTACCGGTCAGACCGAATTGCAGGTGACCGCGGCACGCGATGTGGGCTGCACGTCTTATGCAGGCACGCCGGACTATCTGAAGGTCATTCTGGACAAAGCAGATGAGATGGGCGTGGCCCTGAACTTCTCGAAGGCTGTTGTGGGCGGCGGCGCGCTGTTCCCATCTTTGCGTCAGGACTATGCTGATCGGGGTATTTCCTGCCTGCAATGCTATGCCACGGCCGATCTTGGCAACATCGCCTATGAAAGTGCCGCGATGGAAGGGATGATCCTCGACGAACATGTCATTGTCGAGATTGTCACGCCTGGCACCGGAACACCGGTAGAGCCGGGTGAGGTCGGTGAGGTTGTGGTAACCTCTCTGAACCCTGATTACCCGCTGATCCGCTTTGCCACGGGTGATCTGTCCGCGATCATGCCGGGCGTGTCGCCTTGTGGGCGGACCAATCTGCGGATCAAGGGATGGATGGGTCGTGCGGACCAGACCACCAAGATCAAGGGCATGTTTGTGCGTCCTGAACAGGTGGCAGCATTGGTCGACAAACACGAGGAAATCGTCAAAGCACGGGTCATCGCCGCCCGTCAGGGTGAGATGGACACGATGACCGTCCAGATCGAAAGCGCGGGAGGCGACGACATGGCCTATGCCAAATCCGTAGTCGAGGTGCTGAAACTGAAAGGCGCAATCGAGGTCGTAACCCCCGGATCACTGCCGAAGGACGGGTTGGTGATCGAGGATCAGCGCGTTTACGAATAACCCCGAGCCATGTCTGCGGCAGTATGTGCCGCAGATTTGTTTTTCCTGCACTGGTGTTTCTTAGCATTTTGGTCGATTAAAGGCTGATCAATAGCCAACGCCAGTTACAATCCAGGTCCATGGCCGAAATCGACTATTCAGAACACGGGAAACGCAATCGCGGCGCGCTGGGCACCCGGTTGGTGGCCACTGTGGCCTATATGGTGGCAGCGGCTTGTCTTCTGCCGATGGTTGCGGTTGTTCTGGCGGCGGTGACGGGGGGTACGGAAACGGTCTCGCATCTGTTTGAGACGGTTTTACCCGGGTATGCACTGACAACCGTGATCCTTGTCGTTCTGGTGGCTATCGGCACGTTCTCTATCGGGGTTGGCGCGGCGTGGCTGGTGACGATGACACGCTTTCCCGGTGTGCGCTTTCTGGAAATTGCTCTGGTCCTGCCGCTGGCTTTTCCGGCCTATGTTCTGGCTTATGCCTATACGTTCATTCTGGATCATCCCGGTATCGTGCAGACCACGCTGCGCGACGTGACGGGTTGGGGGCCGCGCGATTATTGGTTCCCGGAAATCCGCTCGACCGAGGGCGCGGCGGTGATGCTGATCCTAGTGCTCTACCCTTATGTCTATTTGCTGGCGCGGGCCGCGTTTCTGCAGCAAAGTGCCACCGCTTTTCTGGCCGCTCGTGCGCTGGGCAAAAGCCCGTGGTTGGCGTTCTGGCACGTGTCTTTGCCGATGGCCCGCCCGGCCATTGCCGGTGGTGTCCTGCTGGCCATCATGGAAACCATCGCCGATTTTGGAACCGTCGCCTATTTTGGCGTTCAGACCTTTGCCACGGGCATCTACACAAGCTGGTTCTCGATCGGCGACCGGGCGGGTGCGGCGCAGTTGGCCTTGTGCCTGCTGGGCTTTGCGCTGGTCATGGCCGTAGCCGAGCGTACGCAGCGCGGCAAGGCAAAGTACTATCAGGCAGGCAAAAGCCATGCCTCGCTGCCTTCGGCGCAACTTAAGGGCTGGCAATCCGCAGCTGCCATAACCTTGTGCGCTATTCCAGTGGTGCTGGGGTTCTTGCTGCCGGTATTTATCTTGATCCAGATGGGCCTGACCTCGGAACAAAACCTGCTGTCGCGGCGTTACATTGGGTTCATTCAAAACTCGCTGACACTTGCAGGAGTGGCCGCCGTGGTCACGGTTTGCGCAGCGATCTGCGTTGGGTTCTTTCAGCGCCTTCGCCCGGGTCGGGGATCATCGACCACAGGCTATCTGGCGCGGTTGGGCTATGCGGTGCCTGGCGGCGTAATCGCCGTTGGCCTGATGGTACCCTTCGCCAGATTCGACAACGCGCTGGATTCGTGGATGCGCCAGACGTTCGACGTCTCGACGGGTCTGCTGGTGACCGGGTCGATCTGGTTGCTGGTTGCAGCTTACATGGTGCGCTTTCTTGCGGCAGCGCTCAGCGCGTATGAAGGCGGGCAGAGTACTGTGCACGCCAATATGGATGCCGCGTCCCGATCTTTGGGCCAATCGCCGCTGGGCACCTTGCGCCGTGTGCATCTACCAATACTGACACCCTCGCTGCTGACGGCCTTGCTGATCGTATTTGTGGATGTGATGAAAGAGCTGCCCGCGACCTTGATCATGCGCCCATTCAACTTTGATACGCTTGCGGTCCAGGCCTATCGTCTGGCCTCAGACGAGCGGTTGGAGGGCGCAGCGGTTCCCTCGCTTGTGATCCTGGCAGTTGGGCTTTTGCCGGTGATTCTGATCTGTCGGCAAGTTGGGCGGCGGTAGGACGAAACGATTCAAATTTACCACACCTGTTGGCACCGGACTTGATTCAAATGCGTTTTCCGGCAAGGCTGAGGGTATGAACATGCAGCCTCCCAGCCGGTTTTCTGCAAACTCGGCCCAGATGCCCGTCGCGTTCGACCGGCGCGAGATGTCACATATACTGTCTGTCTATGGCAAGATGGTCGCCGCCGGAGAATGGCGTGACTATGGCATTTCCAACCTGCGCGATATGGCGGTTTTTTCCATTTTCAGACGTACGGCAGAGCATCCGATCTACCGGGTCGAAAAACACCCTCGTCTGCGGTCCAAACAGGGGATGTATTCGGTGATCGGCATGGACGGGCGTATCTTGAAGCGAGGCCATGACCTGCGCACCGTGCTGCGCGTGTTGGAACGCAAGCTGATCCGGTCGGTTGACCTTGATTAGAGCCTTTTGTGGGCTGTTACAGACCCGTCGCCCTGCTCCAGAATCCGTGTGATTGCTTGATCCATCGGCTCGAACGTCACGTCCATGTGGTAGGCGTTGGCATGAAGCAGCATGTTCTCGCCATAGACCCATGCCACGTGGCCTTTCCAGAACAACAGATCCCCGCGTTTTGGTTCAGTTCCGGCAAGCAGCGCCGTACCCAGTTCGCGTTCCTGATCGCTGCTATCACCGGGGCAGGGTATGCCGCAGGCCAGCAAACCGGCCTGAACCAACCCGGAACAATCAATACCGAAGCGACTGTTTCCCCCCCAAAGATAGGGTGTGCCCAGAAACAGCTCGGCCACCGCTACGGGATCGGTCAGGTGAGTTGCGCTGAGTTTGGCGTGAATCGCCGGAATGAACCCCAGTTCTGTTTCCAGAAACCTATTCTGTTCCGACAGCACGCATAATTTGCTGCCGAAACTCAGCGATACGCGGTCCTGGCTTTTCATGTCGGGCTGTTTATAGGCATGTGTCGCGGGCGCGGTGACCCAGTGGGTCTGTTGCGCCTCAGGTCCCAACTGATCGGACCTGACCCAACCGGGATAGCCGTCCTTATCCGAGGTGATCCGGCTCCACCCATCGGTTTTGTCAACAACATCTACCGGGTCGCCAAACAACAGCTGCCGGTCCCTGGGGCCATTCGGGCTGCGCAACAAATCAACAACCGGCTTTATGACGCGCAAGCGGGTCATAGGTTCAGAATCTCGGGCAGGGCGGTCAGCAAGGCACGCGGCCCTTGGCCCAGACCGCCTTTGCTGCGTCCGGGGGCCTTGCTGGGCTGCCAGGAATAGATGTCGAAATGCATATAGCGGCTGTCACCCACAAAGCGGCGCAGGAACAGGGCCGCGGTGATCGAGCCTGCGAACCCACCTGAAGGCGCATTGTCCAGATCAGCAATGCCGGGTTCGATCATCGCCTCATAGGGTTCATGGAAAGGCATCCGCCAGACAGGGTCGGCCGATTGCCGACCAGCGTTGGCCAGTGCGTCTGCCGCGCCATCGTCATCGGTGTAAAAGGGCGCCAGATCGGGGCCAACCGCCACGCGCGCGGCACCGGTCAGCGTCGCCATCGAGATGATCAGGTCAGGTTCACCCTCATCCGCCAGCGCCAATGCGTCGGCCAGAACCAGCCGCCCTTCGGCGTCGGTGTTGTTAATCTCCACCGTCAGACCTTTGCGCGAGGTGAGGATATCCCCCGGACGGAAGGCATTCCCCGCGACCGAATTCTCAACCGCTGGGATCAGCACGCGCAGTTGCAAAGGCAGCTTTGTTGCCATGATCATCCGCGCCAAACCCAGCACATTGGCCGCACCGCCCATGTCCTTTTTCATTAGGGACATCGAATTCCCTGGTTTCAGATTCAGCCCGCCAGTGTCAAAGCACACACCCTTGCCGACAAGGGTCAGTTTGGGCCCGGTGTTGCCCCATGTCATCTCGATCAAGCGCGGAGCTTGCGCGGCGGCGCGTCCGACCGTGTGAATTAGCGGGAAATTTTGATCCAACAGGTCGTCGTCTTTGATTACCGAACAGGACGCGGCGAATTCCTGCGCCAAATCCTCGGCTACCGCCTGCAGCTGATCCGGTCCCATGTCCGAGGCCGGTGTGTTGACCAAATCGCGGGTCAGCGCCTCGGCACTGGCCAGCGCCTCAATCCGCGCGGCATCAACACCTCCGGGTGCAATGAGTCGCGCCTTGGGAGGTGATTGATTTGCGTAACGGTCAAAGGCATATCCCGATAGCAGCCAACCAAGGCACTCGTTGGTTAGCGCATCTGCGGGCACACCGGACACGATGTGATAGGTTCCCTTCCGCAAGGCTTCGGCCGCCGCTGCCAACGGGAACCGTTTGCGCGCGCGCTTGTTGCTATTTCCGTAACCCGCCAAGACCATTTCGGGCGCACCATCTGATTGCGGGACCAGCAGTGCCTGTCCCATGGCCCCTGTGAATCCATTGGCCTCGACCCACGATGCGATGTGGCTTGGCTGGTCTTGCAGCCAATTGTCGAGATCGGGTTGCGAAATGACATGCAGCGGAACAGAAGGTTCGGACGGCGAAGCGAAGGACAGGGTCATGGACATCTCGGCTGGTTCGATTTGTGCCCAGCCTAGCCGCCCACGATCCGTCCGCAAGCCCCGTCAGAGGGAAAGATCCTGCTGATCCCAGATCACGGTCAGCGATTTCTCACCTACACGGATCAGGCGCGACAGGGTGGCCCCCGTCGCGACCGCATCCCCAACATCCACCGATTGCGCCACGTCACCGGCGACTCGGGCCAGCGCGGTCATGCCAATCTGTTCCGCAATGGCCACCAGTGACCGCGCGCATTTGCGCAGCCCGGCCCAGTCGCGTTGACGCCAAAATCGCTCGCAGTTTGACAGGCGCACGGCCAATTCCTCGACCGTACGGCACAAAACATCCAATGCGTTCTTGTCGCCCAATTGGTGATACAGCCCGTTCAAGCGGTTCGTATCCAGCCGAACGGTTTCCTTTTGTTCAAGCGTGACTATTTTATCCACCACATCTACCCCAATTCTCTACGCCCCCACGGCATAGTTGGACATTGGCGGTAGAATCCTTTGCAAAACCTTGCGTCGATGCTGGAAAATGGGTCGAATTTTCTGCGAATTCAGGTTACAGCAGCCGACAGACAAAAGAACGGGGACATGAGAATGGACTTAGCCAAACCTCTGCCGACCTATCTGGTCAAGCGGTACCACGGATGGAAAGCCACCACCTATTCGGAAAACCAGGTCTGGTATCGCCGCCTGGCCACTGAAGGGCAGCGCCCGCGTGCGATGGTGATTTCGTGCTGTGACAGCCGGGTTCATGTGACATCGATCTTCGGTGCCGATCAGGGCGAGTTCTTTATTCACCGCAACATCGCAAACCTTGTGCCGCCTTACGCCCCTGATGGTGATCACCACGGCACCAGTGCGGCAATCGAATATGCGGTCACGGCACTGAAAGTCGCGCACTTGATCGTTCTAGGCCACTCGCAATGCGGAGGTGTTCAGGGCTGCATTGACATGTGCAAGGGAAAAGCCCCGCAGCTGGAGGCGAAAGAAAGCTTTGTTGGCCGCTGGATGGACATCCTGAAACCGAAATATGAATTGGTTGCCGATGTTGAAGACAGCGTCGATCAGGCGCGGCAGTTTGAACGGCAGGCAGTCGTGGCATCGCTGGAGAACCTGATGACCTTTCCCTTCGTTTCCTCTGCGGTAGATGACGGCTCGCTGAGCTTGCATGGGCTGTGGACCGACATCGGTGAAGGTGGCCTGCAATGTTATGACCCGGCCGAGAAGAAATTCGTGGTTGTCTAAACGGGCTGACATCTGAGAGTTTTCGAATGGCGCGGATCAGGTCTCTAATTTCGCGCCATTTTTTGCTATGATCGGAACCACACTCTTTCGATCAGGAGCGCGTCATGCGATTCATAAAACGTATTTTCATCACTCTGCTTGTTCTTATTCTGGTTGGTGTGTCATACCTTTTGCCGGGCAAGGCCGAACTGTCCCGAAGCATCACGATCAATGCACCCGCCAGCGCGATCTTTCCTTACGTGAATTCGATGCAGGAAACTGAAAAATGGTCACCTTGGTTGACGCGCGATCCCGAAACCCAGCTGTCCTACAGCGGCCCTGAGGCGGGCGTCGGCAACACCTTGAATTGGGCATCTGAACACCCGCAGGTTGGTACTGGGTCACAGGAAATCGTCGAAAGCGTTCCGGATCAAACCGTCAAAACAGCGCTTGATTTCGGTCCGATGGGGTCCGCATCGGCCTCCTTCGATCTGACACCCGAGGGTGATCAGACTCAGGTGACCTGGGGGTTCGAATCCGATCTAGGCATGAACCCCATGTCACGCTGGATGGGTCTGATGATGGATAAATGGGTCGGAGGAGATTACGAGCGCGGTCTGACAAACCTCAAAGCATTGGTCGAGGGGCAGGGGTAAATCAGGCGCTTCGATGCATTTCGCGACGGCTGGGTTTGATCGGTCTGATCACCCCTCGGCTGGGGAAACAGCCCTTTGATAAAGATGCCACGTGGTGTGGCCCAGAATCGGAAGGGTGAAGATCAGGCCTAGAAATGCAGGTAACATCGACAGCAACATCGTGACCGAGATAATCGCTGCCCAGCTGAGCATGACCACTGGGTTTCCGGTGACAACCCGGATGGATGTGATCATCGCGGAAATGAAGTTCGTCTCTCGGTCCAGCAGCATTGGCATGGCGACGACCGTTACCGAGAACAGGACTGCCGACAAAAATGCGCCCACACAGGTACCAATGGCAAGGAACGTCCAGCCCTGCGGCGTAAAGAAGACGATGTTCAGAAAACGGTCGAAATCAGAAAACGAAGCATTTTGCAGCGTGATCGCCAGCCAAAGCCGTATTTGATAGGTCCATACCCAGAAAATGAACAGGGTTACAAAGGCCATCCAGCCCATTTCACGCTTTCGCTGTTTGGCCATGACGGTGAGGATATCAGACCATCCGAATTCCTCGTTGTTTTGCATCCGCCGAGACATCTCATAGAGCCCGGCGGCGGCAAAAGGCGCAACCAACGGAAAGCCAACAGCCGCGGGAATGATCATCCAGATTTTGCCAAGCCAGACGAGACACCAGACAAACAGAATCCCAAAAATTGCATAAAACAGGCCAAAAAAGCCGCTCATGACTGGGCGTGCCAGAAAATCAGCCAATCCGGCTTTTAGCGATGCGCTGATATCTGCCGCCGTCAATGTGTTCACCTCGGGCATGGCTTGCTGCTGCGGCGTCAGGTTTTCCGGGGGCGAGGACCCATTGGTTTTGGATGTCATGACACCACACTCCTCCAAAAGGGCGGAATCGTATTTGTCGGTTCGACAACAGGCTTTGCGGCGAAAGTAGCCCCTGCTGCGTATCGAAGTGTGTATCAGCTAAAGGACAAGAGCAAGGTTTCCGGGCGATCCTGGACGCCCTTCGAGGCAGCGAAGATTCCGCGTCCCGCCAAAAATAAACCCCACTGACAGCGCAGCAGGGTTTAAACAATCCGCAGTTTCGGGTCGGGGCTTAGCCCTTCTTCAGAACCTCGCGGCCCAGAAGTTCCGCAATCTGCACTGCATTCAGCGCTGCACCTTTGCGCAGGTTGTCCGAAACGCACCACAGGTTGATACCATTCTCAACGGTCGAGTCCTGACGGATACGGCTGATGAACGTGGCAAAATCGCCCGCGCATTCGATCGGCGAGACGTAGCCGCCGGGTTCGCGCTTGTCGATCACCATGATGCCTGGGGCTTCGCGCAGGATGTCGCGGGCTTCGTCTTCGTCCAGGAATTCCTCGAACTCGATGTTCACGGCCTCAGAGTGGCCAACAAAGACTGGAACGCGGACGCATGTGGCTGTGACCTTGATCGACGGATCGACGATCTTTTTAGTCTCAACAACCATCTTCCACTCTTCCTTGGTCGAGCCGTCTTCCATGAAGACGTCGATTTGCGGAATGACGTTGAAGGCGATCTGCTTCTGGAACTTGTTTGGTGGCACGTCCGTGGTGGGATTATAGATTGCTTTGGTCTGATCCCACAGTTCGTCCATGCCTTCCTTACCGGCGCCAGACACCGACTGATAGGTCGACACGACGACGCGCTTGATGCGCGCGCGGTCATGCAGCGGCTTCAGCGCGACAACCATCTGCGCGGTCGAGCAGTTGGGGTTGGCGATGATGTTCTTGTTTTTGTAGTCGTGGATCGCCTGCGGGTTACATTCCGGCACGATCAGCGGAATGTCCGGGTCATAGCGATAGAGCGACGAGTTATCGATCACCACGCAGCCAGCTTTGGCTGCCTTTGGGGCGTAGACCTTGGTCGCTTCGGACCCCACGGCGAACAGCGCCATGTCCCAGCCGGTGAAATCGAACGTGTCCAGATCCTTGGTAGTGAGTGTCGTGTCGCCAAAGCTTACTTCGGTGCCCAGCGAACGACGGCTTGCCAGAACAGCAAGTTCATCGACGGGGAACTGGCGTTCAGCCAGAATGTTCAGCATTTCGCGGCCCACGTTACCCGTGGCGCCGACGACTACGACGCGATAGCCCATTTCATGTCTCCAATGTTAAGGACGCGCGTTCATAGCCGCGTTGCAGCAAATAAAAAAGAGTTTTCGGGGTTTATTTCGCGCAATGACACCGATTTGACGTGGCGCATCGCCTCAGGTGTCGGTCAAAAGGCGTTCATATAGCGCCACAAGCGTCTTTGCCTCACCATTGATATCGAAATTCTGCTCGACATGGGCGCGGGCTGCGATACCGGAATGGGCAAGGGATTCGCGGTCGGACAACATCTCGGCGGCGGCTTCGGCCAGCGCGGGGATATCACCAGGTTCGACCACTCGGCCCAGCGACGGGTCGGTGACGATCTCGGAGAACGCGCCTACATCCGTGGCAACAACCGGCACGCCGCAAGCCATTGCTTCCAGCGGCGTCAGGCCGAACCCTTCCCACCGTTGCGGGGCAATGAACAGGTCCAGCACCTGATACCATTCGGCGATCTGATCGACGGTCACCTCCGGCATGAACAGAATGCGGTCGGACAGGCCCGCCTTGGCGACCTTGTCTTTCAATTCGGTCAGGAAGCTGGTGTGCTTTTCCGTGGCGCGGCCCATGACGATGCCATGGACGTCGTCGAAGCGGCCGCACAGGTCGATCATTGCGTCGACAAAGGCGTCGGTGCCCTTCTGGTGACGAATGCGGCCATAGCAGCCCAGCAATAAACCATCTGGCAAACCCAGCCGCGCGCGAACTGCGGCTTTGTCTTCGGGTGGTGTGAAATCCTGCAAGTTGATGCCATGCATGATGACCTGCGCATCTCTCTCCAGATACCCGGCGGTTTTGCGCGAAGTCGCGACGACCGCGTCCATTTTGTCGATCAGCCATTTGGTGTAACCCGAATGCGCGCGTTGCGAGGCGCTGGTGAACAGCAGCTTCAATCGCAACCGCAGCACATTGCGCAGGATCAGGCCCAGCAGCATCTCGGTATTGCGGCGCGCGTGCCAGACGCGCAGTGTTTTGCGCGACAAAAAGGGCAGGCGGCCCAGCGGGATATGTGGGATGTCATCTGGCAGACCCGGCCCGGTGGCCGCGATGTCGATCCATTGCGCCTGCAGCGGCACCAACCGGGCAATCGTCGCGGTCACACCCGATAGTCTGTGTTTGAGGTTGGGGGCAATGACGCGCGGGTCGGACATGGACACTCCTGGCAGTTCCAGCGTTAGTCGACGCTGTCGCGGCTGAACAAGTAGATCACGCAGCCGATGGCCAGCGTGACCGCAAAAAAGCCGAATATCGCTGTGTAGGGCGCGGTCGGGCTGATGTCCACCGTGGCGGCATGGATGCGGCCGGTGACGAATTGCGCCAGTCCTACACCGCCAATGCCGAAGAGGTTCAGCAGGGTCATGCCGCGCCCAACCAGATGCGGCGGCACAAAGGCCCGTCCATGAGCCATGATGACCGGGAAGCTGGCCCCCAGAAACCCGATCGCTGCCATCAGAACTACCGACAGCCAAACCGCGTTGTCGACCCAAAGGCACATCAGAACCAGCCCCACTGTGCCCAGCGCGTTGCCGCCAAAGATCACCCATTTTCGCGTGCCCAGCATTCGATCGAGCGGCCCATACGCAAAGGTACCTGCAATCATCGCCGCCCCCATGATCAGGGTCGCTGTCCCGATCTGGGTGGTGCTAAGACCGAAGATATCGCTGAGGTATGGCCCGGCCCAAAGGCCGCGCGTTGCCGCCGACGGGGCATAGGCCACCAGCATCAGCGGCAAGATCGCCCACAGGGCGGGCTCTTTCAGCAGGTCCAGCACCGATCCCCTGTGTTCGGTCTCGACACGTTTGGGATCATGCACGCTGAACCAGATGCCCAACGCGATCGCGGCGGAAAAAACGGCCAGCGTCCCCATCGTGGCCCGCCAACCCATCAGCTCAACCGCCAGCGCAGTAGGGTACGAGGCAACCAGATTGCCGACCGATCCAACGCCCAGCATGACAGCCGCCAAAGTGGCGAAGCGGGCAGGTGGGAATTCGCGGGCGAAGATATAGTAAGATGCCATCAACACCGGTGAGCAGCCGACCCCGATCAACCCCATGGCGATGGCGATGTGAAAAGGGGAGCTGGATAGGGCAAACAATGCCGCTCCGCCGGCACCACCGACCAGCAGCAAGACCGCCGCCGTCAGGCGCGGTCCAACTCGGTCCAGTGCCCAGCCTACGGGCAACTGCATGGCGGCAAAGATCAGAAACCATAGACCGGACGCAAAGGCCAGATCCTCGGGTGTGGCCCCGATATCGCGCCCCAGATCAACACTGAGAACCGCGAGAAAGGCGCGAAAGAACTGGCTGAGCACATAGCCCAGGCACAACACCACCAGACCTGCCTTCATGAAAACCCTCTCCCCCAAACCGGCGAAGAAATGCTTGGCACGTCACGGTGCCACACACAAGCGCGTGTGCTATACTGATTTTGCCGGACAGTGATCACATTCGGGCTATCCTTGTCCTTACCGATTATCCGAGGTGCCAATGAAAGACGCCCAGGCCGCGTTCTATGACAGTCTTCCCCTGTTGCGGGACTTTACCCGTTTGGTGGATCCGGCGCGTTTCTCGGCTGTTCCGGGCGATTGGGCGTTGGGTGTGGCTGATATCGTAGACTCCACCGGTGAGATTGCAAAAGGACGATACAAGACGGTCAACATGGTCGGCGCGGCGGTGATCTCGGGCATGATCAACGCGCTCCACGGCAAGGAGTTCCCTTATGTTTTTGGCGGCGACGGAGCCGGATTCGCCGTGCCCGCAAGTGAGATCGACACCGCCAAAGCGGTATTGGCGGACCTCAGGCGCTGGGCGGAAGAAGAATTCTCGATCTCGCTACGCGCGGCGTTGGTTCCGGTTGCCGAAATTCGTAAGGCCGGAAAGGACCTGCGGGTCGCGCGTTATGCGCCGTCTGATGGGGTGGATTACGCCATGTTCTCGGGTGGCGGGTTGGCCTGGGCTGAGGCGCAGATGAAGGCTGGTACCTTTATGGTGCCGCCTGCCAAACCTGGTGCACAGCCCGACCTAACCGGTTTGTCCTGCCGGTGGTCCAACAGCAAGGCACGCAATGGTCAAATCGTCTCGGTCGTCGTTCAGCCCACAGCAAATGCGACCGAGAGTGACTTTGCGGATTTGGCCCGCTCGGTTCTGTCAGCTTCGGAGGGGTTGGAGCGTTCGGGTCATCCAGTACCAGAAGATGGCCCGCCGATCAGCTGGCCACCGCCGGATGTTGGCCTGGATGCCCGCGTATCACGAGCTGGGAACAATTTGTTGCTGCAGCGGATCAAATTGCTGGGCCAGAACTTTTTGATCGCCCTGTTGTTCACATCGGGCAAACGGTTGGGCAATTTCGAACCCGGCCATTACAAGCGCATGGTCAGCCGCAACGCCGACTACCGTAAATTCGATGATGGGCTGAAAATGACGCTGGATTGTGACGCTGCCACGTTGACGCAAATCCGGATGATGCTTGAACAGGCACGCGGACAGGGCAAGATCCGCTATGGGCTGCATGCGCAAGACGAGGCAATGATGACCTGTATCGTCCCCTCGGCGACGCGCGACGATCATGTTCACTTTGTGGATGGGGCATCGGGTGGTTATGCGCAGGCCGCGGCCACCATGTACGCCTGACGCGCTATTTCGCCTTCCATTTCGCCGCCAGCGCCCGGGATGCCTGCGCCAGCAACATCACGTCAATGCCGACCGCAAGAAACTGTGCGCCCATTTCATAATAGGCTTGGCTGGCCTCGTCATTGGTGCCCAGAATGCCGGGCGCTTTGCCCGCGGCCCTGATCCTTGTGATGCCATCCGCAATGACAGCGCGCACTTCCGGCGCTGCGCTGTTTCCCTGATATCCCATGTCCGTGGACAGGTCCGCAGGGCCAATAAACACTCCGTCGATGCCTTCAACCATCAGGATATCATCCAGCGCAGCCATACCGGCGCGGTTTTCCACCTGAACCAAAAGGCAAATTTGATCGTCTGCAGATTGAATGTACTCGGGGATCGAGCCGTACATTGTCGCCCGGGCCGCACCGGCCCCAACGCCACGCACACCCGTCGGGGGATAGCGGCAGTCCCGAACCAATTGTTGCGCCTGATCGGCGGTTTCGACCATCGGTACCAGAACGGTTTGCGCCCCGGCATCCAGCACCATCTTGATCAAAGCGGTGTCGCCAACCGGAACCCGCACCACCGGATGCGAGGAGCTGGCAGCCAACGCCATAAGCTGATCACGGATTGATCGGATATCGTTCGGCGCGTGTTCACCATCAATGACCAGCCAGTCGAATCCGGCGGTGCCCATAATTTCGGCAGTGATGGATTCCGCAAAACTCATCCAGCAGCCTATCTGCCGATCACCCTGTATTAGAGCCTGTTTGAAGCTGTTTTTTGGGACTGGCATGGCCGGACCTCCTGTTTATGTCAGTGTGCGGGCGATTTCGGTTATGACGTCATAGGCCATTCGAACATCGTCTTCGGTGGTTTCGAACTGACCGGCCTGAAAACGGATCACCAGATCACCATCCACGCGGGTTTGCGTCAAATAGATGCGGCCGTCGTCATTGATGGCGTTCACCAAGCGCAGGTTCAAATCGTCCAGGTCTGTTTGGCCCGTCGGTGCATAGCGGAACGTCCACAATGACCACATCGGCTGAGTGACGATTTGGAAATCCGCCTCGCTCGCGAGCCGATCATGCAGCGCTACGGACCAGTTCACGTGATTGCGCAGGCGTTGGCGCAACCCTTCCAGCCCATATGCCCGGATCACGAACCACAGTTTGAGCGCCCGGAACCGACGGCCAAGTGGCACAGACCATTCCGAATAGTTGATGATACCGTCCTTGCCATGGGTCTTGAGGTATTCAGGGCTGATCGCCAGCGTCTGCACCAGATCATCGGGGTCTTTCAGGAAATGCGCACAGCAATCGAACTGCACACCCAGCCATTTATGCGGGTTGAAAACGATACTGTCGGCCTGATCCACGCCGGGCCAGTAGTGGCGGTATTCCGGGCAGATCATGGCCGATCCGGCCCAGGCCGCATCTACGTGGGAGTAAAGCCCGTATTCCTGGGCGATCTTCAAACATTCATCTACGGGATCGGTGGCCCCCGTTCCTGTACCGCCAACGCAAAGGATGACGCCCGCCGGATGCAAACCAGAGTCTAAATCGGCCTGGATCGCTGCCTCCAGTGCTGCGGGATCCATCCCGCGCCAATCTCCCTTGATCGGAATCCGAACCAGATTGTCTTGCCCAATCCCCGCAACCCAAATGGCACGATCGACTGACGTGTGCACTTCGGCCGAGCAATAGACGCGCAGAGGTTCTTGCCCAAAAAGACCCTGTTGATTTCCCTGCCACTTCAACGCCTTTTCGCGCATCGTTAGCACAGCAGCCAATGTCGCTGACGAGGCGGAGTCCTGAATAACGCCAGCGAAACCCTCGGGCAGGTCCAGCGCGTGGCGCAACCAGTCCATCATCCGTGTTTCCATCTCGGTCGCAGCCGGAGACGTTTGCCACAACATACATTGCGGTGCGATGGCGCTGGCCAGAAACTCGGCCAGGACCGATGGGGCAGAGGCGTTCGAATTGAAATAGGCAAAGAACCTTGGATGTTGCCAATGGGTGATTCCCGGCATCACGATCTGTTCGAAATCCTGAAACACGTCCTCCAGTGGATGCGCGTGCTCGGGTGGCCGCGCGGGCAAGGCATTGAGGATATCCCCCGGCTCAGTCCGGGCGCGGACGGGCTTGTCACCTACAGTCAGGTGGTAATCCTGCGTCCACTCGGCAATTCGTTTGCCCCAATCCGAAAACTCATCCCACTTCATCTTAACCCTCAGATTTCTGCCAACCCCGGGATCGGACCGGGACTTAGTTTCTTTGCGCGTCCAGTGATCGTCATTCTGAAGAAAACGTCAATATTAATTGCTTTGTTTACTAATTTTGAGATGCGGCTCGAAACTGCGGTGTGCCTAAAAGGGTAGTATATTGCACGTTCAAGTTACTGATATCATAACTAAAATTCTTGGACGGTTGCAGTTTGATCCAATTTGGGCAAAAATTCCAATATGACCAGAGACCTGCCTAATACGTCCCGCTCATTGCCGATTGCACTGCTGCGGGCGCGCGAAAGGGTCATGGGGCCCATTCGAAATATGCTGGCTGATGCGGGTGTTACGGAACAGCAATGGCGCGTTCTGCGTGTTCTGAAAGAAGAAGGCCCTCAAGAGCCATCGCATATAGCGGATCGATCGTGCCTTTTGCTGCCCAGTCTGACGCGCATTCTGCAAAAACTGGAAGCCAAGGATTTGATCCGGCGCCGGGTCCATCCCGAGGATAAGCGTCGTCAGATCATCGATATCACGGCGAAAGGCCAAAAGATCATCCAAGACAACATGCAGGTGACACTACGTCTGGCTGAAGAGATCAAGACTCAGCTAGGCCCGGATCGGCACGAAGCGCTGCTGGACTTACTGAATGATCTGCATGATTTGAAGACCTGATCGCACGTCGCGCATGCAACGGCTTTTGTCCCCGCCAGAGAAGTATGGGTATCCTCCGGCGGGGTGGCCAGACTTTGACTGGACTGCGTGTCTGGCCCGCGGCCGGATGGATTTATCCGGCTCACACCTCAGAGAAACAGCCACCTGAAAATAAGCGGACATCCGGACGCAAAGACCGTGTGGGGGTACAGGTCTTTGGCCGTCGCTCTCTGATTCAGTTGCACTCGCCAACAGGCAAATCACCTGATCAGCGACGAGTGGATTTCGGATATCGCCAGGGAATGAGTGTCAAAACGATGGTGGCGTGATCCATGATACAACCAAAGGTAGCGCGCACCCAAGGCTTTCCAAGGCAAAACTTTGAATTGTGAACAGCCAGCCACGGGGCTAGTTCGCGTGATGGTGATGCCTGGCGCGAACCTGCATGGCTTGTTCAACTGGTCCCGCCAACTAAGAAACAAGCTGCAAGTTGCAGTTAGGGGGCTTTGATACCGGACAGCTTGTTTTCCTTACCCGACCCGATTTCGATCCCGGTTGAGGGTGAATTGTCGACCTATCCCGTGGGGCGCATTTTCTGTGTCGGCCGAAATTATGCGGCCCATGCGGCCGAAATGGGAAATGAGGTCGATCGTGAGGCGTCTTTCTACTTTACAAAATCTGCTCTGAACGCGGTTCTGTCGGGTGCAACCGTGCCTTATCCGCCTGGAACTGAGAATTTTCACCACGAGATGGAACTGGCGGTCGCGATCGGCAAACCCGTTTTCCGTGCGACGCGTGCCGATGCGCTGGATGCGGTTTATGGCTATGGTTGTTCGTTGGACATGACGCGCCGTGACCTGCAAGTCCGCGAACGGAATAAACAGCGCCCGTGGCATTTGGGCAAGGATCTGGAAAACGGCACTGTGTTGGCCGCTTTGACCCGCGCGGCAGATTGGTCCCCGGACGACAAGAAACGCATCTATCTTAACGTGAACGGGGAAACGCGGCAGGACGCGACGCTGGAAGAGCTGATCTGGAAGATAGATGAGGTCATCTGCCATTTGTCCGGATACTATCACCTGCGGCCCGGTGATCCGATCCTGACTGGTACACCGGCTGGAGTTGGCCCGGTGTTGGCGGGCGATTTCCTGGAAGGCGGGATAGACGGGTTACAGTCTATCAGCCTGAGTCTGATCTGAAAAAAGACCCTATTTAGGGTCATTTAACCAATCACGGGCGAATTCCACGTTGTCCAGCCCGGCAAATCGTCGGACTCGGTCGAGCTCTGACTGCAACCTTTTGGTTCTGGCATCGGACCAGCGCACGGATCGTTCCGGCCATAAGGCGCTGATTTGCAGCGCCCCGCAATCCCGGTTGGCTTTCATGTCAATCCGCCCGATCAATCGGTCGCCCTCAAGCAACGGGAACACATAGTAACCGTAAGTGCGCTTTGGGGCAGGTACAAAAACCTCGATGCGATAGTGAAAGCCGAACAACCGTTCGGCACGGTTACGGTCGCGCAGCATGGGATCAAATGGGCTAAGGACCCGAATGCGGCCTGGGGGACGGGGTGCAGCCTCTGCATCCTCGGAAATGTTTGGTCGGGCGATCACTTTGCGCAGCTTGCCGTCCGCGCAGGTCACCTCGATTTCTTCCAATTTTCCCTGAATTAGACCCTGTTCACACCAGAATTTTGCCTCGCTTGTCGTGACAGTGTCCCAAAACGCAGCCAATTCGCCCGAGGTTGCAAACCCCAACCGATCAAGCGCCGCGTTGCACAGCCAATCCACCGTCTCCTCGGCATCACAGGGCATATTGCCCAGGCAAAGATGCGTTTCGATCACCCGCTCAGTCAGATCATAGCGCTTTTGAAATCCTTGCCGCCCTATGACCGTCAGTGCGCCCGAGCGCCAAAGAAACTCCAGCGCCGTTTTTGACGGATGCCAGTCCCACCAGCCGCCGGACCCCTTTTTCTCGTCCTTGCCAACATCGGACGAGGATACTGGCCCGTGATCCCGGATATGTTGCAGAACGGTTTCAAATCGCTGCTCGAACCCGTCGCGGCGCCAGTTTTTCCATCGGGACTTCAGCAGATCTGCATCGCGCTGAAACCGCAAATGCCAGTGCGGATAAAACGCCATCGGAATGACAGCGGCGTCATGGGTCCAGTGTTCAAACAGTGCCCTGTCGCTTTCGTACAAGCGTTTGAGATTGCCTGCGCGATAGGATGGGCGCCGCGAAAACAGGATCATGTCATGGGCGCGCGCAACCGTGTTGATGCTGTCCAATTGCACAAAGCCAAGACGATGGATCAGGTCCAGCAATTCCGCGCCTTTTGCGCCGCCCGATGGCGGCTCGGCCAATGCATGACGATCCATGAACAGCGCGCGAGCTGTTCGGTTGTCCAGCCGTTGCAGCACCACGCGTTCAGCGCCGCTTTAGGGTGTCGCCAAAGCTGATCTTGGGGGTCAGGGTCACACGCGTGTCGACCTCGGCATTGGGATCAGCCAATTGCGCCGCGATGATCTCTGCGGCTGTGCGTCCGATCTCCAACCTGCAGGCGTCCATTGTGGCCAGCTTGCGCGGCAGACCCTGCAAAAGCTCGACGTTATTGAACCCGGCCAGGCCGATCTGTCCCGGCACATCAATACCCTGATCCAGCAGATACAGCAGTCCACCGGCACCGATCATGTCGTTGGAGTAGTAGAGGAAATCCAGATCGGGGGACCGTTCCAGCATGGTCTGGGTCATCTCACGCCCTTTGGCCAGAGCCGATCCACCAGAGTAGAATTCGCGATCCTCGATCTCGACCCCGTGTTTGCCCAGAACTTCGGTGAAGCCTTCGAACCGTTTGCGCGCCCGGTGATCCAGCGGCATTTTGGTGCCCATGAACCCTATATGCTCATAGCCCGCCTTCAGGATCGCCTGCGCCATTTCGCGCCCGGCACGGCGATGGGAAATCCCAACCATCGCGTCGACCGGTTTGCCGTCGGTGTCCATGATCTCGACCACTGGAATACCCGCGGAATCCAACATGGCGCGCGCGGCCTCGGTGTGTTCGAGGCCAGCAATGATCACTCCGGACGGCCGCCACGAGAGCATCTCGTACAGCACTTTTTCTTCTTTTTCCGGCATATAGTCGGTGACGCCCACAACCGGTTGCAACTCGGTGTCTTCCAGCACTTGATTGATACCTGTCAGAACCTCGGGGAAGACCATGTTCGACAGCGAGGGGATAATCACCGCCACCAAATTCACCCGGCTGGAGGCCAATGCGCCTGCGATTTTGTTTGGCACATACCCCAGCTCTTTCGCGGCGGCCAAGACGCGGGTGCGTGTGGCGTCCGAAACATCGCCCCTGTTCCGTAGAACCCGACTGACCGTCATTTCCGACACTCCGGATGCTTCCGATACATCACGAAGGGTAAGCGGGCGTTTGGTTTCTGTTGTCACTGAGGCACCTGCGATGTTGTTTTGCCCGATGGTAGCGTGAACAGCGCAAGTTTTACAACCGTCGCGCAAAGGTCATGGCGACCCCGAAAAACCCGGTTAGAAAGAGCCGTGCGCGGGTCCGTGGCTTAACCGGATAGAGCAGCCCCCTCTTAAGTGCTCACGAATCCTGCCTTAATGACAGGCAAGCGTGCAAAAGTGCTATGAACTGGCCGTATAGATCAGGCGACGCGTGATAACACTCTGCCAGACATCGACAACACAGCACAAAAACGTAATGGAAATTCGACCGCACAACCAATTTCCATTTCTACTTTAGCATCATGCATATTGAGGATTTAGTGTGGGGTTTTTAACCGAAAATCTTCAAAAAAGAGAGGTTGATCAGCGGTAAAAATTGGGTAGATGCTTTTAACCTCACGTTAACAGCTAAGTCTGTTGTTTTTTTCTTTCAATTTCACGAAAGTGAGGTTTCGTCGCCTTAATTGGGTCATCATTTTTAGAGAAAACCCGAGCAATCAATATCGTTTAAGTTGAGAATCCCTAATGACTGCTACTACATTTGTCGCAAGACCGCCTGCATCCTCCCCCCTCAGTGCAATTCAAGGTACGCGCGCATATGGCGATGGCAACCCTGCGACCGTTACCACGATTACATACCATTTCGGGAATTTCCTAGATACACGGACGTGGACTTCAGAGTACAAAGCCGAGTTTCGTGCGGCGCTCGCTGCGATAGAAGCTGTGGCGAACATCAGATTTGTCGAAACTCCATTTTTTGGGTCGGCTGATCTGGTGGAAGCTATCGCGCCGGCGACATTTTTTGATTCACCGAATGTTCTTGGGTTTCATTCCACCCCATCCGATGGGGTCTCTGTTGGCGCCTTCAACACGAATTTCTGGACAGCCGGTTTTAACAGCAACGGCGACCCGGGTGGATTCTTCTTTACGACATTGCTGCACGAATTGGGCCACGCGCTTGGGTTAGGTCATCCACAGGATGATGGTCTGGGCACGACGGTCATGGCCGGGGTTACCGCGCCTTTTAACTCATTTGGTGTCGGCGGCCTTAATCAGGGTGCCTACACAGTCATGTCATACAATGACGGCTGGACCTCAAAGAACGGAACTCTCCCGGCAAATGCGACTTATGGTGGGTCGACCGGGTTAGGTGCTCTGGACATCGCGGCGCTTCAGGCCATGTACGGTGCGAACACCTCGACCAACTCGGGGAATAATACATATGTCATCCCGTCCGCGAACGTCGCAGGTGTCGGATATCAGGCTATCTGGGACACCGGCGGTTATGACTCGATCTGGTATCAGGGTAGTGCGAACGCAAGAATCGACTTGCGCCCGGCGACACTGGATTACACTGACACCGGTGGCGGTGTAATTTCGTTTGCCGAAGGAGTAAAAGGCGGCTTTACCATCGCACAGGGGGTTGTGATCGAAAACGCCTATGGCGGTGCAGGTGACGATCTGATCTTTGGCAACAATGCCCAGAACATTTTGCGCGGCAACAGCGGCCACGACACGTTCCAGTCACTTTCGGATGGAAGCGATAACTCAATCTTCGGCGGGTATGGTAACGACTTGATTTACGTCGCGGTCAGCACCGGTGCAGATCAGGTATTTGGCGAACAAGGCAATGATGTTGCCGTTATTTCAAGCAATGCCGGATCTTTCTCCGGCGGAACCGGCACAGATATCGCTAGGTTTGTCAGTGCGCTGAGCGGTTATCTGTTCATTAGTAACGGTTCGACTTACCAGTTTCTGAATGTCGTAACGCGTATCACGTTTTCGATTTCAAGTGACGTGGAACTGATCCAATTCCAGAACGGTTTGATTCAGTATGACCGGTCAAGCATCATAAACGCGACACAGCTTTCGGATATCGACACCACTGGATTGACACTGAAGCACGCAAATCAGGGTGTCTATGTAGTGGATGCGGGCAACTCGAATGTCGGTGTGACTTTGAATAGTCAGGCGGTCGGACAAAACTCGATTGCAGGTTGGCAAGCCGTTCAGACCGAAGTGTATTTAAGTGGCTATAAACTGCTTTGGAAACACGCAAGCGGAGCATTCAGCGAGTGGTACATCAACAGCGCGGGTCAGTTTGTCGCCAGCGCCGGCATCCAAAACATTGTCGACTTCGAAACATACTACAATGTCGATCTAAATAACGACGGACGGACAGGTCACTTCTCGACCCTTGTTGAAAACACGGGGGGCACTTCGCTCTTTTCGTCCACTCATGAAGTTTATCTTCTGAACGACAATATTGGCTTGACCCTGAACGGCGGCCTTATCGGTGCTAACAGCATTGCCGGTTGGCAAGCGATTCAGGCCGAAGCCATCGAAGGTGGTTTCAAGGTGCTGTGGAAGAATGGGGACGGTGCGTACAGCGAATGGACCGTTAACAGCGCAGGTCAGTTTCAAGGCAGCAACGGGGTCGGAAATGTCATCGACGTCGAGGCGTTCTACAATGTCGATCTGAATAACGACGGTCGGACTGGACACTTCTCAACCCTTATCGAAAATGACGGGGACACGTCTTTCTACTCGTCAACTCATGGCGTTTATCTGCTGAACGACAATATCGGTCTGACCCTGAACGATGGGCTGCTGCTGGTCGGCCCTGGCACTCTGGCCGGATGGGATGCGATTCAGGCCGAAGCCATTGAAGGTGGTTTCAAGGTGCTGTGGAAGAACGCGGACGGTGCGTACAGCGAATGGACCGTTGACGCCGACGGCAAGTTTCAAAGCAGCAACGGGGTCGGAAATGTCATCGACGTCGAAGCGTTCTACAACGTTGACTTAAATAACGACGGCCGCACCGGACACTTCTCAACCCTTATCGAAAACGACGGAGACACGTCTTTCTACTCGTCGACCCATGGCGTTTACCTTCTGAACGACAATATTGGTCTGACCCTCAACGGCGGGCTTGTCGGCCCCGGTACTATTGGCGGTTGGGATGCGATTCACGCCGAAGCCTCTGGCGGCAACTACAAGGTGCTGTGGAAGAACGCGGACGGTGCGTACAGCGAATGGACCGTTGGCGCCGACGGCAAGTTTAAAGGCAGCAACGGGGTCGAAAATGTCATCGACGTCGAAGAGTTCTACAACGTCGATCTGAATGATGACGGCCGGACCGGGCATTTCACGACTACTATAGAAACGAACGGATCCACCACGCTCGCCTCATCAACGCGCGGTGTTTATGTGATCAATGCCTCGATCGAGCTGACACTGAACGAAGCCAAAATCGGCCCCAACAGCTTCCCCGGTTGGCAAGCGCTTCATGCCGAGGCATTTGAGGATGGCTTTAAAGTGCTGTGGAAGAATGAGGATGGCGCGTTTAGCGAATGGACGGTTTCCGTTACCGGAGAATTTGTTAGCAGCGTGGCTATCGCGGAGGTAATCGACGTTGAAAGCTTCTATCAATACGATCTGAACGGCGATGGTAACCTTGGGTATGAAGAGCCAAGGCTGAGCCCGTTCTTGCCAACGGCAGGGCTTGCAGTGAGCGCCAGGGAAGCCTCGGACAACGCGCTTCTGGAGGAACCTGCTGATCTTCTCAAATTCGCTTCTGACCTCTTGCCGGCGGATGAAATTGAAGATGACTTTTCTTTGTTGTTCTCAAGCCGATCTGAACTGTCTGGTAGCGAAGGGTCCGAGCGGCAAGCTGGGTCTCTTTTGAAGGAATTCGAAGGCATTGAAGACGATGATCAGGTGATTTCAACCTTGTTAGAAGACGACGCCTTTCTTCTGTAAAAGCAATAATGAAGCTAATGTCAGTCCCATCGGTTTTGACTGGGCTGTTTGGCGCAGGGCTGGAACGGCGAGAAGTAAAAATGTCGTATCTGTTTGGGATAGCTGACGTTCTGAAGCTGCGTAGGGTATCCTGATTTAAACCGTCGATGTAGGCAACGCTTAGATCAACCGCGCGCCCTATCTTTCAAAAAGCGAGGGCTCAGGCCCCTTGGAATGCGTTCACTGATCGAATAAGCAAGGCTAAATGAACCGTTTATGTGTTCTCAAATCGTCTGCTGTAAGACAATCTGACCTGTTGTTTTTCAAAGGACGGCCCCGTGGCTCAACTGGATAGAGCAGCCCCCTCCTAAGGGGCAGGTTGCAGGTTCGAATCCTGCCGGGGTCGCCATTTGGTTCTTCTTTAAACTGTGATGTCATACCGGGAATTCGCGCGTGGCTGTACTATCTAACGATGCGCCTGTTTCAGCTTTATTGGACGTTCGCGTGATGCTGTGGCTGGGTTTTAAGCCAACTTAGGCGCAAGGCTTCGAAAGCTGACGGGTGCAGTAACTAAAACTAGGTGAAATTTCGTATCAACGGTGTATTAGACGTCGGTACAGCCAGATTAGTGTGAAGAAGCGAGCATGACTGTGCAATCATCAAACAAAAAAAGCCCGATCGTCGAGAACATTAATCAACAGCTTTCCAATATAGAAGCCAACGAAGAAGTAGCCGAAATTGATATCTGTCTGACTTTCGACCGGAAATTTGTTCCTCATGCTGCGGTCACTTTGTTGTCGGCCATCCGTTCAGTTGGGAACGAGTGCAAACTGAATGTGCATATTCTTCACGTCGATGACATAGATGACCGATCCCGGAGTTCGCTCGAAGGGTTGTCGCAGCGTGCCAACATCCTGTGGCATCGGGTTGATGGTGACCGATTTGACAGCCTCCCTGACAACCGTGAGCATATATCAAGGGCAACCTACATTCGCCTGCTCATTCCGGAAATTCTGCACAAGGTTGCCGACCGGGTAATCTACTTGGATTGTGATACGATCATAACCGATCGATTGAGTATATTATGGGCGACCGATATTGGCACTTCGCCGATTGCTGCAGCCCCGGATGAGGGCGGCGTTACACAAGCCGAGCGCCTTAACTTTTCCAAAACGGCTTTCTATTTCAATGCAGGGGTACTGATTTTCAATCTGAATGCGATCGATCCCAAGAAATTCGCCGCCAAGGTTGAAGAGACGGTCTCGCGTACGGATGTCGAGATCGAACTACAGGATCAGGACATTCTGAACCTGATGTTCGAGGGACAAGCGGCAAAACTGGATCTGCGGTGGAATGCGAATACGCGCTTGTACACCCTCAACAAATTAGAGCCAGCCTATACGCCGGAAGAAGCAAAAATTGCCAGAATTTCGCCCGGCATCCTGCACTTTACCGACAACAGAAAACCGTGGAATTCAAACTGCAACCATCCCTTGCGAGAGCTCTATTGGGATATTCGCAACCAGACGCCATGGCAGGAAACATCCAGCGAGCGATTGCGCCGAAAAATAATAGATTTCGCTCGTAGCCGATTCAGTAAGTCACGCAAGATGGTCAGCGCAGACAACTAGTGGAGCCTGATATAGAAACGGCAATCGCCAGCGTGGTTGTCAACCACGCTGCGTTTTTGGGAACCCGCTCTGATTCAGTCGTTTTTTGGCTGCATCATTTTGTCTTCCAACAGTAGTCTCAGATAGTCGGCGTACTGCGTTTTCTTGAAGATTTCGGCTCTTTCAGCCAGAACAGAACTATCGATCCAACCTTGCACCCATGCTATTTCGTCGGGGCTTCCGGCCTGCATCCCTTGCCGTTCCGTGAGTGTACGCACAAAGTTGCCGGCATCCAGAAGGGACGCGTGCGTTCCGGTGTCAAACCAAGCAAAACCACGCCCCAGTGATTGAACATTCAATAGGTCATCCGCCAAGTATGTTTCCAAAAGCGTAGTGATCTCCAGTTCCCCGCGCTCAGACGGCTGGATACCACGGGCCCGTTTGGGAGCGTCTCCATCCAAGAAATACAGACCTGTTACGGCATATCTTGATGGAGGGTTTTTGGGCTTCTCAACTATGTGACGTACCTTGTCGCCATCAAAATCCACGACGCCATAACGTTCGGGGTCAGCAACCCGATAGGCGAAAACCGTTCCACCTTCAGTATTATTGTTCGCGGCGTCCAGGAGCTCGGGCAATGCGTGACCAAAGAAAATGTTGTCGCCCAGGATCATTGCAGATGGCGCACCGTCCAGAAAATCCTCGGCAAGCAGATAAGCTTGGGCAAGCCCGTCCGGCGAGTCCTGAACGATCCAGGTCAGGTCTAGCCCGTATTGGCTTCCATCTCCCAAAAGTCTTTGAAACTGGGCTTGGTCTTGCGGCGTAGTGATAATCGCGATTTCCCGAATACCCGCCAGCATAAGAACGCTAAGGGGGTAATAGATCATCGGTTTATCGTAGATCGGCAATAGCTGTTTCGAAACAGCCATTGTGATTGGGTACAAGCGCGTACCCGAGCCCCCAGCCAGAATAATGCCCTTACGTTTCATTTTCTTTCCTTTGTAATTGCTGTGATCGATCCGCCGGAAATTTGGCGAATTTCACATATTCTGCAAAAATGATGTTAGCCGGAAGAACCCAAACGCTGACCCACACCCGTACGGGATTTGAGGTTTTCCAACCAGTCCGCATTTTCAAGGTACCATTGAACAGTCTGTTCCAATCCTGTCTCTGGCGTGTGAGATGGGCGCCAGCTCAACTCTTCACTAATGCGTGTCGCATCAATTGCATAGCGCTTGTCGTGGCCTGGGCGATCTTTCACAAACGTGATCAGTTCGGAATAGGGAGCAGCTGCAGGTCTCAAGCGATCCAGGACCCCACACAGCTTTTCAACCAGCTCCAGATTGGTCATCTCGTTTTCGCCGCCGATATTGTAACTGCGGCCAAGTTCGCCTTTTTCCAAGACCAAAAGAAGGGCTTCGGCATGATCTTCGACATGTAGCCAGTCGCGAATATTATCGCCTTTTCCATAGATCGGAATAGCCTCGCCGGCCAAAGCCTTGAGGATCACCACCGGGATCAGTTTTTCGGGAAACTGAAATGGCCCGTAATTGTTAGAACAGTTGGTCATCACAATCGGCAGCCCGTAGGTTTCATGCCATGCACGTACCAGGTGATCTGACCCGGCTTTGGAAGCCGAATATGGAGAGTTCGGCTGGTAGGGGCTGTCTTCAACAAAGAATCCGGTTGTCCCAAGTGAACCAAATACCTCGTCGGTTGAGATATGATGAAAACGAAATCCTTCTGGCCGACCCTGCGATACCCACCAGTGGCGGGCTGCTTCAAGTAGCCGGTAGGTTCCGACAATATTGGTTTCGACAAATGCGCCCGGACCGTCAATTGAACGGTCTACGTGGCTTTCAGCGGCAAGATGCATGATCGCGTCAGGCTTATGCTGTTCAAGTAACTCCAGCATTCTAACGCCGTCGCATATGTCGGCTTTTTCAAAAATGTGGTTCGGGCTTTGGGCGATGCTGGCAACATTTTCGGTGCATGCCGCATAGGTGAGTGAATCAACGTTGATCACAGAATGACCGCTACGGATTGCCAGGCGCACCACTGCCGAGCCGATAAACCCCATTCCGCCTGTTACCAGTATTTTCACGTCACTACCTCGTTCATGTGTGGGCTGTATGATGGCACGATTGCTTCCGTGCAAAAGAAATTTAATACGTTGCTAAATCTGGCAGGAAACCTGGAAGCAGCAAAGATACCCCCGCCGGACTTTTCATGTGAGCTTTCTCATAACACGCTGCCAACTGCTACTGTTTCAAATAGCTTTCTGATCTCTAGGTCCCTTCAGTAAGGTTGACAATAGCGATTGGAGTTATGTCCTGAGACGACGGCATCGCAACGGCGCACCGCTGTAATTTAACCTGGTTCCCATTACAAAAAGGGTCAATTGCTTGGATAGCATAACCAGACAATTTGAGGGCGGATCGCAATCGGATGTGGACAATATGTGGCATTCTTTGCTGGCGCGGATTACCGCCGATCTTTTTAGATTAATGTCGTTCTATGAGTGTGAAATAAATCCAAATCCGAAAAACCGTGGAAGAGATTGCCATCAGCCATGCCAACAGGGTTTTGAACGGTTGCCAAGGTGTACAGATCATCCAGCCTGTCTAAGAAGACGTCCCTACGGCAGTCATTGTTCAGGCTTTCAAATTGCCGTGCTGCGGTGATTTTGCGGTCACCATTTGCGTCCATCAAATCCAAAACCTGGTCAATGAACTCGTCGTCCGTCCGGATATATTCGGGCTGATCGATCAGATAGTCCATTTGCCCGATAAAGGTCTTTCTGGAAACCACCGGAAGACCATTGCTGATATAGTCCATAGCAGCGGTGCAGCCGTTTTCTGGCAGGGTGTCCAGTGCAACATCCGCTGCTTTCAGGTAGCTCTTGAACTGGGCTTCGTCGCAAGCAAGAATTGGTATCACCCGCTGGAGGTCGTGCGCGTCGCAGCCGACGGCGATCAATTGTTGTCGACAGAAGGTCTCTGACACACCAACGAGAAGTATCCAAATCCGGTTGTTTCGCCTAAGTATTTTCTTGACCGTTTCGAAGAAGTTCAAATCCAGAAACGGCTGGAATTTGTATTGCGATGCTGACGCAATCGCGATTTTGGCTTCTTTTGGAATCGAAAATTGGTCGCGGCTGAAACCTTGATCAGTGCTTGCCCCTTTTTTTTGGACGGACAGAGGGATCCCCAGTCGCTTGCTGTTTGAAATACCGCGTCTTGTCCCGGTCAACGCTCTTCCCCAGCTACGGGTTTCCGCAACCGCATGCGCCACCTCCATTCCGACTGAGAAACGATGATCGGCATGATTGTAAAAAATCACGGGCACAGGAAAAGAGGGCAGCCCGAATGCGAGGGACGGCACAATATCGTGCATATGAATGTGCAGAACAACGAATGCGTACCCAAGCGCAATGGACTTGAGTTCCTCGGCGCGTGTTCCGATCGATTTCTTGTCACGTAACCTATGTACTGTTCCACCTGCATTGGTCACGACGTCGTTCAATAGTTTTGGAACCGGCTGGGTACCCTGTTCCGTCAGAACCACGGATTGTGAACGCTTTTCACCATCCAAGGCTATCCAGCGTTCCACGACGCGTGTGTGCCCTCCCCATGGAAAGGCTGTGCTCATAACGTGCAAAACACCAGAACGGTCGGTTTTCCCCGGATTGATTGGCGGCCTTATCGTTTTGGCCAATTCGGAGAGGGCGGCCTCCAGTTCGCGCGACCGATAGACACCGGCACCGGTGCCATTGGCAAAATGCGCTGCCACCTCTATGGCCTTCATTTTCTTAGAAGGCGTTTTAATGGCGGCAAGTTCAAAACAAATACGTTCAAACTTTTGGGCGTTCGCAATCGTCCTAGATAGCAATTCACGCCGTGAATGCATTCAACGCCTCGCAAACATCACGCACGTCTTCATCCGACATTGTCGGATCAATTGGCAACGACAGCACTTCTTCATGAATGGCTTCCGTTAGGGGAAAGGAAAGATCGGCCAGTTCAGCATATGCAGCCTGCTGGTGGGGCGGTATGGGGTAATGAACCAGAGTTTGGACACCGCGTTCTTTCAGGTGTTTCTCAAGCAGGTCGCGATGTTTCGTGCGAATGACAAACAAATGCCAGACGCTGGTCAGCGCATCGCTTGGGAATTCCGGCAACGTCACGTGATTGCTTTTGATGCCATCACAATAAGCGCGCGCGATTTCGCGGCGTCGCGCGTTTTCATCGTCAAGGTATCTCAGCTTGACCCGGAGAATGGCAGCCTGAAGCTCATCCAGTCTGGAATTTCGGCCTTTGGCTTCATTTACATATTTTTTCCGCGAACCATAGTTCGACAACATGTCCACTTTTGCCGCCAGGGCATCGTCATTTGTCACGACGGCACCGCCATCTCCTAAGGCGCCGAGGTTTTTACCTGGATAAAAGGAAAACGCCGAGATATCGCCAAAGTTTCCTGCTCGTATTCCATTAAAAGTTGCGCCATGGGATTGCGCGCAGTCTTCGATGACGAACAATCCGTGTTCCTTGGCAAATTCGCATATGGCTGGCATGTCCGCCAATCGCCCATATAGATGCACCGCCAGAATTGCCCGTGTTTTGGGCGTCAGTGCTTCAGCCAGCCCGTTCTTCGACAGGTTAAAGGTATTGGGATCCGGCTCAACCAGAACGGGCGTCAAACCAACTCTGGATATGGCAAGGACGGTCGCAATGTAGGTGTTGGCTGGAACTAGGACTTCTGCACCGGCGTCCAAATCCAATGCATCCAGACAAAGCTCTAGTGCATCCAGGCCGTTGCCTACTCCGATTGCATGCTGAGTGCCGCAGTACTCGGCGAATTCCCGACAAAAATCCTGATACTGTGTACCACGTACGTACCATCCGCTAGCGAGAACGTCTTGCATAGCCTGAGCGATTTCTTCGCTGTGGCGTGCGTTAATCTCTTTCAAATTCAAAAAGCTGATCATAGCGTCTTCCTTACTTTCAGCTGTCTACGGCGCGCGGTTCGCAGATCAGGTTGGTATCTACTGCGATTGACATGTCCAATGGTTTTCGAACCTTGAATTCGTATTCAACACCCAATTCTTCCACCCACTTCCGGGCCTTAAAGAACTGATCAAAATTGTGATAAATACTGATGAGGAGAACGGGCTTTTGCTCGATTATTGTCTTTCGAGCACCTTCCAGAACATCGAATTCCATGCCCTCAACGTCAATCTTAATCAAGCCGACTTTGATCCCATGTTCTTCCACCAGAGAGTCCAGAGTCCGGACGGCAATTTTGTCATGCTCGACGGACTGATCGTCCGACTCTGTTATCAAGCAAGACTGATCTCCACGATCCAGCACCGCCATTTCAGACGGCTCACTGCCAAGCCCGATATTCAATGATCGAACGGCTTGTATGTTATTCTGTTTGATCGTCTCATTCAGGAGATCAAAGCTCTCGCGGCTAGGTTCGATAGCCCAAATGTCGCCGTCGCTAAACTCGCGCATTATCAGCACGGAATCGCCGAAATATGCACCTACATCGATCATTGCCCTGTCTTTCAGGAATTCAGGACGTTCAAGTTCAGTGATGAAGTGTTTGTAATAGAACACCGTTGAAGAGATATCTGCGGACGGCAAACGATATTTTCCGTCATATAGATACCACTTGTCCGATAGTCTCAGGATGCGATTGTAGTGGAAATCCATCAACTCGCGGAATTTATCTTCCTCTTCGCGTGTAAGCTGGAAGGCCCCGGCATCGTCAATTGCATAGTCGCGGATACGTTTCAGGACCCGAGTTATGATGCGGCGGCTTTCCTCGTCCAGACCGGCAATCAAGTCCAAATACAGCTGCTCTACATCGCCGCTGAACTTTTCATAGGACACTTGATCAATTATTGATTCACACGTGTCCATATGTGCGATGTGCGCGCCATTATTTACATAACTTGTTGGTGGGCCCAAAACCGTCGCTGAGGTGTTTTGGTAGACTTCCTGAACAATCTCGGCCTTCAGCGCCTCAATCCGCTCGGATTGAGATGCGATTTGCGACGCTTGTTTTTCGAGTTGAGCGGTTTGATTGCCCATCCGCTCAGCCTGAGCGCTCAATTGTCCGCCTTGGCTTGCAAGCTCACTATGTTGCTGGTCCATCTTGGCGGTGAGCGACGGGACACGGTTTGTCACAAGATCAAAAAGTTGGGTGTTAAGTGCCCTCGTGGCCCGACTGTTCTTCTTGGCTTTCCGGAACATGTTCGCCCCGATCAGCAACAATGTAAGCGGAAGAGCAGCAATTGCGATCAATCCAATCAGCAAGAGCCACAACTTGTACTCCAGGCTCTTAAACTTCATGCGCCGAATTAGCTTGTCCTTGTACCGCAACTCCAGCATGCCGTTAGTATAACGCACAGCCCGCAGTTTCCCTTTGAAGCCAAGTCGGTACGTTTTCTTCTCGATTTGCCACCCAAGGAAAGCCTCTTTCGCGTCCCGGTACGTGAGTGTTGATTTCGAGGCCGCTTTCAGGAATTCATCAGCTGCAAATTTGGCATTGTGAAATTTAGAAACGTACTGATAGACGTCTTCGCCGAGTTGCTTTTGTTTTTCTGCGTCCAGTATGTCGCCCATGACTTCTGCACATGTACGGATCGGAATGTCAAAGGACGGTGCCTGTTCAACTTGCCAGCCCAGGCAGAACCCTTTGGCTTCCTGAAGGTATACGAAAATGTCGTCATCATAGTCATGTATTTCGTTGCAAACTACGACTGTGGGAATAGCCAGCCGGCCCGATGCCAAGGCAGACGTGCCCATCGCAAACATGACATCGACATTCTCTATCAGGAATGCATCAAGCTTTTCGTCAAACATGGGTCCGGTGAACACAATGTTCACAGACGGGTAGTCCTCTGGTACTACCTTGCTTTCTTCCGGACCATTTCCGATGACGTACAGGGTTTTCTTGCCTTCAAACGGATAGGCATCGAAATGACGAGCCAGATTTGTTACCGCAAAGACTTTGTCAATTGACAGGCGCCCGAGGATTGCAACTTTCAACTCGCCTTGAGGGGCCACATAGTTTGTCTTCCTAGTAGAGCTGGGTTCGATGCCAATCGGAACATAGTTCTCGTCGAAAGGGATCCCATAGTCTGTTTGCGCTTGTCGATGCGCTGCATCGCAAAAGAAAACGGCATGATTGTCACTGACCGTTTGAAGAAACTCAAGAAGACGGTCCGAGTCTATATTCCATGAATCTTTGAGAACCGGAACACACAAATTGTGCCAATTCACAAATATGATCTTGCTGTCGGGGTGAAGTTCGGGCAGCCAATGAGCCCAATAAATTGGGATGATGAGCATAACGGGCTCTTGCAATGCAACGCCGAAGTTCCCGTCTTCCAGCTCGAGTTTCTCCACATTGGCCCCCTCGAGCATTGGGTCCGTAATTCCGTCTTTGAAATCTGTGTAGTAAACCTTGCCGGAATAAACCTCAGCCAATCGCCGTGCAATAGACGTCAGGTATACCGGGCCGCCGGATGCCTCGCGCCACGGGAAGTAGAATACAATTGGCAAATTCATTTTTCGGAAATCTCGATAAGTTCGACAATAAATCGGTTGGGCATTACCATGAAGACAATTGGCGTCTGAAAATAAACGGATTTCTTCACCGGAGTTATGGGGCGAATACCCAGGCGTCCCATGGTGCTCATGGCCGTCTCAATGTCTTTTACATAGTACGCGAAGTGATAGGGTGCCACACTATGTGAAAGCCAACTGTCCAGCGTCTTCGAGCCTTCCATGTTCTCGAGGAGCTCAATGCGGGGTTGGGATTTTGCGGTCATAAACAGACCGTGTACGCCTTGACCGGGGTCCGTGAATCGAGCCTCATCCGTGTAGCCGACGAGGCGATATCCAGCGGCCGCGGCTTCAATTGATTTTGCAGCAATTCCGATATGATGGAATTCAAAGACACCTAACTCTGCCTGCAGGCGACGGTTAAAGATGTTCTGACAAAAACTTCCCCATTTCGAAGCCGTCGTTTCAACATATTCTTCTTTAGTTAGAACATGCTCGACCAACTCGAACGTTTCGCCACGCAATTCCACGGTATTCGGCGCGGCCGCAGCGCGCCGCTTTGCATAGCCATCATGGAACTTCACGACACTGGTATTTTCGGAAACGGTCCGGCAATAGATTCCAGCCAAACCCAAATCATGAAAGCCAAACGACATCAGAAGGTTGACGCTCTCGATGGCGGCAAGACTGCCATCTTCGATAATCCATCGGCCCCATTCGGCCTGGCCTTCATTGATATCGTAAAGCCCGATCAGACCAACCTTCTGTTGGGTGAAACGATCCAGGACCAGAAAGTAATAATCCTGATCGGCCTGGGCCTGCTTCTGCAACCAAGCCCGCTGCGCTTCTACGTCGGGGGAAATCGGGTTGAGATACTTTTGTTTTTGGCTGTCTGCGCTGCGCAAGTTGACGATGTACTCTGCATCGTCTTCAGAAACGGGGCGCAATTGAAAGGATAACCCCGTCAGACGACGCGAGCGAAGTACATCTGTCACGAACCCGCTCCCTAGTTTCCGTTCAGTTTCGATTGAATTGCATCAACAAAGCTCTTTGGAGAGCCAAGTTCCGTCAGCTCCTCTGGTGAGAACTGAATCCCGAATTCTTCTTCGGCGGCCAAAGCGTGTTCGATGCGGTCAAACGAGCTCCAGACTTCGGCATCTTCGTAATGCGCTTGGAATTTTGCACCCAGGCCCGCACGGCTTTCTACAAAGGACAAAACGTTTTCAGACATGGTTAGTAACTCTGCTCTTCTACATCTAGTTCAGGGGCGGAGATCTCGACGATTCCCTGAGGGAATGAATAGTCTAGCTCCGAAGGTACGTTGGTGTGTTCGTTTAGATACTTCGCGACGAAATCTTCTGCCGGGCCATTTCGGTCGCCTTTTTGAAACTCGATCCCGACTTTCGAACACCCCAGTTGATCCGCTGCGCATTTGATAGCGCCCAGAACAACAACGTCGTCCAGGCCGCGACCCAACGCCCGGCAACTGACAAACATGTCTTCTACCTGCAGGGTGTCCTCGTGTTTATGCGCAACCAGACAGCCAATGATGCCACTATCGATCAGCTTGTCGCTCATCGAAACGGTCATTACGCAAGAAGTCGGGCTTTCCGCCGCGGCTTTTACTTCGGCAAGTGAGTATCGCTTGTAGTTGAAGATAAACTGGTTGGTCTTCCGGGAGAGTTCCGAAACCCGGGTCACCTGTTCAGGATCGTTTGCCTTGAAGCTGATCTTAATCTCAAGCGAACGCAGATAATCTTCGGGGGACATCTGCTCTCGCAGGCGTCGCCGTTCTTCATTTGCCTGCACGTCTTTACTTCTGGCTGCGTCTTCTGCAGTGACTTTCGATTTCAGAAGGCCCGGGTATATGCTGACGCCACGGGCATTGGCATCGCTGTCAGGTGAGGCCCAGAACTGCTTGATGTCCGGCAACGCGTTGCTTACTTCAAAAAGCTCACCCATATTGTCGTCGACAAACAGCATTGAAGAATGGTGGATATTCAGGAATTTTTCCAAACCTTGGATGTTGGAAGATTTGGAATCCCAGTTGACCATAAACTTGGTCACGTGTTCAGGGCGAAGAGGGAAGTCAGTGCGGCTGTTGAACAGATGCTCAGCATCTTCCGCTTCGTTCTTCGACGCAACGCAAATAAAGAATCCTTGGCCCGCAAGTTCAACCAGCTTCTGCTGCAGTGCAATATGTCCGGGTTCCAGAACAACTCCGTCTGCGCCGTCCTCGCCAAGCACGCCTTTGTAAAGGGTATTGTCGAGATCAACTACAACTGCTTTCAATCCCGGCAAGATAACAGCAGGAATGATGCGCAACCCAAGCAGCCTGGACATTTCCATACATGCCGCCGGACTACAGCGGGTGCCGGTGAAATCAGCGAGCCGGTCATCAAAGAACTTGTCCCCGAGGCGGGTGACTATGGGCGTAACGTCCGCTTTGAACAGAGGCTCCTGAGCTTCAAATTCCGCACCAATTGGTACAATAATGACGGGGTCCGCCGCGCTTTGGCTGAGTTCATTTAGGCGGGCAGCAATGTGTTCACGCCCTTTGTCATCATACCGATCCAGATCAACCCAGAGAATATGCGCGTCTGCACCTGTCGAAAAATCGACATTTGCAAATGCATCATCGTAGTCGCTGTAATTGAACTCTGCCTTCAAGCCCGAGATTTCCAGGAAGGCATTCAGAGTCGCAGCGACCAATTCAAAAGAGTGGTTGCGGATGACATTGATCTTCAGGTTGCGAGCTTGCTCGTCCACCCGGCCAATAAGATCGCTGCGCTTTAGATTTTGACTTGATGTGAGGCTGTGAAATTCGAGAAGTTTATCCATTTTAGCCACTTATCTTCATGTTTTTGTAGTCGTCATACGAGTGGATGTATTCTTCGGGGTCGTAGAGATTATCTGATACAACAACCAGAACGCAATCCTCGCTAAAGTCGTACATCTCTTTCCAAACCATTCTTTCAATCCAGAGGAGTTTTGAAGGAGAGTCCAGCTCTATGCTGGCAAATTCACCGTCAGGAGCTGCCAGCCTGACTCGGCAGCGCCCGTTAAGGCACAAAAATCCAAAGCGTGATCGCAGGTTCGCATGACTACCGCGCGGCTCGTCGCCAACCGCTCCGTAAATTGCAAACATGCGCTTGAGTTCGAATGGCACTTCTTTGAGTTGCTCTACGACGACCAAGTTCCCCCGATCATCGCCGCGTACCTGTAGTTCAACAAGCCCGAATAGTTCATCATAATTATTTTCAGACCGGTCCATGCAGCACACATCCAAAGGTTAATCAATTTTTTGCGATTTAGCACCGTTTCCGCAGCGCGTATATAGTAGCGTTACACCCTTCGCGATCCAATTTCAGAAAATGCGAATTTTTTGCCTGTTCGTCGGCCTGACATTAAATGAGTGCAGTATCCGTCATTGGGCCAGACCGAAACCCAGACTTTTGAATTTGGTCCGAGGCGCCAACTTTGGGTGTCCGGTGCTGGCCGGTGTAACGTGAGCATTGTCAGTCCTATCCATCACGCCAAATGTAGGTGAATGCAGATGTGGACAGACCGAAGCTGCAGAACATCACTCCGCGACTTCAGCTTTTGCTTCGGCCACAGGTTCGCGTTTCTTGAATTGCTGATCGAAGAGTTTTTTGAACTGACCTTCGAGCTGCATAAGCTCGTCGAGGTTGCCCTGTTCAATGACAGCGCCGTCCTGAACAACGATGATTTTATCGGCCTCCAGAACGGTCGAAAGTCTGTGCGCAATTACGATCACCGTCATGTTCTGTGTTAATGTGTCCAACGCAGACTTTACCAGCGCCTCGGATTCCGCGTCCAGCGCGCTGGTGGCTTCGTCCAGCAGCAATATCTCGGCATTGCGCAGGATTGCGCGCGCAATTGCAATCCGTTGCTTTTGCCCGCCGGACAAGAAGGTCCCGTTTTCACCAACCTGAGTGTCATAGCCATTGGGAAAATCACAGATGAAATCATGCGCGTATGCTGCCTTTGCAGCTTCGATGACCTCTTCGTCTGTCGCGTCTGGTGCCGAACAGCGCAGGTTTTCCATCACTGACGCTGAAAACAAGAACGTGTCCTGACCTACATACGAGATCTTTTTTCGGAGCGAAGAAAAGCGGGCGTCCTGCAAATTTTGACCGTCTATTTCGACGGATCCTTCATCAGGGTCATAGAACCGCATAATCAAGCCAAAGATCGTCGATTTTCCGCCACCGGACTGACCAACCAGTGCCGTGGTTTTTCCAGCCTCGAAGGTTACGTTCATATTTTCGATTACCGGAATTGACCCGTGGTATCCAAAGGTGACATTGCGCAAGCCGATCTCGCCGGGCCCGTCCAACAGATCGCGCGCTTCGGGGCTTTCTTGCATGGTGTCTTCTTGATCCAGCAAGCCAAACAACATGCCAACACCGACCATGGCCGCCTCAATCTGAACGCGCATTTTCGACAGACGTTTGGCGGGCTCATAAGCCATCAGCAACGCTGTGATAAAAGACATCAACTGCCCAGCTGTTGGTTGTTCCGTACCTGCAATTCCCAAGGTCGAAACGACCAGAACGCCGGCAACGGCCAGACCGGCCAGAAACTCCATCAGCGGGCTAGCGATCGACTGCAGCCGCGCAATATCGTTCGAGCGTTCTTCGACCTTGAGGATGGCTGTTTCCATACGGTTGATCATCCGATCCTCAAGAGAGAACACCTTGATGATCTTGATGCCGGCCGAGGTTTCCTGCAGCACACGAATAATTTCTGCCAGCGATTTGAACTCTTGCTGCATGATCGAGCGCACGCTTTTCAACAGATAACGCACGCCCAGCAAAGCCACGGGTCCGACAACAAAAAACATGATGGAAAGAACGGGCTGCTGGTAAACCATAACGATTATCAGGCCCACCAGGGTCAAGGCGTCGCGAACAAAACCGGTAACCACCACATCAATCAAAGTTCGGGCAGCTTGTGCACCGTGTGTCGTACGCATGAGCAGGTCAGAGGATTCATTCTGGGCGAAGAACGAAATGCCATGCCGCAACAGCTTACGATACACGCGGTCTTGTTGCATCGCAATGATCCGGTTCCCCGCACGCGCCAAGTATATAGACTGGATATAGGAGGCCACCGCTTTGGTTAGAAACAAGAGAACAACGCCTAGAGCGATTGCAAACGCCCACTCACGCATATCGGGGCTGGTCATCGCATCAACGATGTATTCCATCATGAAGGCCGAGCCAGCAGTGGTCGCGGCAACGGCGATCATCGCAACAATGGCGACAGCATAAAGAGGACCTTGGGCAAAAAAACTCTCGCCAATGAGGCGGCCCATATAGCCTGATCGCCATTCGGTCCAGGCACGCTTAATCATTGCATTCTCCAGATCGTGAAATCATGCGCTCGCTCAGATAACCTATAATCATTCCCGCCTAAAGGGCAGATCAAATGGCGCGACAGTGTTGCCCAATCAAAAGGTTGCGCAGAGGCTCCGTCAAATAAGGGCTGGCGCTGCGATGTGCAAGGTTTTGATGTTCTCTTTTGACAAGATGACGCGGTGTATTGTGGGCTTTCGCGCGCGGGGCCTCTGCGTGGAACTTAAAGTCAAAGCCGGAAGGTGTCAGCACAACTTTATAGCGTCCTGAATGTACCTTCTGCCACGAAAGATCCCTGAATTCTGACCAGTAGATTGAGGTGCCGGCAGTTTCTCGCGTTACCGCGAGTGATCAGGTCAAATGATTTCCTTTTTGGATTCATTGTGATATGTATATGCTTGAAAAAATGGAAGCTCTGATATTGTGGGGCAGATTACCGTAGCGTGAGAGTAACGACTGAAATTCAGCGATTTTTTGCCGCTGGAAATCCTTGATGCGTAGGGGGAAAAGGGTAGACCTTTTGCCCTTGTGCTTGGTAAATATGGCCCATAGTAACGCGGTGCATGTATTATTGGTAATGGAACAGTGTCGATTAAGGCTGTCATTCTGAGTTTGCCGAAAGATGTTGAACGGCGACGATTCTGCGAAAGCGAATTTGCCCGCTTTGGCTTGAATCATGAATTTTGCGACGCTATTGCCGGAGATCAGCTAAACAACTCAGAGTTGCATCATTTGTATGATGCCGACATGAACCGGATTAAATTCAAGCGCCCGCTCAGCCGCAACGAGGTCGCCTGCACCCTTGGGCATCGTCAGATTTGGCAGGAAATTGCTGACTCTTCCGACTATGTCAGCCTTGTTTTGGAAGATGATGCGACGTTCGTGCAGGATCCCAGACCGTTTTTCAGTGAACTGGCTGCCTGTGGTGAATGTTTCGAAGACGTCATGATCAAAATCGACGGCGTGTCGGGAAATAACGGGCAGGTCATTAAATCAATTGCAGATCAGGACCTTGTCTTGTCGGACCGTCTGCCACCCAGAACCACGGGCTATATCATCGGCCGACGTGCTGCCGCTCGGCTTTTGGCGATTGAGGCTCCGATTGCGCGCCCCATCGACATCGACCTGAAATTCTATTGGGAACACAACGTGCCTATCCTCACACTTGCCGAGCAGATGGTCGCAGAGCGCAAAGAGGTAGACAGCACGATTGATCACTGCCGCAGTAAAATGAAACCCGGCTCGCCCATGGCCAGATTCGTTCGAAACCTAATGTACCAGACAAAATACACGTACGGACGGTTGAGCCATCCGTTGAACCCAGACATGATTGAAGGGCTCGGCCCTTTGATGCAGGCCGGCAATCGGGTTCGGAACCGCGCATGAAGAATAGCCTTGTGGTTGTCCGTGCGGGCAACAAGTCATTGCACCATCGGTGGCAAGAAATTCCCTATGAAGATCGCACCTACGATCTTCTGATCAGCTATTTCTCAGACGAGGCATTTGCGGCATTCAAACCTGAACCCGGTGTCGAGGCTGTGCTGGTAAAAGGCGGCAAATGGGATGGGTTGTTCAAAACCCTCGCTGACCGTGACCTTGATAAGTATGACTACTATTGGCTGCCGGATGACGATCTGGACATCAGCGCTACGGATGTAAATGCGCTGTTTGATGCCATGCAGGTTCACGGACTGCGTATTGCACAACCGTCGCTGACCCCCGAAAGCTATTTCTCGCATTTTGTATTCAGCCAATGCCCGGGCTTCGTGCTGCGGTACACAAACTATATTGAGATCATGGCCCCGTGCCTGCACAAGGATATCCTGCAGAAAGCACTGCCGCTTTTTCAGGGCACCATGAGCGGCTATGGTCTGGACTATATATGGTGCCGATGGGCCGAGGCTGGCGCGTTTCGAACCGCCATTCTGGACGAAATTGCGATGCACCACACGCGGCCGATCGGAAAGAACCTGAAAGCTGCGATGGCCGAGTCGAATAACCTCAGCTCAGAGGAAGAAGAGGCCGTTCTAAAGCAGATGTTTGATCTGTCGCGGCGTACCGTTCCGGTCGTCTTTGCCGCGATCCTGCAAGGTGGACAACCCATCTCCGGCCGTTTGCAGTTGGGATGGCACATGTGCCGGGCGTGGATGTCGGTCCTGCCGAAGTTCCGCAGTGCCAGCGAGGCGCGGTCGGGTATATTCAAGATTGCCCGCCGTCAGCTGATCAAACCCCTCGACATGACGACGATTTCGATGAAACAGGAAAGCCCCTGATATGCAGTTTTTGATGGTTGGGGCCGGATTGTCTGGGGCTGTGATCGGTCGGGAACTTGCTGAACAGGGGCACGACATTACAGTTGTGGACAGCCGCGACCATATCGGCGGCAATTGCCATACAGAACGGGATGCCGATACTGACGTGATGGTCCATGTGTACGGGCCACATATCTTCCACACGGATGACGAAGAGGTTTGGCAGTATGTGAACCAATACGCCAACTTCTTGCCTTACAAGAACCGGGTCAAGACCACCTCGCGCGGGCAGGTCTATTCGCTGCCGGTGAACTTGCATACAATCAACCAGTTCTTTGGCAAGACCATGCACCCGGACGAAGCCCGCGCGTTTATCACCGAAGAACAGGCTGATACATCCATCACCAACCCGCAGAGTTTCGAGGAACAGGCGATGCGGTTCGTCGGTCGCGACCTTTATGAGGCGTTTTTCAAAGGCTACACGATCAAACAGTGGGGATGTCACCCATCCGAGCTGCCGGCGTCGATCCTTAAACGTCTGCCAGTGCGGTTTAACTACGACGACAATTACTTTTTCCATAAATTCCAAGGCATGCCCGAGAATGGGTATACCGACATGATTGGTGGCATCCTCGATCACCCCGGCATCACAGTGAAGCTGAATACCACTTTCGATCGCGGCATGGCGGATGGCTTCGATCACGTTTTCTATTCTGGCCCGCTGGATGGCTATTTCGACTACGAGCTTGGGCGCCTGGGTTATCGCACGCTTGATTTCGAACGGTTCACCTATGACGGCGACTACCAAGGTTGCGCGGTGATGAACTATGGCGAGGAAGAGGTGCCCTTTACCCGGATTACCGAGCACAAACACTTTTCGCCATGGGAAACGCATGACGGCTCGGTCTGCTATCGCGAGTTTTCTCGAGCTGCTGGTCCGGATGACATACCGTATTACCCGATCCGTCAGCTAAAGGAAAAAGCGCTACTGGGTGAGTATGTTGCGCTCGCTGAAAGCACGCGAAACGTCACATTTGTCGGTCGCTTGGGAACCTATCGATACCTGGATATGGATGTCACGATCCGCGAGTCGCTGGATACCGCCTGGGCGGTGCTGTCTGCGATCTCGGAAAAGGAACGGCTAAAGCCGTTCTTTGTTCCAGTTCTCTGACACACACGATGGAGCGTTAGTTAGGTCTACGACGGCGCAGGTTCGGGGAACCGCGCGCGCGTTCGGTTTGCAAATGCCACCAACGACAGCATCACCGGGACCTCTACCAATACGCCGACCACAGTCGCCAGAGCCGCGCCCGAGTTCAGACCGAACAGGCTGATGGCCACAGCGACAGCCAGCTCAAAGAAATTGGACGTGCCAATCATTGCGCAGGGTGCGGCGATCCGGTGCGGCACCTTTAGGGCATAGGCTGCACCATAAGCCAGGGCAAAGATGCCGTAGCTCTGGATCAGGATGGGTACTGCGATCAGGACGATCACCAGCGGTTTGGCCAGAATAGTCTGTCCCTGCAAGCCGAACAGAATGACGACAGTGGCGATCAAGCCCATGACCGACCACGGTTTGACACGTGCGGAAAATGCGTCGATGGCCTGGGGCGATCCCAAGGTACGCCGCGTTATCAGGCCGGCGATCAGCGGTAATACCACATACAACACAGTTGCCAGAACCAGTGTCTGCCATGGAACCTGAATGTCGGTCACGCCCAGCAGAAAGGCCACGATTGGGGCGAATGCCACCACCATGATCAGGTCGTTCACGGAAACCTGCACCAGCGTATAGGTCGCATCGCCCTTGGTCAGCTGAGACCAGACGAACACCATGGCGGTGCACGGTGCAGCACCCAGCAGGATCAGCCCGGCCGTATATTGAGCCGCGTCTTCAGGTTCGATCCATGGTGCAAAGACGTGCTCAAAGAACAGAACCGCAAGAAAGGCCATGGTGAACGGCTTAATCAGCCAGTTGACCACCAGCGTCACGATCAGCCCGCGTGGCTGGCGTGCAACGCCCGCCACTGCGCCGAAGTCGACGCCGACCATCATGGGGTAGACCATTGCCCAGATCAGCAAGGCCACGACCAGATTGACGCTGGCCACTTCGGCCGAGGCGATCAGTTGAACCAGGCCGGGTGCAACCAGTCCGATCAATACGCCGCCAACCATGGCCAGCGCGACCCAAACGGTCAGGTAGCGTTCGAAAATGCTCATGTATATGCCTCATTCGTCTGGTCGGTTAGTTTGCCGGATGTCAGGGCGGCCAGCGCGACCATAGCAGCAGCGGTGCCCAGAACCAGTGGAAGCCCGCCAATCTGATAGGTAAGTCCCGACAGGATAGTGCCGACCAGGCGGCCAGTCGCGTTGGCCATGTAGTAAAAGCCCACATCCATCGTCACACGCTCGGACTTGGTGAAGGCCAGGATGAGGTATGAATGCAGCGCCGAATTGACGGCGAAGATTGCCCCAAATGCCAATAGGCCCACAACCAGCGTAACGGTCAGCCATGTCTCGGGGCCGGATGAGAGAAGAACCGCGATGGTTAGGGTAGCAGGCACGCAAAACAGCGCCGCGGCCCAATTCTTGGCAGCGTGGATCAGATCCCCTTCCGAGCGTTCCTTTGCACGCAGGATTTTCGGCGCGCTGGCCTGAACAGCACCGTAAAGTATGACCCAAACGGCCATGAATGTACCGATCATGAAAAATGCGGCACGGTTGCCATCCTCGGTTCCGTCCGACAGCACCGCGTAGAAATAGATCGGTATGCCGACCACGAACCACACGTCCCGCGCCCCAAACAGGAAGACACGAGCGGCGGATAGCCAGTTCACATTGGCGGATTTTGAAAAGACCTCGGAGAATTTGGCGCCTTTGCGCCCTTTGGGCAGACCGGTCGGCATTAACAGGATGACGGCGACGAGGAATGCGGCAAGTATGATCGCCATTGCCAGAACAGCCCACATGAAGCCCACTGTCGCCAACAGTGCCGCCCCAAGCAGAAACCCAAACCCTTTCACAGCGTTCTTCGAGCCGGTCAAAATAGCGACCCAGTGAAACAACCCTCCGCCCTCGGTCGGGGCCAGCAGTTTGACGGCGGATTTTGAGGACATCTTGGCCAGGTCCTTTGCAACCCCGCTGGCCCCTTGCACAATCATCACAAAGACAACTTTTACCGGGATCGCCCAATTAGGGTCTAGTTGCGTAAGAACCAGCAACGCTGCAATCTGCAGTGCCAGCCCTGCATAAAGCGTCGAGGTCAGCCCGAACCGCGCCGCGATCCAACCGGCGGCAAGGTTCGTGCCCATGCCGGCGATCTCATACAGAACAAACAGATATGCCAACTGAACCGGCGAGAATCCCATGCTATGAAAGTGCAGCAGCACCAGCATACGCAGGGCCCCGTCGGTCAGCATGAAGGCCCAATAGGCTGCTGTGACCGTGATATAGGCCGACATACCTTCGGGCCTTTGGGTCACAGCGATGCACCAACCATCAGGGCAACGTCGACCAGACGATGCGCGTAACCCATTTCATTGTCGTACCAGGCATAGATCTTCACCTGTGTCCCGTTCACCACCATGGTCGAGGGCGCATCCACAATCGAGGACCGTTCGTCGTTGGTGTAGTCGGTGGAAACCAGCGGCCGCGTCTCATAGCCAAGGATATCTTTCAACTCACCTTCGGCCGCGGCCTTGAAAAGCGCGTTGACCTCTTCGACTGTGGTTTCACGCTCAACCTCGAAGACGCAGTCGGTCAGCGAGGCATTCAGCAAGGGAACCCTCACCGCGTGGCCGTTCAGCCGCCCCTTGAGTTCCGGGTAGATCAGCGTGATTGCCGTGGCCGACCCGGTGGTGGTCGGGATCAGAGAGTTCAAAGCAGATCGCGCCCTGCGCAGATCTTTGGCGGGGCGGTCCACGATGGTTTGCGTGTTGGTCACGTCGTGAATTGTGGTCATCGACCCGTGGCGAATACCAAGGTTTTCGTGGATGACCTTGACCACTGGGGCCAGACAATTCGTGGTGCACGAGGCCGCCGTCACGATGCTGTGGACATCCGGATCATAAGTGGCCTCGTTCACGCCCATAACGATGTTGGCGGTCGGGCCATCTTTGACCGGGGCCGAGACAACAACCTTCTTAACACCCGCTTCGAAATAGGGGGCCAGCTTGGCCTGGGTCTTGAAAACACCGGTGCAGTCGATCACCACATCGACACCGTCCAGCGGTAGTTCCGCCAGATCTCTGGTGCCGATAATGGGTAGGCGGGTGCCGTTGATCGTAACGCTGTCGGCGTCATGCACGAACGCGGCATCCCAGCGCCCATGAACAGTGTCAAACTCCAGCAGGTGCGCGTGCATTTCGGGATCGCCTATTGCGTCATTGATCCAGGCGATCTTTGCGCCTTTGTCGAGCAGCGGTTTCAAGGCCAGCTTTCCCATCCGGCCCAATCCGTTCACAGCATAAGTCGTCATTTCATGTCCTCAGTGGGCGTCCTGCCGATGTCATCAACAGCAGTTTGCAGTGCGATCCGGTCGAGGCTTTCGACCGGCAAAGACGTAAAGGCCTCAATCCGGCGCTTGAGCGCGCCATATGCATGTTGAAATGCAAGGCTTCTTTCGGCATCCGTGCCCTCGGCCCTGACCGGGTCCGGCATGCCCCAATGGCCACTGATTGGCTGGCCTTCCCAAGCGGGGCATTCCTCATTCGCGGCCTGATTGCAGACCGTGAAGACGAAGTCCATCTCGGGCGCGCCGGGGGTTGCAAATTCGGACATGTTCTTGGATCGCAGGATGGATGTGTCATGTCCTTTGTCGTCCAGAACTTGCACGGCCATCGGGTTGAGCTCGGATGTGGGTTGCGTGCCGGCCGAGAAAACGTTGAACCGGTCACCTCCCAGCGTGCGCAGCAGGGATTCCGCAAAAATCGACCGGGCAGAATTGCCCACACACAAAAACAAGACGTTGAATTTCCGATCCGTCGCCGCCTTATTTCCCTGAGCAAACGGCATGCAGATATCAGGGCGACCGCGACAGCAATCGACAATCAGATAGTCGAGCATCTGCTGCACGTTTTTCATTTCAATCGAATAGAGCAGAGATGTCCCGGAACGTTCCTGCTTGACCAGCCCGGAACGCTGAAGCGCGTTCAGATAGTTCGACAAGGTGCTGGCCTTCACGTCGAGCTCCGCCGCCAACTCGCCCGCCGGAACACTGTCAGGAAAACGTCGCATGAGCATGCGAAACACAAGGATACGCTGCGGATGACCCAGGATGGCCAATTGGTCTGTTATCTGTTCTATCATATTTCATGAAATATTAAAATAAGACAACCCAGTCAACCGAAAATACATGGCCATCGAAGGTGCGCGTAAGCGTTGGAGCAGGCGTGATATTCTTGCTGGAGCGTGGTGATGGAATGGGCTTCAAGCGATCTGAGCTGCGGGAATCACCATCACACACCGGTAGGCGTCCGAGGATATCGAGACTTGCACGCATCTGCCCGAGGGTTTAAAGGAACCGTCGCTTGCCTCAATAGCTCAGCTGGTAGAGCAGGTCCTTCGTAAGGACAAGGTCGGGGGTTCGAGTCCCTCTTGAGGCACCATTTTCTCCTTTATAGATATGCTAAACTAGCGGCCTACCTCGTATCTCACTTTTGGTTCGATCCTGCGGGCCGTCATCGGATGCTGGCGCAGTTCACACCCCGGAGCTATTTGCCTGCGTGATTTTGATCCGCAAGGGCCATGCTTGCGATCGGTAAGCAGGTATCAGGGAATCGTATGTGCGGTGGAAAAACGCTTTCAAGTGACGGGTTCTGATTCAAACGAGAATCGTCAGGAAATTTTCAATTACCTGTTTTAAAACAGATATTTGAAGGTTTTGGGTTAAGCTGCTCTGGTGGTAGCATTCAGCTTAAAAAGTTGTTTCCACGCCAATTCTTAGACAAAGCCAAGGAGTTTCATCATGAAAGGTGACAAAAAGGTAATTGAATACCTGAACAAAGCTCTGCGCCACGAACTAACAGCCGTCAGCCAATACTGGTTGCATTATCGCCTGCAAGACGATTGGGGCCTTGGCAGCATGGCCAAGAAAAGTCGAGAAGAATCCATTGAAGAGATGGAACACGCCGACAAACTGATCGAGCGGATCATTTTCCTGGAAGGTCATCCCAACCTGCAAAAACTTGATCCCCTGCGGATCGGCGAAAACCCCCGGGAAACGCTGGAATGCGATCTGGCGGCGGAACAAAGCGCGCGCGCGCTCTACAAAGAGGCGCGGGATGTCTGCAAAGAGGCAGGAGACTATGTCTCGATGGGATTGTTCGAAAGCCTGATGTTGGATGAAGAAGGTCATATCGACTTTCTGGAGACTCAGATCGAACTGTATGATCGCGTCGGACCCGAGCTTTTCGCGCAACTCAATGCAACCAAAATGGAAGATGCCGAATAGGTGGTCGTGTCGGCGACGATGGCCGCGGGCATAGGGTTTCCTATCAGCGGGTGGTTGCAGGATTAGGGCGTCGTTGCCCTAAGCACATTCCTGCACGCCGAGACCTATCAGGTACTTGCCGGTCACGAACAAAAGTTCATTTGGTCCGGCGAACCGCGCTTTGGACATAAACCAGTTTCTGACCGGGTTTGGGTAGTAGCTGGACAGTGACGCGCTTTTCCTGTCGAACTCATCTGCCGTCATTTTCTTTCGGTTCGAGCGATGGGGGCCATGAAAGCCAAAGATAGTCTCGGGCGAAACGCAAACTTCGTCCGCACCCAGCAGCATAGTGCAGCTAGAGTGGCAAAAATCTCCGATGATTTGAAACTGCGCGTTTGTCCGGTTGGCGATTTCGATCTGAACCATGCGATCCACAATCCGCCCACCCGGATCATTGCCAACCTGAATCTCTTTTGAACTTGCCGGCATACTCATCAGAACGAGCGTAGCCAACGCTGCTATCGTGTTTCTCATCCGCCCGCCTGCTCAAGGGTGGAGTTTTCGTTTTTCTTACCATTATCAGAAAAGCGGGCGTGCAGGAACGGCGCGCCGGGACGCAAGTGGTTTCTGTGTTCTGAAGGACTCACCCGAAACCGGATGAATTCGACGGCTTTCCGAAAATTACGCCAAAAACGCTGCTTACGGATTTTCAAACAACGGTGAAATTCAGTTGCCTAGCATCGTGCCTCAGGCGCGTTTTTCGCCGATGGTTGCTACACCCAGAACGGATAGCACTTTGGCCTCGATTTGCTCGGCATTCAGGCCCGCTACTGTATACATATCTGCGGGGTTGGCCTGGTCGATAAAGGTATCGGGCAAAACCATTGAACGGTACTTGAGGCCTTGATCAAAGACGCCTTCATCGGCCAAAAGTTGGGCAACATGGCTGCCAAAGCCGCCGATGGCACCTTCTTCAATGGTGATCAACGCCTCGTGGTTGGCGGCCAGATCCAATATCAGGTCGCGGTCCAAGGGCTTGGCAAATCGAGCATCAGCGATAGTGGGGTTGATCCCACGCGCGGCCAGAGCTTCGGCCGCTTTCTGCACTTCGGCCAGCCGTGTCCCGAAGGACAATAGTGCGACCCGCGCGCCTTCTTGGATGATCCGGCCTTTGCCGATTTCCAGAACTTTACCACGTTCGGGCAAGTCGATGCCGACACCTTCGCCGCGAGGATAGCGGAAGGCGATGGGGCCTTCATTATGCGCGACGGCGGTGGCCACCATATGCACCAACTCGGCCTCATCCGCTGCGGCCATGACCACGATGCCGGGCAGGTTGGACAAATAGGCGATATCGAACGACCCCGCATGGGTCGCGCCATCTGCGCCCACCAACCCTGCACGGTCGATCGCAAAACGAACCGGCAGGCGCTGAATGGCCACGTCATGCACGACCTGATCGTATCCACGCTGCAAAAATGTGGAATAAATTGCGCAGAAGGGCTTCATCCCCCCCGCAGCCAGAGCGGCGGCGAAGGTCACACCGTGTTGTTCGGCAATCGCCACATCGAAACAGCGCGACGGATAGCGTTCCGCAAACAAGTTCAGCCCGGTGCCGTCGGGCATCGCGGCGGTGACCGCAACGATCTTGTCATCGCGCGCGGCCTCTTCCACCAGCGTTTTGCCAAAGACCGATGTGTAAGACGGTGCGTTTGAGGGTGCTTTCTTCTGCTCGCCCGTGACGACGTCGAACTTCGCTGTCGCATGGCCTTTGTCGCGGGCCTGCTCGGCTGGGGCATACCCCTTGCCCTTCTTTGTCAGCACGTGGATCAGGATCGGGCCCGTGGCGCGGGCCTTGACCGTGCGCAGGACAGGCAACAGCTGATCCATATCGTGCCCGTCGATCGGGCCGAGATAGGAAAAGCCCAGCTCCTCAAACAATGTGCCGCCCACGGCCATGCCCTTGAGCATCTCCTTGGCGCGCTTGGCGCCTTCGCGGAAGGGTTCCGGCAACAAAGACACTGCACCTTTGGCGGCGGCTTTCAGATCGTGGAATGGCTCTTCGGCGTAAATGCGCGACAGGTAATTGGACAGCGCGCCGACAGGCGGTGCGATGCTCATTTCATTGTCATTGAGAATGACGATCAGGCGTTTCTTCAGGTGTCCGGCGTTGTTCATCGCCTCGAAGGCCATGCCTGCAGACATTGAACCGTCACCGATCACGGCAATCGCGTCACCCAATCCCTCGGGCGTCACACCGCCCAGATCGCGCGCAACGGCAAACCCCAGCGCGGCACTGATCGAGGTTGAGCTGTGCGCTGCGCCAAACGGGTCATAGGGGCTTTCGCTGCGCTTGGTGAAGCCGCTCAGCCCGTCCTTCATGCGAAGCGTACGGATACGGTCGCGCCGCTCGGTCAGGATTTTGTGCGGATAGCACTGATGACCAACGTCCCAGATGATCTTGTCGCGCGGCGTGTCGAACACGGCGTGCAGGGCGGTCGTCAATTCGACCACGCCCAGACCCGCGCCCAGATGCCCACCGGTGACGGACACGGCCGATATTGTCTCGGTCCGCAATTCCTGCGCCAACTTATGCAACTGTGCGTCCGAAAACTGCTTGAGATCCGCAGGGCGGTTCACAAGGTCCAGTAGGGGTGTATTCGGGCGGTCAGACATGTGGCGTTCCTGGCTTAGCTGTCCCGGGCAATAACGAAGCGTGCCGCGTCCTTCAAGGTTTCAGCCTTGGCACCGTAACCATCCAACGCAGCGCAGGCCTGATCGACCAGTTCTACGGCGCGGGATTTCGCGGCGTTCAGACCCAAAAGCGAAACAAACGTGGCTTTGCCCGCCTGGGCGTCCTTTTGCAGTCGTTTGCCGGCCTTCTCGGCATCACCTTCAACATCCAGAATGTCATCAGCGATCTGAAAAGCAAGGCCAAGCGCCTGGGCATATTGGCGCAAGGGTTCGGGATCTGCCTGGGCCAAACGCGCACCGGCGCAGGCGGACCATTCAATCAGCGCACCGGTTTTGCCAGCCTGAAGCGTGGTGATCTGCTCCAGTGTCAGGGGCGCGGCCGCTGTTTCAGCCGCCATATCGAGCGCTTGCCCCAGCACCATTCCCTGCGCACCGCTTGCTTGGGCCAGGGTTAGAGCCAATTCAGCACGAACCTCTGCACTTCCGACCTCGGGCCGGGTGCACAGCTCAAAGGCCAGTGTCTGCAGGGCATCACCGGCCAGAACGGCGGTGCCTTCGTCCCACTTTACGTGCACGGTCGAACGTCCACGTCGCAGATCGTCATCGTCCATGCAGGGAAGGTCATCATGGACCAGAGAATAGGCGTGTAGGGCTTCGATGCCTGTCGCAGGCCAGATTGCCTGTGTTGAGTCGATGCCATGCATCCGCGCGCTTTCCAGAACCAGAAACCCGCGCAATCGCTTGCCGCCCTGGGTGGTGTAGGCCATCGCCCGGGTAACATCCAATTCGTCCAGCGCGCTCAGGACCAGATCGAACTGAGCCTGAATCCGCGCGGCATCCTGCGCCAGAATTTCCTTGAACATTTACTGACCTTCGACAGGCGTCGTCCCGGTTGGCTGCCCATTGGCATCCAAAGTAATGGCTGCGACCTTTTCTTCAGCCCGCTTCAATTCGTCTTCGCAGCGTTTCTTCAACGCGGCACCGCGCTCATACAGCGCAATGGACTGATCCAGCGCCACGTCACCACGCTCCAACTGGCCGACAACGGCCTCAAGCTCTTTCATCGCTTGTTCGAATGTCATCTGATCAACAGGAGTATCGGTCATCGGGCTGCCTTCATCAGTTCTTCCACATGGGCGCGAGTGGCCTCGGCAAGGGCGTTCAGATCATACCCGCCTTCCAAAGTCGAGACGATACGGCCCTCACACAGCTCATCGGCGATCTTGCACAGCTCAGCCGTAACCCAGGCAAAATCGCCTGTAGACCAGTTCAAGTTGGCCAGCGGATCGTCCTGATGCGCATCAAAACCTGCCGAGATGATGATCAGTTCCGGCTTGAATGCGCGCAGTCTCGGGAAGGCTTGCGTTTCGTAAGCTGTCCGCATCTCGGTCCCACCAGTGCCGGGTGCCAGCGGGATGTTCAAAACGGTCTCATAAGCGCCGGTTTCATCCGGGCGCCCCGATCCGGGCCACAGCGGCATTTGCTGGCTGGTGATCACCAGTGCACGTCTTTCGTCCCACAGCAGATCCTGCGTGCCGTTTCCGTGGTGAACGTCGAAATCGACGACGGCTACGCGTTTCAATCCATGATGATCCAATGCGTGCTTGGCCGCCAGCGCGGCGTTTCCAAACAGGCAGAACCCCATTGCCGTTTCGGTTTCGGCATGGTGACCGGGCGGGCGGATGGCGCAAAACGCATTCGAGGCTTCGCCACCCAAAACCATATCTACCGCCCGCACAACCGCACCTGCAGCCCGGTAAGCCGCGTCCACCGACCCCGGAGACATGAAGGTGTCGCCGTCAATCTGTTTAAAGCCATCGGATGGCCTGCTATTACGGATTTCACGGATATGGCTTTCCGGATGCACGCGCAGCAGGTCGTCATCCGCCGCCAAAGGGGCGGTTACACGTGTCAGTTCCAAGCCTTCTAACGCATGCAGAATATGCTCTAACCGCGCCACCCTCTCGGGGTGACCTTGCGGTGTCACGTGATCAAGGCAATCGGCGTGGGTCAAAAGGGCGGTTGTCATCGGGATCCCATCTTCATCTGGCCATAATTATCCTCGCCCAAGGCAAGAAAGCGCCGCGCCACGGCTGAATCAATCTGGTGCCAGCATATATCCGGCGCCGCGGACGGTCTGCAGGTAACGCGGCTGCTTGGGGTCCTGTTCGATTTTGCGGCGCAGACGGGTGATCTGAACGTCCACCGCGCGTTCCTGCGCCTGACCCTTGTCGCGGCCCAGATCTTCGACCAGTTTGGTTCGGCTGATCGGCTCTCCGGGCTGGGCCGAAAAAATCTTCATCAACTGGCTTTCGGTCGCCGTCAGGCGCACCGGGTCTTCGCCCTGCCACATCTCGCCACGCTCGATATCGTACCGGATCGGACCAAGATGCAGTATCTTCGCCGTCGCGTCCTGCGCAGGCGTTTCCGGCATCCGCCGCAGGATTGCATTGATCCGCAACAACAGCTCTTTTGGCTCGAACGGTTTGGCTAAGTAGTCATCCGCACCGGCCTCAAGTCCGGCAATGCGATGTTCGGTTTCGCCGCGCGCGGTCAACAGCAGGATAGGAGTGGTATGGGTTTCGCGCAGCGCCTTGGTCAGGCTGACCCCATCCTCGCCGGGCATCATCACGTCCAGCACGATCATGTCGAAATCCAACCCCGAAAGCACCCGCCGTGCATGTGCTGCATCCCTTGCAGCGGTGACCAGAAATCCGTTCCGCATCAGAAACTTCTTCAACAGATCGCGAATGCGCTCGTCATCGTCGACGATCAGCAGATGGGCATCCATTTCGTTCATGAGGTGGTATCCCGCAGTTTCGTATAGGCATGACGCATATCAGCATCCATCATTGCTTCAAGCACTTTACGAAACCCCGACACAGCCTCGGGTCCCGCCTTTTTGTACGCCGCACGCATTCGGACGCGCTGGGCCTCAGACAGTTTGGCCTCTAGCGCCTTGCCCTGTTCTGTCAGAAATAGGTGTCTTTCGCGTTTGTCCACTGATCCGACCCGGCTTTCGACCAGACCGTCGTCGATCAACGTCCGCAAAACCCTGTTCAGAGACTGTTTTGTTACGCCCAGAATGGCCAGAAGGTTGTTGACAGTCGTACCCGGCGCGCGGTTGATGAAGTGGATTGCCCGGTGGTGCGCCCGTCCATAGGCCATTTCGGTCAGTATGCGATCAGGATCTGCGGTAAAGCCGCGATAGGCGAAAAACATCGCCTCGATCCCCTGCCGCAACTGTTCGTCGGTCAAAAACAACAGGCTCTCGCCACCAAAGGCTGGGGCGGGGCGGGTATCCGACATAGTATGCCTCATTCGTTACTCGACCCGAGTTTATGTCAGCGTTATTGACATTCCAAGAGTGGACGGGTATCGAATCGCAGTTTTTGCGCAACTTTATGTCCGATGTGGACTTAATTTACGCAATAATCGGAAATTGATCCCATGTCAGGAGGTTTCGCATGGCGGGGTATGATGATCGTGATGGCGTCATCTGGTTGGATGGCAAACTTGTGCCCTGGCGCGAAGCCAATGTGCATATCCTGTCCCACGCGATGCACTATGCGTCTTCGGTGTTCGAAGGTGAACGTGCTTATAACGGCAAGATTTTCAAAAGTCGCGAACATTCTGAGCGTTTGATTGCCTCGGCCGAAGCGCTGGACATGCCTATGCCCTATTCGGTGGATGACATCGAGGCCGCCAAGGACGAAGCGCTGAAAGCCAGCGGTCTGCAGGACGCCTATGTCCGTGCGCTGGTCTGGCGTGGCTCCGGGGAAGACATGGGTGTGGCATCAGCCAAGAACCCGGTCCGGATGGCCGTCGCCGTGTGGCCTTGGGGTGCCTATTATGGTGACGCCAAGATGCAGGGTGCCAAGCTGGATATCGCGGAATGGAAACGCCCCAGCCCGGAAACTATTCCGGTGCACGCCAAGGCGGCGGGTCTGTACATGATCTGCACCATCTCGAAGCATAAGGCCGAGGCCAAGGGCTGCTCGGACGCGCTGTTCATGGATTGGCGCGGTTACGTGGCCGAAGCGACAGGTGCGAATGTGTTCTTCGTAAAAGATGGTGAGGTACATACACCTCTGGCTGATTGCTTCCTGAACGGGATCACCCGTCAGACCGTCATTCAGATGCTGAAAAACAAAGGTATCACCGTCCACGAGCGCCGCATCAAGCCCGAGGAAATGGCGGATTTCGAACAGTGCTGGCTGACTGGCACCGCAGCCGAGGTGACCCCGGTGGGACAGATCGGCGATTATACGTTTGAGGTCGGAGACCTGACCCGCGAGATCGCCGCCGATTATGAGGCACTGGTCCGCGCCTGATAACACTCAGATGCATTGACAGAAGCCCTCGCGCTATCGCGGGGGCTTTTTCATTGCCATTTGTTCATAATGACTTGCAGATCGTCCGCATGGCTGGACGAACGCGCAGCCGCGGCTATCTTAATCCAATGTTGGATCTGCTTAGCGATATACTTACCCGCCTGTCCTTGAAGGGCACGTTTTACTTTCGAACCTCTTTCACGCCGCCCTTCGGTATACAGGTGCCGGCCTATCAAAATGTGGCCAGATTTCACTTTGTACAACGCGGAGAGTTGAAAGTATTTCTCTCTAACACAGGGCAAACCTTGCGATTGAAGCAAGGCGACCTGATCGTGATCCCGCACGGATCAGCCCATGCGTTATTGTGCAATGAGGTTCAACCGCTGGATGCCCTGCCGCTTGAACACGTATTGGAAGAGGCCGGGTACAAGGGCGACGGGGTTCTGATTTATGGCGGCGAAGACAAAAGCCGCGATACGCAATTGATCTGCGGTCATTTCTCTTTCACCGGGCCGCCGGGGCGACAGGGAACAGGGCATATGCTGATTGATCGGCTTCCCCCATACATCCTGATCGAAAACTATGGCGAGGAAGCCGGGGCCTGGATCGAAGCCACCTTGCGTATGATCGGGTCCGAGATCAACGGCGCGCGGATCGGTGGTGACCTCATAGCGTTGAAACTGTCCGAGGTCCTGTTTGCGCAGGCCATTCGGGCCCATCTTGAACATCAAAGCCCCAGCGAAACCGCGCTTGCCGGGTTCGCCGATTCCCGCATTTCGCGTGCATTGACTGCGTTTCACCATTCGCCCGCGCAAGAGTGGAGCGTCGAGTCTCTGGCACGTGAGGCCGGAATGTCTCGCACTGCGTTCGCACAGCTATTCGCAGACAAGATGGGGACAACGCCCATGCAGTATCTGACCGATTGGCGGATGCAGATTGCGTGTCACGGATTGACTGAGGCCCGCTGGAACGTGGCCGATGCCGCGGCCGAGGTCGGCTATGCTTCGGAAGCCGCCTTTTCGCGGGTGTTCAAGAAGCAGGTTGGCGTATCGCCAGCCGCCTATCGATCAATGCACTGATCGAATTGAAACTCTGGACGATCTGCAACGTTTCACGGACGATCCAGAATTAAACGTTCCGAGATCCTTTCCTAGTTTGAGGTCATCCCATATCAGGAAAGGAACTCTCATGTCTCTCCGCTTTGTCACCCGCAATATTCACGCTTATCTGGACTATCCTGTTGCCATTGCGCTGATGGGGTTGCCCTTTTTGCTTGGACTGGGGCAATCCAACCCGATGGCGTTGTGGCTGTCGGTGGTCACCGGCGTCGCGGCGTTTGTCCTGACGGTGTTGACGGATCACCATTTGGGGATCTGGCGTGTTCTTCCCTACAACTTTCACTTGGCGGTCGATCTTCTGGTCGGTGTCGTTTTCCTGGCTGCGCCCAGCCTGTTTGGGTTTTCTGGCCTGGATGCAATTTTCTACTGGCTGAACGGGGCTGCGGTGGTCGCCGTCATCTCGCTTAGCGCACCAGAGCAGGGTGTTACGGCCTGAACCTGACGCACCTTGTGTTCACCACAACAAGGTGAATTCTCAAAAAACCAGAGCCGCTTGTCCAGCCGACAAGCGGCTTGCTGATCTGTTTGTTCGCGCCGTGTATCAGCATATGTGAACCTAAAAAGGGAGATTTCAGGAAATTGGTATTCTCAAAACGCCTGAAGTAACTCCGTTCCAAGCCGATCAACTGTGGGGCTATCCAGGAAGTGTTATTTTGATCTTGCAAATTCCGACAAAAATAATCAGATAAAGATCAAGGCCAGATGTGTTAGCATCCAGCACGGGGTTTCGAGGCGGTCTGCGGGCTTAGCGTATAGCCTGGTGAGAGCGCGCCACCGCCTCGGAAACGACACGCGCAATAGGAAATGACGATGGGTGACTCACTTGATGAAATCATGGCACGACACGAAGCGGCCACCGCTTGCGGATGTTGCTGTGACGACGATTACTGCGCCTATGTCGACAAACCCAAGGCAGCCCAGGGCGACAGGGCTGAACAACCGGTGCCGGACAGCGCTGCGTGTCGACGCGGATCGGTCAGGTTTCTCAACGAAAACCCGCCAGCTTAACAGCCCCTGAGGGGGGGGCTGTTTAGACCCTGATGCTCAGAAATCCACGCCGCGCTGGGCTTTGATTCCGGCCTGAAACGGGTGCTTTTCCTCGGTCATCTCGGTGACCAGATCGGCATAGTCCCGCAACGCCTGCGGCGCATCCCGACCCGTCAGGAACACGCTGGTCTTGTCAGACCGTTCTTTCAGCCCATCGATCACCTGTTCAACCGACAGGTATTCGTACCGAAGCGCAATGTTGATCTCGTCCAAAACGACTAGATCGTAGTCACCGCTGGACATGAGGACGCGTGCCTTGTCAAAGGCGGCGTTTGCGGCAGCAATGTCGCGTTCGCGGTCCTGGGTATCCCAGGTGAACCCCTCGCCCATTGTGTGCCAGGTAACCAGATCGCGTTCTTCGAAAAAGCGACGTTCGCCGGTTTTCCACTTGCCTTTGATGAATTGAACAACGCCGACCTTCTGGCCCCAACCCAGCGCACGGATCACGACCCCGAACGCGGCCGAGGACTTACCCTTACCCTTGCCAGTGTTGATCAGCACCAGCCCGCGGTCCGGATCAACTGCCTCGGACACTTTCTTGCGGTGCTGGGCCTGCACCTTTTGCATCTTTTCCTTGTGGTCCTGTGCGTCGCTCATGGGAAACCCTCATCTTGTGTTGGGCACACCCTAGGGGAAGTTCTGCAAAGGTAAAGGTCAGGCTTTGGGATCCGTGACCGCGCGCGCCTTGCCGCGCTCCAAGCCCAGTTGATGTTCGCGCCAGATCACCACGACGTTCCCCACAATCACCAGCGCCGCTCCGGCCAGCATGACCAGCGTTGGCAGTTCACTGAACCAGACATAGCCAATGACGATGGCAAACAGCATCGAGGTGTAATCATAGGGCGCCAGCATCGAAGCCTGCCCAAACCGATAGGACGAAGTCACTAGAATCTGCGCCACACCTCCGATCAGACCAGCCAGAATCAAAAAGCCTGCCTGTTCCCATGTGGGCATGACCCACCCCCAAAAAATAGTCAGCCCGGACAGGATGGTCGCCGTCATCGAGAAATAGAAGACAATGGCCGCAGGATGGTCGACCTGCACCAGCTGCCGGATGTGGATCTGCACAAAGGCCCTGGCAACGGTCGCACCCAGAATACACAATGCGCCGAAGGTGGCAGCAGCTTCCATGTTGTTGCCACCCAGTCTGGGCCAGATCATGATCAGGACACCCAAAAGCCCGATGGACACAGCCGCGATTCTGATCTTACGGATGCGTTCGCCTAACATCACCGCGGCAAGGATCAGGGTGAAAATCGGGGTGGCATAGCCAATCGCCGTCGCTTCGGGCAGCGGGATCAAGCCAAGGCCGGTAAATGTAAGCCCCATCGCCGTGGTGCCCAACACGCCGCGCCAGAAATGACCCGAAGGTTTGCGGGCTTTGAACCCTTGCGCCAATTCTCCGCGCGCCATCAGCCAGATGACAATCACCGGAATGGCAAAAAGGGACCGGAAAAACACCATCTCGCCAGGTGGGAAGTGATCGGACTGCGCTTTGACAATCGCCGCCATGACCGTGAACAAAAACACCGCGCTCGTTTTCAGAGCGACGGCCAGCAAAGGTCGATGCGATGTTAAGGGTTTTGCCATCGGCGCGAACCTGCGCTTTTGGCGGGGAAAGATCAACGCGTCGTTTACAGATTCGTCCAATCGGTCGGCAGTGGGCTGCCGATCTCTTGCGCGAACTCTTCCAGAAAGCGGATCATGCGTGCGATTCTGCGCTGCGCGATCTCTTTGCCACCCTCGGTCAGCATATCGCCAGGAAGGCCCAGTAGTTTGACCTTCCAGTGGTCGATTGAAAAATGCAGGTCGTCCAGCGGGCGGCTGGCAGCAAAGGGATCTGCCGGGTCATAAAGCGACCGTCCCAAAGCACCGGAGACTGAGAAATTCCGGGCAACTCCAATCGCGCCCAGCGCGTCCAGCCTGTCGGCATCGCGCAGAATGCAGGCTTCGAGCGTTTCCGGCGTGATGTTGGCCGAAAAACTATGTGCCTCGATAGCATGTTTGATTGCGTGGATCTGACCTGCAGAATAGCCCAAGTTTAGCAAAATAGACTCTGATTCTTCGGCCGATCGGCGCGATGCCAAATGGCGGTCTGGGTCGTCCTTGGACAAATTTACCAGATCATGCAGATAAGCGGAGGCCAACAGCACCGGCATGTCAGTCTGGTCGTTTGCAATGGCCTGCGCGTTTACCCAGACCCGGTCCAGATGGGCCAGATCATGCGCAGGGTCGGTTTCCATACGTTGCGCAACGACGGCGCGCAGGCGCGTGCGCAGATCAGCCGATTCGTCCACGGTTCTCTCCGATCTGGCCGCGATGCAGCAGCAGGTGGTCGAGGATCACGCAAGCCATCATCGCCTCACCCACCGGAACGGCGCGGATGCCGACGCAGGGATCGTGACGGCCCTTGGTGATGATCTCGGTCTCTTCACCCGATTTGGTGATTGTTTTGCGCGTGGTCAGGATCGACGAAGTCGGCTTGACCGCAAACCGCACAACGATGTCCTGCCCAGTCGAGATACCGCCCAAGATACCGCCCGCGTGGTTTGAGCTGTATTGCGGGCCGTTCTGGCCCATGAAAATCTCGTCCGCATTGGCTTCGCCCGTCAGTTCGGCAGCGGCCATGCCTTCGCCGATCTCGACACCTTTGACGGCGTTGATGGACATCATCGCAGCGGCCAAATCAGTGTCTAACTTGGCGTAAACCGGCGCACCGATGCCTGCTGGGACGCCACGGGCCACAACCTCGACAATCGCACCAACCGAGTTCCCGGACTTGCGCAATTCGTCCAGGTAGTTGGCCCAGTCTTCGGCGGCTTGTGCGTCCGGGGTCCAGAACGGGTTCTGTTCAATCTGGGACCAGTCGAAATTGCTCCGGTCAATCTTGTGCGGGCCGATCTGGGTCATGTATCCGGTGATCTGCACATTCGATGCGATCTGTTTGATCGCCTCACGCGCAAGCCCGCCTGCGGCCACACGCGACGCAGTTTCCCGGGCCGAGCTGCGCCCGCCGCCGCGATAATCGCGGATGCCGTACTTCTGCCAGTAGGTGATATCGGCGTGCCCTGGACGGAACTTGTCCATGATATCACCGTAGTCTTTCGAGCGCTGATCCGTGTTCTCGATCATCAGCTGCACCGGTGTGCCCGTGGTTTGCCCTTCGAACACGCCCGACAGGATTTTGACCTGATCTGGCTCGCGCCGCTGGGTGGTGAACTTGTTCTGACCCGGTTTGCGCTTGTCCAGCCATTGCTGAATCATCGCCTCGTCGATCGTAACACCCGGAGGGCAGCCATCGACGGTCGCACCCAATGCGGGCCCGTGGCTTTCACCCCAGGTGGTGACGCGGAAAAGGTGGCCAAAACTGTTCATCGACATGGGGCATGCTCCTTTGCGCGTCGTGATTAGCGGGCGAGGCCCTTGGCCTCAAGCGGATTTGCGGTTGGGGCAGGGGAACCCCAACCAGCTGTGCCTATGCGGCACGCGTCAACGACGCACGCGTTTGGGTGATCTTCAGGGCCGCCTGCGCAGCCTCGCGACCCTTTTCGACAAAATGCGCGCGGTAGATGGCATTGTGGTGATCGGTTTCCTGATACTGGTGCGGCGTCAGCGAGACTGACAGTACCGGAACACCGGTGTCCATACTGGCGCGCATCAACCCATCGACTACGGCTTGCGCGACGAAATCGTGCCGGTATATGCCGCCATTCACGACAAACGCCGCGCAGGCGACCGCGGCATAGCGCCCGGTTTGGGCCAGATCGCGGGCCAGCAGCGGCATTTCGAATGCGCCGGGGACGTCGAAAACGTCAACCTGTTCGGCGGGGACAAGCTCCAGAAACCCTTCGAGAGCCTGGTCAACGATATCGGAATGCCAGTTGGCTTTCACAAAAGCATAGCGGGTGTGTGTCATCATGATCTCCTTTCGCAACAGACACGTCACCCAAGGCGATCACGGGCAGGCGCAAGCCAGGGCCGACGCGCTGCACGTTCTCTTTCATCCGGACTTTAACCGTCGGCTCTGGCATCTCACCAGATCTGCTGACACCCCGCACACCGGGGCCGCTCGCGGGCTTACGGATCATCGCCCGCATACCGCCGGTGGGGAATTTCACCCCGCCCTGAGAACGGGCGGACCTTGCCAAGGTGCGGCCGGTTCTGCAAGAGATTTCGCAGGAGGACAGCCATGCATCCCAATCCAGCATTTCGCGCGGAAGAGACCGAGCGCCATGTTGCCTTTGCGCGTGACCGCGCGTTCGGGGTTCTTGCGGTGTCGACGGATGAAGCGCCGTTGATTAGCCACGTGCCGTTTCTGCTGTCTGAGGATGGCGCGCTGGCCGAGCTGCACCTTGTCAGATCCAATCCGATCGTCCGCATGCTGAAAGACCCTAAACCAGCCAGAATCGCTGTCACGGGGCCAGATGGCTACGTATCGCCGGATTGGTACGGGATCGACGACCAGGTTCCGACATGGAACTATGTCGCTGTGCATTTGATCGGTGAGTTAGAACAGCGCCCGCAAGAAGAGTTGCTGGACCTGCTAAATCGCCAGTCCGCCTTTTATGAGGCGCGTCTGCTGCCCAAATCCCCTTGGACTACCGGCAAGATGAGCAAGGACGCGTTGGATAAGATGATGCGTATGATTGTGCCGTTCCGGTTTCGCATTGACGACATTCAAGGCACCTGGAAGCTGAATCAAAACAAGCCCGATGCAGTCCGCCTGAGCGCGGCAGAACACATCGCAAACGACGGGATCGGGTCCGAGCTTGATGCTCTGCAAAAATTGATGAGAGGGTGAGGTTGGCGCACCAATTGACGGGTTTTGTTTTAAATTTGGTGCTGTAGAGTTCCGGCAATTCAGGGAGATCTCTTATGAAACTCTATTTCAGTCCCACTTCGCCCTATGTCCGTAAGGTTATGGTTTTGTTGCATGAAACAGACCAGTTACAGGATGTCGAACTGCTGAACGTTGCAACGACGCCAATGTCCCCGGCCGAGTCGCTATTGGCCAAAGCTCCGCTGACAAAAGTGCCCGCGTTAGAGCGCCCAGATGGACCGACCCTGTTCGACAGCCGCGTTATCTGTGCGTTTCTGAACGCGCGCGCGCAGGCCGGTCTTTATCAGGACGGTGCCCGGCATTGGGATGTGCTGACGCTTGAGGCGCTGGCGGATGGTATTCTGGATGCGGCGTTGCTGATCACCTATGAGGCTCGGATGCGGCCCGAAGACAAGCAATGGGAGGGCTGGGCCGATGCGCAATGGGACAAGATAGAACGCGCCTGCGCCGCGTTGAACCAGCGGTGGATGGCGCATCTGTCCGGACCGTTGGGTATGGGGCAGGTCGCAGTGGCCTGCGCGCTGGGCTACGTCGATTTCCGTCACGATGCGCGCGGATGGCGCAAGGGAAATGACGCGCTGGCCGCCTGGTACGAAAAATTTGCCGAGCGTCCCAGCATGGCCGCAACGCAACCGCCGGCCTGATCGGGGATCAATGCGCTGGTCGCTTTGATGGCAGAACGACCAGCGACAGACATCATTCGTTGAACGTCGCCAGATAGGCTGCGATGTCATCGGCGCCCTTTTTCAGTTTGACGCTCATGTTTGGGCGCGCGGTTTCGTCATCTAGATACTCCTGAATAAATGCGATCGGGTTTTTGGAATACGTGGCGATATTCTCTTGCGTCCAGACCAGCCCTTCCTGGCCCGCCCGGATCATGTCGTCGGTGAACATTCCGATGGGCAAACGCTCGCTTCCGTTCAGGTAATCTGACTCGGTTCCTGCGACGCGACCGACGACGCCGTAAAGATTCGGGCCAGTGATGCCGCCTTTGACCAGAATTTGGCCATCTTTGATGATTGCGTGGCAAGAAGAGCAGCGATTGTAGAGTTTTTCGCCTTTCGCCGGATCACCGGCCGCTATCGCCTGAAAGGGCACGGTCAGTGCGAGGATCAGGGTTGGTGCAAAGAGCTTTGACATGAGAGACGTCCTGCAGAGATTGGGATTTCCCGCATTTCGATCATTTGCGTCTAAAGTTCAATCGAAATCAAACATGACTAAGCCTTTGTAAAATATCTATTTTTAACTCAGATTTTCTACATCTATATGCCCTGCAGAAGCGGCGCGTCTTACTATGTCGGGCGTCACCGTGAATTCGAGCTTAAGTCAAAGGTATCGGTACATATAGGTCGTCGCGTGACGGGATTTTCCGTCCGGGTCGAATGCGAAATCGGGGATGACACCTGCCGGTTTGAACCCGACAGACCTGTAAAGGGATTCCGAGACGTCTCCGGTGCGCGTGTCTAGTGTGATGAGTGTCTTCCCGGCTTCTTGTGCGGATTTCAGGGCCTCTTGCATCAGGGCCTTGCCCAAACCGCGACGTCTGGCATCAGGGTGAACGATCATCTTCGAGATTTCTGCCCGGTGGGGCTGATTTGGGGGCATGGCAAGCAACAGCTGGACCGTACCGATCATGCGACGCTGATAATATGCGCCAAACAAGTGCCGCTCGCCTGTTTCGATGGCGGGTTTGACGTCATCCGTCCAGAACCGCGCGGCGCTGTCATGGTCGAGCGGCATCATGAAGCTGATCGCGGCGCCATCGGCAACGCTGTCAACAAGCGTGCGGCATAGATCTGTCAGATTGTTGTCGATATCCGTCGGGGTAAGGCGGAAGACGTTGGGTGTCTGAACGGTCATGACAATGCGATCACGTAAGTGCAGGGACTATGGGTCGTTTCAAATACGGTTTCGCCAAATAAAATATACCGCAGGCAATCCCCTTGCCGAAGGTCATAAGCTTTCCTCTCGACCGTGATTTCGATCTGCCCGGACAAGACATACAGGTGATGCTCTTGCCCCGGAACTGCGGGTGCATCATAGGCGATGCGCTGCCGCGCGGTCAGGGTTCCTTCGAGCAATTCAACCGAAAGGTGCCCACTGGGGGGCGAAACGCTGCGACGTTGAAACGCGCGCCCACGATCCGTCCAGAACGGCTGGTCGTGCCGCCGGACGATCGGTTGGAAACCTTGCTCCAGCGGGGCAAGTAGCTGAGAGATCGGCACCGCATAGACCGTTGCCAGACGGCCTAGCGTTTCGGCAGTCGGGCTGACTTCGTTTTTCTCGATCCGCGACAGGGTGGCGCGGCTTAAACCAGTTCTTCCGGCCAAAGTGTCGAGGGTCATGCCGTGCTGCTCTCGCAATCCGCGCAAATGCGTGGCCAGTTTGTCAGAGGTGGCTTCCATGGAATTTCTCATATACGGAAATATTCCCGAATATGACGAAAAGTTCAAGATGGGCGGATCGGCATTCTGTAAAACCTTTTGGGGCTGGGCCGGTTCTGCACCGTTCTATCCCGCCGAAGCGAATCGAATCACATTTGGAAAAGCCGGAGGACCGGAGTGTTTTTGCCAAAAAACAGGTCCGTATCTTGAAACTTTCGCCCCTCGTTGTGACATGAATGCCCTGTTGTGGCGCACTGCGCGCCTATGACCGCTGGACGAACCGAATTCTCCCGGATAGATAGCCGCGATGAGACGCCGCTTTGATGCGGTGCTGATGCATGTTTGCTCGGGTTACCCCCGGGCGCCGGAATCGGAGAAAACCTCGTGTCCCACGCAGAAGACCACGAAGGCACCCGCAGAGATTTCCTCTACTACGTCGCAGGCGGCGCAGGTGTCGTCGCGACGGGTGCAGCCGTATGGCCCCTGATCAATCAAATGAACCCATCGGCAGACGTTCAGGCGCTGTCCTCGATCCGCGTGGATGTGAGCGGCGTTGAGCCAGGTACGCAGCTGACCGTGAAATGGCTGGGTAAACCTGTGTTTGTCCGCCACCGCACAGGTGCCGAAATTCAAGAAGCGCAGGAACAGGACGCCGAAGGCGTTGATGCACTGCCTGATCCGCTGGCCCGCAACTCCAACCTGAACGCGGATGCTCCGGCAACCGACGCCAACCGCGTGATGCCGTCGCCCGAGGGCGAAGCGCCGGGCGCGTGGATCGTTCAGATGGGCGTATGTACGCACCTTGGCTGTGTGCCGCTGGGCGATGCTGGCGACTTTGGTGGCTGGTTCTGCCCCTGCCACGGATCGCACTACGATCTGGCCGGACGTATCCGCAAGGGTCCCGCACCTGAAAACCTGCCCGTTCCGCCCGCTGAGTGGACCGACGCCAGCACCATCAAACTCGGCTAAGGGAGACCCAAACTTATGTCCGGAATTCCCCACGATCATTACGAGCCGAAGACAAACGGCGAGAAGTGGCTGAACAGCCGCTTGCCCATCGTCGGCCTGATTTACGACACCATCATGATCCCCACCCCCAAGAACCTGAACTGGTGGTGGATCTGGGGCATCGTCCTGGCGTTCTGCCTGGCGTTGCAAATCGTCACCGGTATTGTTCTGGTGATGCACTACACCCCGCATGTCGATCTGGCCTTCGCTAGCATCGAGCACATCATGCGCAACGTGAATGGCGGCTATATGCTGCGCTACATTCACATGAACGGCGCGTCGCTGTTCTTTGTTGCGGTCTACATCCACATCTTCCGTGGCCTGTTCTACGGCTCATACAAAGCCCCGCGTGAGATCACGTGGATCATCGGTATGCTTATCTATCTGATGATGATGGGTACTGCCTTCATGGGCTATGTTCTGCCTTGGGGTCAGATGTCCTTCTGGGGTGCGACCGTGATCACCGGCCTGTTTGGCGCGATCCCGTTTGTGGGTGACGCGATCCAGACCTGGCTGCTGGGCGGACCCGCGGTGGACAATGCCACGCTGAACCGCTTCTTCTCGCTGCACTATCTGCTGCCGTTTGTTATCGCGGCTCTGGTCATCGTGCATATCTGGGCCTTCCACACCACCGGCAACAACAACCCCACAGGTGTTGAAGTTCGCCGCACGTCGAAAGCCGATGCCGAGAAAGACACGCTGCCATTCTGGCCGTACTTCGTGATCAAGGACCTGTTCGCTCTGGCCGTGATCCTGGTCGTGTTCTGGGCCATCGTCGGCTACATGCCGAACTATCTGGGCCACCCGGACAACTACATCGAAGCCAACCCGCTGGTAACGCCTGCACACATCGTTCCCGAATGGTACTTCCTGCCATTCTATGCGATCTTGCGCGCCTTCACCGGTGAGGTCTGGGTTGTACAATTTGCCAGCTTCATCACCGGTGGCATCGTTGACGCCAAGTTCTTTGGTGTGATTGCGATGTTCGGTGCGATCCTGGCAATGGCGCTGGCGCCCTGGCTGGACACGTCGACCGTGCGTTCGGGTAAATACCGCCCGATGTTCAAGTGGTGGTTCTATCTGCTGATCATCGACTTCTTTGCCCTGATGTGGCTGGGTGCAATGCCCGCGGAAGAGCCCTATGCGACCTTCTCGCTGATCGCATCGGCCTACTGGTTCGCTTATTTCTTCGTGATCCTGCCGATCCTGGGTGTCATTGAAAAACCGCTGCCACAGCCAGAGACCATCGAAGAAGACTTCAACGCGCATTATGGCAAGGCCGACGCCGACGCCACGCCGGCCGAGTAAGAAGAGGGACCGGAAACATGTTCAAGAAACTTGCAATCGGTGCCGCGTTTGCTTTGGCCCTTACCCCTGCTGCGTCCTTCGCAGCGGGTGGTGGCGAGCAGCACATCGAAGACTTCCACTTCTCGTTTGAAGGCCCCTTTGGCACCTGGGATCAAAACCAGCTGCAGCGTGGCCTTCAGATCTATACCGAGGTCTGCGCAGCCTGCCACGGCCTGCGCTATGTGCCTCTGCGTGATCTCGAAGCGCTGGGCTATTCGGAAGAAGAAGTCATCGCCTATTCGGCAGACAACTTCGAAGTGTTCGATCCCGAGCTGGACGATTTCCGTCCGGCCATCCCGACCGACCACTTCCCGGTCAATGACGGTGTTGGCGCACCGGACCTGAGCCTGATGGCCAAGGCCCGCGCCGGATTCCACGGACCTTATGGTCTGGGCATCAACCAGTTCTTCAAAGGCATGGGTGGCGCGGAATACATCGCCTCGCTGCTGGACGGCTATACCGGTGAAGAAAAAGAAGAAGCAGGCACCATCCTGTATGAGAACAAGGCCTTCCCCGGAGGCTGGATCTCGATGGCGCCGCCGCTGTCCGAAGATCAGGTTGAATTCGCCGATGGCCACCCGGCCACTGTCGAAGCCTTGTCCGAAGACATCGCGGCCTTCCTGATGTGGACGGCCGAGCCAAAAATGATGGAGCGCAAATACTCGGGCTTCGTCGGCGTTCTGTTCCTGTCGCTGTTGTCGGTGCTTCTGTACCTTGTGAACAAGCGCCTGTGGGCGGGTGTCAAAGGCAAGAAACGAGACTGAGTTTCACAGGCCCGAAATGTTTGAACCCCCGCGCCAACGGCTGCGGGGGTTTTTTTGTAGCAATCGGGTAGGGGGCCAGATGAAGGCCGGATCAGGCTTGTAGCTGCGTGCCGGTGACGCTTGTGATTGTTGCCTTCACGATTTGCCCTTCGGGCTGTGGTGCCTCAAAAGCGACCTCGGTGAATTGTTCGGTGCGGCCCATATGCGGGTTTTCCATCAGGATGTGATGAGTTTTGCCGATTTGGGTCTGCAGGTGTTTCGTGACCTGCGCGTTACCGGCCGCGCGCAGGCGGGCGGCACGGTCCTTGATGACGTTCCCATTCACCTGCTGCGGTATGCGGGCGGCTGGCGTGCCGTCGCGTTTGGAGTAAGGGAACACGTGCAACCAAGTCAAATCGCAATCGGTCACCAGTCTCAGCGAGTTTTCGAAATGATCATCCGTTTCGGTCGGGAAGCCAGCGATGATATCGGCGCCAAAGGTCATTTCGGGGCGCAGCTTGCGGGCTTCTTCGGTGAACCGGATGGCGTCATCGCGCAGATGGCGGCGTTTCATCCGTTTCAGGATCAGATCGTCGCCATGTTGCAGGGAAAGGTGCAAATGCGGCATCAGGCGCGGTTCGGTCGCGATGGCGTGCATCAGGTTCTCATCCACTTCGATCGAGTCGATCGAACTGATCCGCAGGCGTGGCAGGTCGGGCACCAGTTTCAGAATCCGCATGACCAGATCGCCCAGCTTGGGTTGCGCAGGCAGGTCGGCGCCCCAAGAGGTCAGGTCAACGCCGGTCAGTACGACCTCGTTATAACCCCGATCCACCAACCGCTTGATCTGATCCACAACAACGCCGGCAGGGACGCTGCGCGAGTTCCCACGGCCATAGGGGATAATGCAGAAAGTGCAGCGATGGTCACAGCCATTCTGAACCTGAACATAGGCGCGTGAGCGGGTGCCAAAACCGTCGATCAGGTGGCCTGCGGTTTCGGTGACGGACATGATGTCATCGACCTGCACGGCCTCGGTCTGGCCAATAAAGTCCGCCGCCATGCCTTTCCAGGTCTCGGGCTGCATTTTCTCGGTATTGCCAATGACCGCGTCGACCTCATCCATTCGGGCAAAGGTGTCAGGCTCGGTCTGGGCCGCGCAGCCTGTCACGATTAGCCGCGCGTCAGGGTTTTCCCGCCGCAGCTTGCGAATCTCTTGCCGGGCTTTGCGCACCGCTTCTGCCGTGACGGCGCAGGTGTTCACGATCACCGCGTCGGTGAGCCCGGCCTGCGCTGACAGCTCTTTCATCGCCTCGGTCTCATAGGCGTTCAGGCGGCAGCCCAGGGTGGTGAACTTCGGCGCGCTCATTCCAGTGATTCCAGAAATTCCGGTGTCAGTGTGCCCGAGAAGACGTGGCGGGTTGGTCCGGTCATCCAGACGCCATCGTCGCGCCAGTCGATCCAGATCGTCCCGCCATCCAGTTCAATTTGCACTTTGCGCCCGGTCAGGCCGCGACGCGCAGCAGCAACGGCTGTGGCGCATGAGGATGATCCCGAAGCCAGGGTGATGCCCACGCCACGCTCCCAAACGCGCATGCGGATGTGGTCCGGTCCAATGATTTGTGCCACTTGGACATTCGTACGCTCAGGATAGAGTGGATGGTGCTCGTAACGCGAACCGAACTCGGTCAGAGGGATAGCCTCGGCATCATCAACAAAAAAGGTGCAATGCGGATTGCCCATCCCGGTGGCCGTCGGCGCTCCCTCGATGGGCAGTTCCAGCGTGTCGACCTCCTCAGACAACGGAACCTCGTTCCAGTTCAGTTGGGGGTGCCCCATATTGACCGAGGTCAGGCCGTCTCCGGCGTCCTTGGCGTAAAGAGTGCCGCGTTCGGTCGTCAGTGTCAGGTCGGATCTATCCGATTCCTGCATCAGGAAACGGGCGATGCAACGGGTGGCATTTCCACATGCTGCCGAGGTAGATCCATCTGAATTGTAGAACACCAGATGCGCATCCGACCTGCCGTTTTCGATCACGGCAAGCTGATCGAAACCTACGCCGAATTGACGATGCCCGATTCCCCGCGCAAGTGCCGGGCTAATCCGCGTCGCAGACGCGCGCGCGTCCACAACGACAAAGTCATTGCCCAGCCCGTGCATCTTCATGAAGGGCAAACCAGTGTTCTGTAATCCTTGCATGGCGCGCATATAACCCTGCGCCTGAAAGGAATCCACCCTGCGACGCAGATTCCTTTAAAAAGGGGGTTGACCCCCCAGCGCCACCTGCCTAATTAGGCCGCCTATCGGGTCGCCGGAAATACTGATTACTTTGGCGAAACGAGGTGCAAATAAGGTCTTGAACCCGGTCGGGAAAATGACTTAAAGAGCGCCACGGATCGACAAGATCCAACAAAAGAGTGGGCCGTTAGCTCAGTTGGTAGAGCAACTGACTTTTAATCAGTGGGTCGCAGGTTCGAATCCTGCACGGCTCACCACTTTTTTAATTATCCATCCTTGCTACAAAGTGATCAAAGAAGCACCGTAGCATTCATTGTATGTAGGGATCTGATTTCAGCCGAAAGAAAATAGTGGATCGTTCGTCCGTTCACCGCTTGGGAATGGACTCATCCTGAACACCTGCGAAACGAGTATTCAGCCTAAGAAGCCCCCTTTTGCTTAAAGTGATCTGCAAGGCGAATCGATAGGGACATCATCATAAGTGTTGGATTTGCGTGTCCCGTCGTTGGCATAACGGAACCGCCGGCAGCATAAAGTCCCTCAATATCTCGAATTCTCAAATCAGTTGTAACGACCCCTTCCCTTGGTGACAGTGACATTCGCGTGGTCCCCATGGTGTGCCCGACATCAAACATATCCGCCTGATCCGGCTTTCCATTGCGCAGCCACTCGGAAACCTGAGGGGGTGGTAAGCCGCATTTCTTGAACTCGGATACAAAGTTCTTCCCCATTTGAAGCAGTGTGTGGCGCTCTTCAAAACCGGTCGACCAGTTTACCTTGGGTAGGTGTTGTCCCAGTTGATCTTGACGATCTGAAAGCACGACTCTGTTTTCAGGATTGGGCGCTTGTTCGATTATTGCATGGGCCACGATGCCATCCAGCTTGTGTGGGAGCCCTCGATAACGAAATTCGCGGACAGAGGAATTTGGAAAGAGTGCATCAGCAGCTTCGGCGATCTGATTGCGAACGGATTTGGGGAGCTTTCCGCTATTCAGTGCTTTCATTCCAGCGGCCTTAAGAGCAAAAACCGGGCTTCGCGCCACAACCATCACGTCTTGCAATCTGGATTGGCTCTTGCCGCCCAATAACCGCCCTAACGCACTGACCGGATCTTCCTGAGAACGTTCCTCCAGAAAAAAGATAGCGCCGTTTAACAGCTTTTCGGTTCGCTGAATTGCCGGGGAGGTTGCAAGCCCACTAGAGTACATATGCGTGCGCCCATCTGTGGGGAGGCCAAAAAAGCCAAATCGCTGCGTCATTCTCTGTGCGTCGGAGGCGTCAAAATAACCGAGTTCCGCCTGCAGATGGTCACAAAGATAGCGTCCGACCAAGTCGAAACGGTTGCCCAAGCCATTTGGGTGAACATCGTTGGACACCAGTAGCAACCTTGCGTTTTCGATTGCTCCTGCCGACAGGACGCATTTTTCCGCATGGATTGTAACATTACGGATTTCTGGCGACAGCGTTGCAAAACTCACGCTTTCGAAACGGGTTCCGGTAGTGTCGACGTTTATCTTAGTTGCAGTAGCGTTGAGCAGAACACGCACGTTTTTGGCGGTCAAATTGGCGAATTCGCTCCCCATTCGCAAAAGGTCGAGAGGGTTTTCTCGGCCACGCGAAAACTGCCAGAAACAATCCTCGAATACCGCCGGGTCGATTGAAGGTTGCGCCGGAGTCGTCCCTAAAAGCTCCCACAAAGCAGAGTTGTATACCTGTGGACCAAGGTTAAGTATTTGTCCGGCTCGCTCGATATATGGTGCAAGCTCGCGCTGTGAAATCGGCCAACCCGAGCCGATAACCCATTCCCGCTGCTGATAGTCGATTTCGCTGAAAGCTGCAGACTTCCCAGCCCACGCCAATGTGGACCCACCGAGGCCGCGACACCGGACGCCGAATGGCTGGCTGTCTTGATCCCAATGAGTCGCCAGACCTGAATTGAATTTGGCCCGAGCTTGGGATCGAACTGCATCGGGCATGTCCACGGTGTTGAGCGCTGAATGTTCAGGTGTTTCTTGTTGCAGACCGCTTTCAGCCACGACCACATTTAGACCTGACCCGATCAACTCTCGGGCAATGGTCAAACCGCAGGCTCCGCCGCCGACGATCAGTACGTCTGTTCGAATCACCTGTTCATGCGGTACTTCTTGGAGTTGAATAATTTCCATATTGTTGTGTCGGAGCGCTTTTTATCTGGCGCGATTGGAAAAAGTTACTTGGTGAATTTTGCGAGTAAATTAGAGATGAATATTGGAAACATCTTTTTAGCGATCTGCAAACCTTCGCACGGCCATCTGAAAACAGGGACAGGGGGACGGTCGCGTGCAGCGTTTGGGATTTAGAGAGTGGTTGACAGCGGGAACAGCGATCGCTCGGGGTGATCTGCTTCGAAACTCTGGGTCTGGCCAATACTGTCGCCGTTTTGAGCAACGATTGTCCGAACTGACCGGTGCGAAACAAACGCTGATGGTTAACAGCGGAACCTCGGCCCTTACCGTGGCCCTTGCATCTTTGGGTGTCGGGCCCGGTGATGAGGTGCTGGTTCCCGCATATACATGGATGGCAAGCGCGGCGGCAGTCGTCCACGTTGGGGCGGTGCCAATTCTGGTCGAAATTGATGAGACGCTGGCGATTGATCCAAAGGACATAGAAAACAAAATTTCACCCTACACACGGGCGATTTTGCCGGTGCACATGAGCAACCGCCCGTGCAACATGGACGCAATACTTAAAACCGCGAAGAAACACGGTTTATTGGTTGTAGAGGATGCGTGCCAGGCCGTCGGGATAAAGTACAGGGGTCAGTACTGCGGAGCAATTGGCGACGCTGGCGCCTTCAGTTTCAATCAGCACAAAAACATAACCATCGGCGAAAGCGGCGCAGTTTTGTTAAGCAGCGATCACGACTACTTTCGTGCGTTTAACTACCACGACATCGGGATTTCCTATCGGAATGATGCGTTTACCGAACCCTCTCCTTTGTTCATTGGGCTGAATCTGCGGGCAAACGAGATTTCTGGTGCCATGATGAATACGCAACTGTCTAAACTGCACCGCGTTATCTCACGTATGAAGAAGCGATACGAGGTGGTGACAGAAGCACTAGAAAAAGGTCGCTTCCCCCTCACTCCACAAAATGACCCCGAGAATGCACTTGGTGTCGTCGTTACATTTGATACGGAAAACGAAGCCGAGGCTTTTGCCGAACGCCGCGGGGTTAGTCGTGTTTTTGACAGCACTAAACACGTTTATTCAAACTGGGATCCGATCCTGGAAAAAAGGACCTTCCATCCAAAGGTCGATCCTTGGGCATGGGCGCAACGGCCGATCGAATATGCTCCGGACATGTGCCCGCGAACACTGGATATTTTGCGGCGCAGTTGCCGGGTCGGGATTGGAGAGAGATATCCACTCGCATTGGTGAAAATGGTCGCGCGCGATTTTTCCAAGGGATAATTTCATGCGCCTCGGACTTTGGTTTGCGCGATTGTGAAAGTAGGTATCTAGATTGAAAGGGGCCCAGAGTTGACGCGCAAAGCACCGTCCTGCCGCCCGAACTGATGTGCAGTCGACATCCAAAAAGGTCTCGAGACGTCAAAAACTGTCCTTCTTCACATCTGAAAGAAACGTTCTGCTTCCAATGATTTAGGGAAACAGCATCTATTCGCAAATGCGGCAGCAGTCTTATGTCGAAACTTGATCTGTTTTGCGACCACGTCAAAAAATCGTAGAGTCGTCAAAATATAATCGAATAGTGATTGATATGCGTGTGCGTCTAATGCCCCGGTAAAAGGTTCTTTATGGATAACAATGTAAAAAGTCCGCGCAGGTATGTTCCGCTAGACTACTCGTTTCGCTTCAAACGCAACAAGTCTACCGGCCTACCGTTTTTTCTCGATAATCTTGGCGATGATTTGCTGTTGGTTCTGTTGGCATTCGTGCCATTTTCATCGGATCCAATCAGCGTCGCCCTAGCCATTTTTTTCTTCCACATTTCTTTCTGGACCGTCTACGAGATCGGCTACTTCGAAAACGACGCGGTGTCGGCAAGCCTTGAACATGAAGCCAAGGTAACGCCTGGCTTTGACAGGGCCGCGACGTACTTCTCCGAACGCCAAGCTTGGTTGTGGGCGGTGGCGTTTGCGGCGCCTGGGGCATTGCTGGCTGCGTGGGTTACAGAACCCGAAGCAACCGGGCTATTTGTACTCTTATACCTGCTTACTTGGATCACTTTACTGGGTTGTCTTCGGGCGGTCTATTATGCGTACAACCGTATCGATAAGTTGAGCCGCGTATGGGTCTATTTACCCTTACAGATCCTGAAATACGGGTTTCCGTTGCTGTTCTTTTACCTGCCTGCTGCGGGCGCAGCCCTCATATTTGCGCAATGCCTGCGCCGTTGGGTGCCATACATCGTGTACCGATACGGACGCAGTGGCCTTGTAGGACTTCCGTCTAAAGTGTTGCGAATACTCTCGTTCGTGTCGATCTGGCTATTGTTGTTGCCATCCAATCTGAGCGAAAGCTACCTTATTCACGGGGGCATTATTCTGGGGTGGCTCTGCTTGCGAGGGTTCAAGCAAACAAGAAAAGTGGTACGTGAGATGCAGCATGTACAGCACGACAAATGGTCGTCTTCAGGCGGTATGGACAGTTAATGGTGATGCAGCGTCCCCTTTACGAAACTGCTTCTCCTGAACAGCTCACACATGCCATGGAAAAAGCTGCGGGCAAGCTGCTGATCGTCGATTTCGATGAGACACTTTGGTTGCGCAATTCTACCGAGTGCTTTCTGGCCCATGCGCGTCCTGCTCCTTTGGCAGCGGCAATCTTGCGCGGTCTTGATTTGACACGCCCGTGGAGGGTCATTGGCGGGCGGCGACGGGCGCGAGACTATCGTGATTGGCTTCGTGTGATGGCCATCGCGACGTTGATGCCATGGACCCTTCGCAGTTGGGCACGCATCGCTCCCAAGCTTGGTCGCACTTTCGCCAACACAGCACTTGAGGACCTAATAGGCAAGGCTCGGCCGGCGCGGTTAGTCGTTTTCTCAAATGGTTATGAAGCTATTATCGCGCCCTTACTGCAATGCTACCCCGGAACCCGACCTGAGCTTGCAGCAGCTTCCTTAAGATCCGGCTGGAAGTGGCGCCGCGCAGGCAAGCTTGCGAATGCCGAAGCGTATTTTGATGCTGGACAATTGGATGATGCCACAGTGGTGACGGACCACGAAGATGACGCCGAACTGTTGGCACGGGTAAGTAACGGTCTGCTGTGCGTCTGGCCTGACGCCCGATACGAAAAGGCCTTTGCCAAACGTTAGCGGCCTCTATTAAGCAGCAGATGTTGGGTGATGCACAAATTCAATGGATCTGGTCCAGCGGCCGTTTGATGCGCACGTCAACCCCAACCGACACGCGTTTGCTATTTGTCTTTTTGCACAGGGGTGATCGAAGGTATTGCCCAAGCGTCATGTCGATGAGCCTTTGGCGTCGCCATTGTATGTGGCTTCGTGTGAGTGATTCTGCCTAAGAGTGTTTCGAATTTAGAAACATAACACTAGGGTGGTTTCAAACTGTTACCGATTTTGTTTGTGTCGTCTAATCGAGTTGCGTTTATTGAAGGTAGCGCTGTCAACGCGGCGTCTGTGTTAATTCTGAGGCTGTAATTGCAGACTTCAATTTACTGTCGCACCAACAAATTTAGCATGTAACAGCGTTGGTAACAAAGAACTTCAAGTTGTTACGGTTCATTTTGAATGATTGTCGAGGCACCCATACCCATCTGAAGATCCACTGCGTCAAAAAGTACTAGCATTGCAATTTGAATTTCGCCCGGTGGTGTATGACACTGGAATTGTCTACGTTTGTGCAACCTTCGTGGCGACATGCGTCAATTTTTTAATGAGTTTGAGGTGCACTGGAGAATGGCGGACAAAATCAACATTGCCGTTGTTGGCCTGGGTAAAATGGGCTTGTCACACTATGCCATAGCCAATGTGCATCCGATGGCCAATGCGGTAGCCTGTGATGATTCCAGATTCATCAGCGATGTGCTGAAAAAGAACGCGCAAGTTACAATTCACAGTGACTACGCAAAGATGCTTGCCACTCAGGATTTGGATGCGGTCGTCATTGCGACCCCGTCACGTCTGCATGCGTCCATGGCCTACGCCGCCCTAGAAAAAGGTTTGCACGTCTTTTGCGAAAAGCCGTTTTGCCTTAACTGGCAGGATAGCCTCCGTTTGGCGGAGTTGGCGAAAGACAAGGGCGTCGTCACGCAGGTTGGCTATCACTACAGATATGTTGGCGCGTTCCAGGAAGTCAGGAGAATCCTGAATTCCGGAGCACTGGGTAATATCACACACGTGCAGGCCGAAGCTTATGGACCCGTCGTACTGCGTCATCGGCGTAGCACATGGCGCACTGACAATTCCGAAGGCGGCGGCTGCCTTTATGATTATGCGGCTCACCCTTTGAACCTTTTGAACTGGTTCTTTGGTACTCCAACGCAGGTTTCCGGCTCAGTTCTCACGCGCGTTTTCTCAGAAGATGCAGATGATCAGGTGATGTCGACCCTACGATGGGATAATGGACCCACGGCACAGCTTTCAGTCAACTGGTCTGACGAGAGCCATCGAAAAATGTCGACGAAGATCACAATGATTGGAACCAATGGACGCCTTTTCGCTGACCGTCAGGAGTGTCAGCTTTATCTGCGAAATGCTGATCCTGAATTGCCGACTTATACCAAAGGCTGGAACGTCAGATATACGACAGATCTTACGGACGACGTGTGGTTCTATCTGCGAGGCGAAGAATACTCAGCCCAGCTTGATGGATTTATCACCGCTGTGGCCCAAGGAAAACCAGACCTCATTTTAAACGATTTTGCTTCTGCCACCGAAACCGACAAAACTATGTCGATGATATTGTCCAATGCCGACACCGGTATGCCTGTTGGTGAAGCCCCGATCGTCACGCAGCCCGCGCCCGCGAAAAGGCGTGGATGGTTTCGTCTTTAAGGAGTGCATGACGTGGATAAGTTGCTTTTCGGCGATAATCAGTTTTTTGGCGTCAACCACATGTCCGAAGAAAAAGCGCGGGCGCAAGCGATGCGTTTTCAGAGAACTGACGCGATTATGGACGTTCTGGATGTTGCCTATGATGTGGGTATTCGCACTTTCATGTGTACGACCCACGATCAGATTTCAGAAGTGGCTGATCGTGTTCGGGCCGATCCCGTTCGTTACAGCGATTTCCAGTTCTACCCCTGTATGCCCTACGCGCATAAATACGCCAACGCCGTAACTGACCACGGTATGTTGGGGGCCATAAGACACCTCATGCCTAATGATGGTCTGTTTGCAACCGCGCTTGCGGGGACAAAAGCCCTAGCATCAAAAGAAATGGATGGCATCGCCAGGGCAATGATTGATATGGAGATGAAGATGTTCACGGGAGCAAAAACTCCTGTTGTTTTCATACAGAACGTCTTTGCTGATTTGTTGATTGGCGTGGGGTTCCATCGGGCTTTCCGAATTTTCCACGATCACATCCAAGAGAAATACGGCGCCGAGCCTGCTTACATCACAATGAACATGCCGCTGCTTCTTGATATACTGGAAAAGCAGGGCATTGAACGCCCAATAATCTGTTCGAATATCAACAAGATCGGCTTCCGTATGTCTGGCGGATATGATGCCTATCTTGACGCATTGAAATCCGGACGTGTGCGGGCTGTCGCTATGTCTGTTTATGCCTCTGGGGCGATCCCCGCAGATGAAGCAATCCACTGGATATCAGAGCTCCCGGGCGTTGAGTCGATTGTGTTCGGGGCTTCAAGCGCGGGAAATATTCGTGGGACGAAGGCGTTGGTTGACAAATACATTGGCGGGCGACGCAATGCATGAATTGAGCCCGTCAAGCTACTCGGCCGTTCCGACACGCCTGATGTCCTTATTGTCAAACTTTTGCAAACAATAAGGCATGCCCGATACAATTGCGTTTTTTGGATCCGGGAGCATGCATATCTATTGGTTTGGCCGAAATCCGATGCGCATTGCTTTGCGCGCTGACGTCGTGATTTTCAACCATAGTGCAGGTGTTAAAACCGGTCTAAGGGCCAGAGCGCTAAGCGCCGATGATTCCTGACTAATCTTGAAAAGCCAGAATCAAACGGTGACCAGCTGTTTCATATGCCTCATTTTTCACAGATCAACGAAACCGATACTTAGGTTTGATTGGCGACCTAAGAGTCTACCTAGTCAGGAAAAATGGCTTTGGGTGACGTTCCATCTATGCTACCAAATTCGTGTTTGTTCATTGTTTTGAATGTTGTTATGCCCGATCAGGTTTTTCCAAAGAGCGTCAAGCTTTCGTGCCGAGGTTGCGGCAAAGGTTTAGCCGAAACATTTGTCGATCTAGGCGCCACGCCGCTGGCGAATTCGTATGTAGATCCGTCCAGAGTTCTCGAGCCAGAGCCATTTTATTCGCTTCATGCATATGTTTGCCCACACTGTTGGCTGGTCCAGTTGCCAGCTGTCGAACAGCGCGAAACCATATTCAATGAGGATTACGCTTATTTCTCGTCCTTCTCGTCGACGATTCTGAATCACGCAAAAGGCTATGTCGCCGAGATGACCGAACGATTTGGGATCGGCCCGGAACACCGGGTTGTCGAGATCGCGAGCAACGACGGCTATCTGCTTCAGTATTTTCACGCAATTGGCGTACCTACGCTGGGGATTGAGCCATCGGCAGGAGTCGCAAAGGTTGCGCGCGAAAACGGTTTGCCAACGGAAATTCGCTTTTTCGGCCGTGAAACTGGTGAGTGGCTGCAAAGCGAAGGCCTGCAGGCTAATCTTCTTCACGGTGCAAATGTACTGGCCCATGTCCCGGACATTGACGATTTTGTGAGCGGCTTCCATCCCGCCCTGGCGGAGGGCGGGGTGCTTACAATGGAGTTCCCGCATCTGCTGAATCTGATCGAAAAGAACTATTACGACACGATCTATCACGAGCATTATTCCTACCTCTCATTGATTGCAGTTCGGGAGATTTTTGAACGCCACAAGCTCAAGATCTTCGAGGTGCAAGAGATCGCGCCACAAGGTGGGTCGTTGAGAGTGTTCGCCTGCCGTGCGGAGGACGTGGATACCCATCATCCGGTGTTGCCATCCGTGGCCGAACTTGAAGTTCGCGAAGTGGCTGAGGGATTAACGTCGCTCAATCGATACCGAGATTACGCGAAACAGGTTCACAAAACAAAGCGGGATCTGTTGAGGTTCCTGATGGACGCGCAGGAAGCTGGAAAATTCGTCGTCGGGTACGGAGCACCCGCCAAGGGAAACACCCTTTTGAACTTTTGTGGCGTCAAGACGGATCTTCTTGAGTACACCGTAGACGTGAGCACTGCCAAAATGGGCAAGTTGCTGCCAGGAACACGTATTCCGATTCACGCGCCCGATAAGATTTTCGAGACTCGGCCCGATTATGTGCTGATCCTTCCGTGGAACATTAAAGAAGAGATCATGGACTCGATGAAGGGCATCGTCGAATGGGGCGGAAGATTTGTTGTTCCATTGCCCGAAGTAAAGGTCTTGGAGTAGTGATGATGGCGGACCGCGCGGATACCCCCGTCGGGGAGTTGCTTCATTCTCAGCTCGTTCGCCTATATCCAATATGCCGTTCAATCACGGGCCCAGGTGTACGCGAAACGCTTTCGCTGATAGGCGAGCATATTCCACTTTCCGTCACCGAGGTCCCTTCAGGCGAACCCGTTCTGGATTGGCATGTCCCAAAGGAATGGACCATTCGCGACGCTTGGGTTGCTGATGCCTCCGGGAACAGGGTGATCGATTTCCAAAAGCACAATCTGCATATCGTAAGCTATAGTCGTCCGGTGCACACCCGTATGTCACTGTCGGAACTGAAGCCACACCTGCATTCGGATCCTTCGAATCCCGAATGGATTCCCTATAGAACCGGGTACTACGCGGAGAACTGGGGTTTTTGTCTGCCGCACCGTGATCTTGAGGCTATGCAGGAAGGGGAATATGAGGTCGTCGTGGACGCGACGCTTGAGGACGGATCTCTCACCTACGCTGAGTGTGTCATACTAGGGCAAACGAAGGATGAAATTCTTCTGTCGGTCCACATTTGCCATCCCTCTTTGGCTAATGACAACCTATCATCGATTGTGGTTGCGACTGAACTTGCACGTCGACTATTGGAAGGGCCGCAGCCGCAGCACACAATCCGTGTTCTGTTTATCCCTGCCACAATTGGCTCGATCACTTGGCTCGCGCGCAACACTGCAACCGTTGACCGTGTCAAGCATGGTCTGGTGCTGGCAAACCTCGGCGATCCGGGGGCGTTTCACTACAAGAAAAGCCGCCGAGATGACACAGAAATCAACCGGGCAGTCAGATTGGTGATTCAGGATCAACCGGATCACAAAATGCTGGAATTCGAACCCTATGGTTATGACGAAAGGCAGTTTTGTTCGCCGGGCTTTGACATGCCAATGGGCTGTTTTTCCCGAACGCCATATGCCAGTTTCCCAGAGTATCATACCTCGGCGGACAATCCCGAATTCGTCAGACCGGAAGCGTTGGAAGACTCGTTGACTAGGTTGGAGAAGGTAATCGATATCCTTGAGCGTGACAAAAAGTTCATGAACCTCAACCCGAAAGGGGAACCGATGCTTGGACGACGTGGCTTGTATGACGCGATTGGTGGCAGATCGGATTCCAAGGAGCAGCAGATGGCGTTGCTTTGGGTGCTGAACTATTCGGATGGGGATCACAGTCTTTTGGATATCGCTGAGCGATCTCAACTTGGGTTTGATCGTGTGGCGCGTGCGGCTGAAATTTTGCTGCAACATGGCTTGCTGGTAGTCGCGTCATGAGGTTGGCTCGATTTGAGTCGCAAGTTGCCTTGGTTACAGGGGCAAGCGGTGGAATCGGCGGCGCAATTTCCGAGGCTTTAGTGGCCGAAGGTGCCGAAGTTCATGCATTGTCGCGTAAAACGAAACAGAGTGACCGACTTATCTGGCATAAAGTTGACCTCTCTGACGACGGGGCGATGGAAGCTGCTGCCGACAAAATTTCATCCACTATCGATGAGCTTGATATACTTGTTCACGCCGCTGGCGACTTTGCCATGGGCACCGTTGCGCGTGCGCCGATCACGGAATTAGACCGGATGTGGAGAATAAATATGCGCGCGCCCTGGGTTCTGACGAAGGCGTTATCGCGCGCGCTATCAGCCCGACATGGATCGGTAGTATTTTTGAACTCATCGATTTGGAACAACGCCCGAGGTGGCACCGGCGCCTATTCAGCCAGCAAATACGCGCTCAAAGCCTTTGCCGACGCCTTGCGTGATGAGTTGAACCCGGTCGGCGTCCGTGTCTTAAGCGTCTTTCCTGGGCGAACGGCAAGTGCCATGCAGCAAGGTATTTTCGCAGAAGAGAACCGAGCTTATAATCCAGACCTTCTACTGCAGCCGGATGACATATCGCAGATTGTGCTGCAGTCTTTGTTGTCGGCAAACACAGCGGAAGTGACCGACATTCATGTGCGCCCGGCTAAAAAGCTCTAGCCGTCCAGGTAAAAAACCAAGCTGCAACAATGCAACTTGGATAGTTGCAGCATTCACTCCGTTTGACTTGGCGGGGTCGCAAGTTGAATTCACTTAACAATCTTTTGCTTCATCCACTGCGGTGCATGCTAAGATCTAAATGAAATTTTTCTTCGGTGAATCAAGTTGAATACAGTCGACACCAACCCAGGTCTCCGTTTGGTTTCAAGACTTCGAACCAGAAAGAATTTGCCTGCAGTAAGCAGCGTTGTGTTCATCGCGAGATTCAAAGTTCCGTATCACCAATCATTGAGTTTGCAGAGAGAAGCCTCGTGAAAACCGCTCAAGAAGTTGTGTTCACCGATTTGGAATATATCGCTTCCAAGCTTGGACCAGAATTTGAAACCATGTCAGGCCGAAGCCTTTTGATTATCGGAGGGGCAGGCTTTTTGGGGTATTATTTGGTGCAATCCGTGGTCCATTGGAACAACGTTTCGGGTCAAGCACCGATCAAGATAACAGTGTTTGACAATTACATGCGCGGCGTACCGGATTGGCTGAAGTCCATACAGGATGATGACAACCTAGCACTGGTAACCCATGACATTACGGAACCGTTGCCGGATGACATGGCCGATTTCGATTACATCATCCACGCGGCCTCGATCGCTTCGCCAATCTATTACCGCCAACACGCGCTGAAGACGATGGACGCCAATGTCGGTGGATTGCGGTATATGTTGGACTACGCTTTGGCGCAGCATTCAAAGGAAAAACCGATCAAAGGGTTTCTCTTTTTTTCAACATCCGAAATCTACGGTGATCCAACCCCCGAAAACATTCCAACTCCGGAAACGTACCGGGGAAATGTGTCGTGCACTGGCCCGCGAGCTTGCTATGACGAGTCCAAGCGATACGGCGAAACGCTTTGCGTAGTGTTCGCCCAACAACACGATCTGCCGATAACGATAGCGCGTCCGTTCAATAACTACGGCCCAGGCCTGAAAATTTCGGACCGCCGAGTGCTGCCGGATTTTGCCCGCGATATCTTTGCTGAACGCGATATCGTGATGTTCAGCGATGGCGCGCCCACTCGGACATTTTGCTATGTCGCGGATGCCGTCTGCGGTTACTACAAGATTCTGTTGAACGGAAAGCCGGGCGAAGCCTACAACATTGGTATTGAAGACCCCGAAATCTCTATGGCTAATTTGGCCGAGCGTGTTATCGCAATTGCCCGCGACGAATTTGGCTATCAGGGCAAAGCGGTTTTTCAAGTCTCGGAAGACAAAGACTACCTTGTCGACAATCCCAATCGTCGCTGCCCGGTCATCGCTAAAGCCCGGTCCGATATTGGCTACGACCCTGAGATCGGAGTGGACGAGGGGCTGCGTCGCGCAATGATTTGGTACAGCGGCAATCGAGACGCAGAGGATATGTGATGCGTGTATCAGTCATAGGAACGGGATATGTTGGGTTGGTCTCGGGCGCTTGTCTGGCAATGAAGGGTCACGACGTGGTCTGTGTCGATAAGGTTCAGCAGAAAATAGGTCAGATCAACGCCTGCACGCCACCTATTCACGAAGACGGGTTGGCAGATCTCTTGTGCCAGACTGTAGGCCAAACGCTGCACGGAACGACAGATCTGCGCGATGCGGTTTTGAATTCGGACATTTCGCTGATTGCTGTTGGCACGCCGTTCGATGGCAACGAAATCGACCTGAGGTATATCCGCGACGTGTCGCGCCAGATTGGTGAGGTAATCAAGGACAAGGATGCCTATCACGTCGTAGTGGTAAAAAGCACAGTCGTTCCGGGAACAACCGACACGGTTGTCACGCCAATTCTGGAGGAGGCTTCGGGCAAAAGAGCGGGCCAAGATTTCGGTATTGGCATGAACCCTGAGTTTCTCAAAGAGGGCGAAGCCATCACGGACTTCATGCATCCTGACCGCATCGTTATCGGCGGAGGTGATGACCGTGCGATAGCCGCGATGGACGAGCTTTACTCCGTTTTTCCTAATGTTGATATCGTAAGGACAAACCCTGCTACCGCGGAAATGATAAAATACACCGCGAACTCTTTGTTGGCGACTTTGATCTCATTCTCGAATGAGATCGGAAATCTCTGCGCCAAAGTGGGAGTTGATGTAGTCGAGGCGATGGAGGGTATGCATCTGGACAAACGGTTTACTCCTATCCTACCGGAGAACGCGGAGCGCATCTGGCCCGGTTTCATAACTTATCTGGCGGCCGGTTGCGGTTTTGGTGGCAGCTGTTTCCCCAAAGATGTAAAGGCGCTGATTGCGTATGGAGAAAACGCCGGATCTCCGATGCCTTTGCTGAATGCAGTAATGCAGACCAATAATAACCAACCCGGCCAGATGCTGGACCGATTGAAATCTCATTTCCCTGACCTTCGCGGCAAGCGGATTGCTGTCTTGGGCCTGGCTTTTAAACCGGGAACTGATGATATCCGAGAAAGCCCAGCTTTGACCATTGTCCACAAGTTACTGACCGAACAGGCTGAGGTCGTCGCCTATGATCCGGTTGCGCGCCACGAAGCTGAAGCTCATTTTAGCGACTCAATTGCTTATGAGGACGAACTGAGCCGGGCGATCGAAGGTGCGGACGCGTTGATGATAGTGACCCGATGGCCCGAGTTTTCAAAATTGCCCGAATTGGTCAAAACGTTTGTCCCACAACCGCTGGTCATCGACGGACGTCGGATGATCCCGAAAGACAGTGTCGCGAATTACGAAGGAATTGGGCTGCAGGGTTTGGTGTGCTGATCGCCCAAACGTCCGAAGGCGACCTGGCCGGACAAACGATCCAGAGAGAGTGGAGAGCGCAAGAGGGTTCCCAAGGGAATATGGCCGTACTTATTGCCTAGAACGCAAAGTGGTCCACAGTTTGGATCGTGAATAAACGCCCGAAACTGCTTGGCTTGAAGTCGTTTTAGGAAATCGTTTCGAGGTCGGGCTGTTCTGGCTGGCTTATACCTAGCTGTCGGGACATGTCATTCAGGCGACTGTGGCGATCTATCATGGCCACGGTTTCCGGCAGATCCAAATACTCTAATACACTGGCCCAGCGGTGCACCCAGTCGTGCCTTTGCAGCGAATTGGCGAAGTTTATTTTCCGCCTACGATGTTGTTCAGCCGGGTTGTCCAGCAACGCCAGAAGGCTTTCCAAGGCCTCGTCCGAGTCTTCAGGCAAACGGAACACTGCTTCGGGCCAATCAAAGTACTGATAGTAGTCAGGTGTTTCTGGCGCGTATCCAACCTGAACTGCACCGCCCGCCATTCCTTCGATTTGTCGGGGGCCCCATGCGAGATGTCCTGAGCATTGGTCCTTGTGGCCAAATTTTGCGATGTCTACTACGAAAAGTTTACTGTGTTGGATGATACTGGCCAGTAGTTCGCGGTGCGCGGATTGCTGCTCGGTGACCGGAGGTTTAGTCGCCGTGTCGTACAGGTAGAAGCCGCCACGGGCTTTCATTGCTTTTACCAGCTTCTCATGCAGCTCTGGACGCCTTCTACCCATTGAATAGACGTCAACAGGCCTTTCAACACGTGACGCAGCCGGTGCAAATCGCACCATGTCTACAGCTGCAGGCATTTGGATAACGGGCTTACCCGTCAAGCGGTGTAATAGTTCGCAGGTTTCGGCAAACGCGCAGGTTATCAGATCAAATTCGGACAAGGATTTAATCAAAGGGGAATAAAGAGCGACGTCAGCAGCCCAGACCTCTTCGAGAACGCAGATTGCTACACCCGTTCTTTCGCGCCAATTCGGGATGGCATCCAAGGCAAGCAGCTCAATTGGTTTTTGAACATTGCAAACAAAGACATCATAGTCTTTTTCAAGCCGTGTCTTCGGCACGCCAGATGTCCAATATTTGAAAAGACCCGTATGTTTCGACAGCCATCTTTTGGGATTAACCTGAACGCGCGTTTGTTGGGCGCGGGCTGGCATCAAGATATCCGCGCCCTCAACCTGAGCGACCACATCTTCGAATTCGTACCCAGAGCAGCGTGAAATACCTGTGTTCAACTTGCGTTGAGAGAAAATCAAGACATCTCGTCGGGCTTGTTTGAAATTCATAGAACTCGTCAACCTAATACTCCTACTAAACACAAAATTAACAAATCTCTCACCCGTCCGAAACGACGCTCAATGACGAGTGATCGTCCATACTGTACCGCAGGGAGCAATGGGTGTCTGGCATAAGTGAAACCACTTGAAGCATTGTGCAGCCCGAGGGCAGGTGGCACTAAAGTGATTTATATCGCACCCAATCACCGGGATGCGCGCCACGACCAATACCCAGCCGGTGTCTGTCTCCATTCTGCCCCGACACATCGTCCCGAGCGCCATTTTTTTCTTCCCAAGTCGCCCACGGACGGTTCCCGCTTTTCCACATTTCTTCTAACCGTCTTTTGTCTGCTAGGTGGTCCATGCAGTACCAGAAACCGGAATGGCGATAGGCCATCAATTCGCCCAGCTCCATCAATTTAGGAAGAGGCCCCTCTTCCCACATGATGTCGTCGCCATTGACGCTTGCAACCGCGTCGAAAACTTCGGGTTCGAGCACGAAGAAGCCGCCATTGATCCAGTCAGTCGCTACTTCTGGTTTTTCCATGAAACCTTCCACAAGCCCATCTTCGCGCACCTGAAGGTGACCGAAGGTCGTTAGCGGCCGGACCATGGTTATGGTTGCCAATTTGCCATGAGATTTGTGGAAAGCCAATAACGCGTCCAGATCAACATTCGAAACCCCGTCGCCGTAAGTCAGCATGAACGTGTCATTGCCAAGGTAAGGTTGCAAACGGGCCAGCCGACCCCCGGTCATCGTTTCGGTGCCCGTGTCAATAAGATCGACAGTCCAGGGCGGCATCTGGGTGTCTATGGCCGAATTCCGATACTCTGGCTCGCCAAACAGTTCGCGCTTGGCGAAATCGACGCGCAGATTTCCGTCATGCTGACAAAGATCCGATATGTACTGTTTGATCAGATCGCCCATGTACCCCAGGGCCAGTACGAAATCGTGATGACCATAGGTCGAATAGTGCTGCATGATGTGCCACAAGATAGGGCGGTTCGCGATCTCAACCAAAGGCTTGGGACGAACGCGTGTTTCTTCGATTAGGCGCGAGCCCTTGCCGCCTGCAAAAATAGCTGTTTTCATGTGGGTCTCCCACCGAATAGGAACTCGTTAAGGCTTAAAAAGATAATGCCTAAATTCCATACCACTCAGCCGTAGCTGTCAATCTCGCTTGGATCCAAATATTGCTGAAATGGTTGTCGTTAAAGAAACGGTCGCAGGAAATCGCAGGTTTTGGTCCGCCCACATAAACCGAAACTAATGCGCGGCGGCATAGTTCGCCCGCGCCGAGGCCCTTAGCGCTTTCGCGACAAGGTTCATCTTTGTGGTGTATGCAACGAAGAAAATCCAGCTGGCGCTCATCCTTTCCATCACCATGCTCTCAGTGATGTTTGAGAAGATGAACACCATCCCCAAAATGAAAACGAAGACTATGGGTTCACGGTCCGGGATGAAGCGTAGCCCATAAAACATCGAGAAGAAAAAGCGAAACAACCCTAGAAGCAAAAGAGAAATTCCCACAAAACCCACATTAAGAAATGTTTCAAGCAACCCATTGTGGGAATAGTGGGGCAGGAAGCCCAAATTGGCCTTGCTCGAATACACACTCAGGTGCGAAGCATTTTCATACCAGTGGGCGGCATATCCGTAGCCGACCCAGAACCGATCCATAATATTGGGCCAGACCAATTCCCAAATTGGAATCCGGGCCGACAACGTGGGCTTTCGTCCGATCAGTGAAAACAGAGGCTCTGCAAGTGTCGAGGCAAGTACAAATGCGACCATGCCTACAAAGATCATTGAGAACAGTATGTATCCCATACCCCAAATTGTCTCCATTCGAGGCATAATTTTGCTAACATACAGCGCTGTCACAGAGAACAGGGCGATGATCTGAGATGACCGTGATTCTGAGGCAATCAATAGGAATAGTCCCAAAATTGCCGTCGCAACAAAGACAGTCTTTAGTTTGCCAGTGAATTGTCCAGATGCATAGGAACACGTTAGCAACGCGAACATCCCCGCAGTTCCCAGGCCGTTCTTATGCAGGAAAATCCCGTTCCATGTATTCCCCCACGGTGGAATGCCTCGTGCTTGGGGCAAGGCTATGATGGCCACCATAGCCAGCAAAATCACGATGCCATAGAACGTCGCCAAAAACAAAAGCAATCCCCGTAAGGACATAACACTGGCCAGCACTAGTCCAAGCGCGGTTGTTACGACCAATGGAACCGCGCGCTCGAAAGAATGTCTGGGGAAGTCGCTCCAAAGCACTGAAAAAAATGCAAAAATAACTAGCAGTGTGATTTCGGGGGATGAAACCGCACCGCGGATAAGGTGCCGAAAATACAATAGGGTGATCGTAAGTACAGGAACTAGCAGTAGAACTCCGATTTTGTTTGCGATGCCTTTCTGCCAGAACACGATTGCCAGAAAGTGAGTGCCAATCACCACCAGAACACACAGGCAAAAAGCAAGCACAAGGTGGTTAAACGATGTTCCTGCGTGATATTGATACGGTAAGCTGCGGGTAACAGGTTTCATGGCAAAAACTGGTCGACGAAAGAGACGTTCACAAAAAAGGATCACTTAGCAGAAGAGGGCTGCTGAAGCCACAAAACCGTACAAAGATGGCGGACGCTTGTCTACAAGCACCGCTTCGCTGCACGGTCGTAGGCTCAGATATCGTTCCCATAGACAATAGTGACCAGTTAATCCCAAATGTAAGATTAAAAAATTCGGATGTTATACACTCAGATCACGCATAGGGTATTGCGACGAACGGTCCGCGTTTGTCGTTCACGATTACCGGTCCAACGATTTGTGCCGATTCAATTCTCCTGGTTGCTCCGAAATGGGCGATTGTATCTAGCTATGTTTAAAGTTTTTTTCTTGTAAGGCGTTCTGAAATGACGTGGTTTTTTGTCCCTCGAGTTCTGTCTGCGGTTTTTGCGATAGCCATTTTGATGGTTATGACGAAAGTTTTGGGCCCGGCAGAGTTTGGACGATACAACTTAACACTTTTGGTCGGAACGATCCTGTTTTCATTTTCGTTTTTGTGGCTGGTTATTGCGATCGCCCGGTTTCATCACGCCAAGGAGTTTGAGGGTAGGACAATTGCCACCGTTATGGGGGCATCGGTTGTGCTGGCATTTATTCTTGTGGTTTTGTCCAGCCTCGTAACGCTGGTCTTGCCCGGAGAATGGGTCGAAAACCTAAAATTTGCGGCGATTTTTTGTATCAGCCACGGGATGCATGAGCTTGGGGCAGCTTGCCTGCGCCAGTATCACGAAGGTCCAAAATATGCTGCGGTGACTTTGTTGCGACACGCATTAGGGGTCGCGCTGGCGGTTGGCTTTATCCTGAACGGAGGGGGCTACGAAAGTGCCGTGATTGGAATGTCGATTGGGGCTTCTGTGACCGGAGGTTACGCATTGCTCATCGCGTTTCGGCGTTCAGGCATCGTTGTTCCCAAATTAGCCGAATTGAAAACATACCTCTCATTCGGCTTCCCTTTGGCCATTGTGTCCTCCAGCGCAACATTCTTCGCGATGTTTTCTCAGTCGATATTGGCGATTTTGGCGGGGATGGAGGCTGTTGGATACTTCGCCGCTGCACAATCCCTTGCGGCACGGACACTTCGCCTGCCAATGGGAACGCTGTCACGTGTGATTGGCCCTTCGGTCTTCGAGGCCCAAGAAGTTCAGGGGAAAGCCTCGTCAGATGCGGTTCTCTACCGGTACTTCTCGTTTTTGATGCTGATCTCAATGCCGATCCTTGCCGTGTTGATATTTTCGGCGGACGTTTTTGCCAATCTTCTGTTCGAGCCTGCCTTTGCAGACCAGACCGCCGGATACATTCGTATCCTGACGCTCTCATCATTTGTGTTTGGATTACAGGGTGCCTACCTTAGTTTCGCGTTTACACGATCAAAGAAGACGGTCCTGCAGCTGATTATCTCGGTGACAACGCTGCTTGGTCATGCGGTGATATCGTATCTGTTCATATATTGGCTGGGCGCAAAAGGAGCGGCTTATGCATTTCTTGTGAGTGCAATTCTGAGCTTTCTGGTCTATTTTCAATACGGGCGTCGGATTGACCGTATCAGCATCCCGTTGGCAGAATTTGGCAAAGCACTTGCGGGCTTAGTTGCATTTGCGCCCTTAGGGTTGTGGGCGAACGCATCGACGGGCTTGATGCAGCAATTTGCGATCTTGGCCCTTGGCCTGACGATAATGTTCGTTGCATTACTGTATGTCGGCCAGACCGCCGCATTGGCTGTCGTGCGAAAGCTAAAGCGGCGCTTGCTGATCGGTGGATTTCCTTCGTCCAAGTAGCTCAATCCCAGCGGCAGGTGGACACCCTAAAGTAGACTGGGTGTTGCAATTCTGGCATTTTTTTGCCGAGTGGATTTGGTTTCTTCGTCAGACCTGTCGCAGTCAGGGCGCGTCAATACTATGTAGGCGATCGATGGCAATCGAGTGCGTGTCGCCTTTCTGTGTTCGACCAAAAAGACGTCGCGACAGCAACAACACTGGGGTTGCCTTAAAAAGACCACAAATTGGACTGAGCATCGATAAGTACCGGCTAAATGACAAACACTGAGAGCAAACACTGAACATGGTCATTGTTTACTTACTGTCCGGACCTTTGGTCGCCGCATTTTGTTTTGTGGCGTTCATCCTCAACGGCATGGGGGTCAGTTCAGCCTTGCTTTTTGGTTTTTTGATCGGGATGTGCACTCCTCTTCTGATCATGGGGCTCAAAATCTTGTGGGGGAGCAAGCTGCGCTTGAAACTTGCAGGTAAGCTCCCTTTGAAATCCGGCAGCTAGCCAAAATTGCCGGAACGTGCCGACTTGGTGGTGAATTCACATTTATTTGCCGCCTCGTCCCTGCTGCTTTAGGAGATAGCAACGCAGGGAAGGGCATGGTGGACCTGTGAACAATTTTTGTGCGATTGCGTATTCGCGGGCTCAGCCTCAGCAACAAAAAAGTTGTTTCACGTTGCCTTTAGTGCGATGCTCGTCGCCAGGGCAATTCCGGTACGGTTTTTTGTGCGAATCGGAGTAATAACTATGGGTGGGTGGCTGTTTAAGGCGGTTACAGGTCCAAGTCTATTGAGTAGAAAATAGTTAGGCAGCAGCGTTCTGGCCTCATTTTAGGTCACAGCGTTATTTGGCCATTCGCGAGTTATTAGTGTGGGGACGTCGCTGTCCTGCGTGTTAGGGGGTTAATATGAGTGATATTCCCGGTTCGTTTAGATTTGAAGAACCTAGAATTTATAATAAAAATCAGACATCTAGCGTAAAGAGTGATGTCAGCCAAAGGCTAAAGGGCTTCTACGCGTTGAAAGGTAAGCGCCTGCTTGATCTTGCACTGGTATTGATCGGCGCTCCTTTTGTTTTGCCGCTCATGCTTGCCATTGGATTTTTGATTAGGCTTGATGGCGGTCCTGCAATCTACCGCCAGAAACGAATTGGTATCGGTGGTGACGAATTTGATTTCCTGAAATTCCGCTCGATGGTCGAAGACGCGGATGAAATTATGCGGCAACATTTGGCTGAAAATGAATCTGCTGTCGTCGAATGGGAAACAAAGCAGAAGCTGGACAACGATCCCCGCATTACAAAATTTGGCCGTTTTATTAGAGCGACGTCTTTGGATGAGCTGCCTCAACTTTGGAATGTCTTGATCGGCGACATGAGCCTTGTTGGCCCGCGGCCGATGATGCCGGAGCAGCGGAAGCTGTATCCGGGCGGGGATTACACCCTGATGAAGCCAGGAATTACCGGTCCATGGCAGGTGTCCGAACGCAACGATGTCGAGTTTGCTCATCGCGCAATCTTCGACAGTGAGTATGTGCGAAAAGTCGGCTTCTGGTTCGACCTTAAGATTTTGTTTCGAACCATTGGTGTGGTGTGCAACGGAACAGGACAGTGAATTCGGAGCCCTTGACTGAGCTTATTTTGGCTTAATGGGTGAAAAGATTAAGTAGCAAAGGTGGTTTGGGATGCTTGAACCGATCCGGTACTTGTCGAAGCTATTCACAGCATGCGCACTTGGTTTGTCCTGCCTTATGCTAGCCACAGCGGCGATGGCGGACTTTGACCTTGAACCAGGAGATCAAGTCAGCGTTTCGCTAACGGGGCTGGATGACCTGTCCTTTGACGCCACAATAGACGCTCATGGCGATGTAAACCTGAAATGGCTGGGGCAATTTCGTACGCAAGGGCTATCTCTGGAGAGACTGGAACTGCTCGTCCGGCAAGATGCCGCAGGTAAAATCGTCAAACAGTACGACCTTAACGGCGACATCTACATAATCCAGCTCGCTGGTGATGAGATTGAGATTGCTCGAAATGGATACAGGCCCATCATAATCGGCGGCGACGTCGCTCGAACCGGCGAAATAGACTACAGACCAGCAATAACCGTGCGCGAGGCTGTCGCCTTGGCGGGTGGGGTCCGCAGCATGTTGCTGGCCGATGATGTGACAATCGACCCAATCCAGTTGCTGCGCTGGCAGACTGCGTATGGCCAGGCTGCCCTTCAACATGCGCAAGCGCTTGTCCAATCTTGGCGCAGCTCGAGTGAACTCGCACAGGACATGGATCTTGAGCCGCCAGTTCCCGAGTCCGTCACAGTATCGCCTAGTGTTCTGGCCGAATTGGTCGCCGAGCAAATCAGGATCCGCAGTATCAACCAGGAAAACGAGGCCGGTGAACGCGAGTTCTTTGAAGATGCGAGACAGCAGGCGGCCGAGAGAGTCAGAATTCTGGAAGAGCAAATAACTGAACTGGCGAAGGCGTTGGAAGCTGATGAAGAAGAAGAGGCTCGCGTAGTCAGTTTGGTCGACAAAGGATTAGCACCCGGATCGCGGCTGGCGGATACGCGTCGTACAACGGTGTTGTCCGCGACGCGGCTACTGGAAGTTGAAGAAGATCTGGCAGGAACCAGTCTCATTTTGACCCGGCTAATCCGCGATGAGGAACAATTCGAACAAGAACGGACATTGAGATTGCTGCAAGAGCGCCGGGTTGCAAGCCTATCCGTACGCGACGCCAAGCATCAATTGGACACAATTTCGAAATACTTGGCAGGTGCATCCAATGAGATTGGAACGGAAAGCCTCATAACCGATATCGACTATACGGTCACAATTTTTCGAACCGAAGACGGCCAGCTTCAGCAACTTGTCGCAGACAAACTGACGCAATTGCGACCGGGTGACAGTCTGGAGATTTCTGTTCAGGAAATCACCGAAGATGCACCACTTACCGAGTGAGCGTAGCGAGATTCTGGCTACGTAATGCCCCATAGAACGTGAGTTAGTAGATCATCAAATCCAAATTTTATGAGTTCAAAGTTGACGAGTTAAGTTTATGCATTTGTGTACAATTCCTCCTGCGTATTTAGGCCCTAGAGTTCAGCAACCCGGTGCCCCAATTTGTTGGACTGACGTTCGAAAAAACCTGACGGGTATGCGACGTCATACGGCAGTAGGCGTTTGAAATGGGTTATGAAACAAACATGAGTGCGACGATCAGGTCTCGGCGCGGACCCGATTTTCTGTGCATCGGGATGCCAAAATGCGGTACATCGACCCTGCAGGTTCTATTTAAGGAACGTACCGAGATTTACGTGTCACCTGTAAAAGAAATCAAATTTTTTGCGCACAATAAAATCGGCTACGATGGGGGTCTCAGGAACTTTCTGTTCTCGAAACACTGGGCGGCCCGTCAAGAGCGCCGCGCAGTTGCTCAGATAGCCAAACAAGTTGCAACAGGGAAAGAGGATCTAAAGCGCTTAAACTGGGCTGTCAGTTTTGCTACCGCTCAGCGGGACCTGGACTGGTATCTTAACCTTTTTCCAAAGAACCGAATAAGCGGTGACATCTCGCCTTGTTACCATATGCTTGACGACGACGAGGTTCAAAACCTCAAAAAACATTTACCGAACTTGAAAATAGTGATCCTTCTGCGAAACCCTTTTGAGCAATTGTGGTCGCATTGTCGAATGTCCACTCGTGCTGTCAGAATCGATGATGAGGTCGCATTTTACAGGGAAAAAGTCGAGTATCAGATGAATATTTGCCGGCGCTATGTCGATCTGGTTGAAAGGTGGCAGAACGCCTATGGCCCCGATAATGTGATTATAGATTACTTGGAAAGCCTGAGCGCGGACCCGGCGGAAGTACTTAGCCGCATTGTCAGCTTCGTTGACCCGGCGAAGGGTGCTGTGAAGCGGATCGCGGCAGTCGACGCACCGCCTAGGGTTTTTAAGGGTAAGAAGATGTTTATGCCCGATGAAACTCGTGAAATGCTGCGGGATGCTGCCCTGCAACGGCTGGAAGGCTTCGAGCGCATCAATGAGGAATGGCGTCGACGGTGGCATTCCGAGATCAGACAACAGTTCGCAAATTAGTGTGCTGATTGGCGAGCGCCAGATCTTTCGCTAACCATATCAAAAAACTTTAGTGAACTGCGTGCCCAGCAATACCATTAAATGCGATTACCCAAGAATTGGATCCCCGTAGAGCTTGACGCGTTTCATGTCTACGCGTGTAGCGACTAAGGCTGAGGGTCGTACACCGGCGTTCTCAAGTTCACGCATGGCTTGAAGGATGGACTTTCGCCGCGTGTCGTTCCATCGAACAAACAGGATCACTCGATCAGAGAGCTGCGATAGATAGCCTGATTCCACTGCGCTCAACAGCGGCGGCGTATCCAGAAGGATGGTATTGTAGGTTCCGGAAAGTGAACGGAGTAGGCTAACAAAAGCTGTAGAACACAGAAAGTCCTCCACGGACTTTATTTGACCTTCGTTCTCTTGGGCACCGATCAAGGGAAGGATGTCCAGACCATCCTGAGGTGTTCCAACGATATAGTTTTCCAGTGAAAGAGGATGAGTTGTCGCAAGTTTCAGCGACTCTGCTGTCATCTGAGACAGGTCGCGATAAGTGGACGTTAATGTATCACAATCGATGATTAGCGTTCGATATCCTGCTTGCGCACACACTGATCCGATCAGAAGAAGAGTTGAGGTATTTCCCTCATCTGGCAAAGCCGCTGCACCAGATAAGATAGTACATCCTTCTTCGGCGACCCGCTTTCTATGCTTGTTGTCCGAGTTTTTGGCAAATAAATCGGCCGACTGCGGTGTCGCAGTTTCGTCATCGGGTCGCATTGTTCGCAGGCCGATGGCGCTGCTGGCCAAAAGTTTTCGGCCGTAGTGCATCAACGTCGGATCAAGCTTTCCGTTGTTCATAAAGAAAGTTTCGAACGGCGGTTCGTTTTTGACCTCCGGAATGATCGCCGAAAGCTTTACTCCCGTTGTGTTCTCCAATTCAAACGTGGTTCTCAGGCGTTTTTGCAGCAGTTCGCGAACCACGGTAAAACCGAGGCCCAAGAAGATAACCGCAAACATGGTCGTTAGAGCGACGGACGACCTCTTGGGGGCAGATGGGTCAACGGACACGCGAGCCCGTTCAATAATATGGGCTCCCGCATCAAGGTAATTCCTTTGCTCGGCTCTGCGACCAAGTTGGGCAACAAAGTCCCTGTAGATTGTCTCAACGACAAGGATCTCATTTTCTATCCTCTTCGTGATCGAAGCGTGCTGGACCTGACGCACCTGCTGTTCCTTGAAGGTTTCAATGCTCTTTTCGAGGGTTACCTTCTGGCCGTTGAGGACCTCTAGTTTGGTTTCCAGAGCCTTGACTCCGGTGTCCAGCACTTCGGCCTGTTCCTCCGGTGTGTCCATTGCTTCAGAAGGGAATATCAAACCGACTTCGGAAGCAAAATAAATGGCTTCCTGTGTTTTTCCCTCGTTGATCAGGTTTTGAATGGTACTGAGGTGCCCGTCCTGCGCGACGATCTCTGCGTCAACCAGCTGCGCCCGTTTCTCTGATTTGATGCGTTGCGCTTTGATCGTTGCATATTCCTCAGGCGAGAACGGTGTCTCGATCGAATGCGACTCCAGTTCGGAGCTTAGAACATTAAGATCCTCGCGAATCTGGTTAATCCGTGTCGACAACCATTGCTGTGCCTGGTCAAGGTCATCGCGCTTCATTCGCGTAAGAACAGTCAAGTATTCAGAGGCCAAGTAGTTTGCGATACTTGCTGCTTTTTGCGGGGACTTTGAAGTGACGCTAATCCTGTAAACCGCTGATATCTCCCCGATCTGCTCTACCTGCCTGGATTCAAGAAGTTTTTCAACAGTTGCCGCGCGCTGAATTTCACGCAGTTCCTCGGGTTCTAGATCGCCTGCCGCACCATTGTCTCCGCCGATCGCGTTCACAATCACATCTTTCAAGCTGCGGGCCCACGAGATTGGGTTTAGGGAAAACCCAGCTTCCGCGCCCGAAAACTCGGGGTCGTCTTGCAATTGCAGACGATCAACAACGCTTTCGATGATGTCGGTGGAGCGCAGCAGTTCAAGCTCACTCTCCAAAGAGGTCAATGACAATGGAAGTCCGGACACTTGTGTCGTGAACTGCGTCTCGGTTTGGACGCGGGTGTCGATCATCACCTTCGCACTCGAGGTGTATTTGGTATCGGAAGTGTAGGTCAGAACATAGGCGGCAAACGCGACTGCAAAGGCTGCCAGGAAAATCCAACCGATCGAGCGTCTGATCGCCCAAGCAATACTCGAAATCACTCGCAGTTCAGGGTCTCCTGCCGGAGCAACGCCTAAACCGGAAAGCTCTGCGTCCAAAACTTTTCGGTACTGATCAGTCATAACAATAAACAATCTCAAACAACGATAACTGGACAATAAGGGTTTACGGGCGACGGCAACAGAAAAAACTGTATTTACCAAAAACAATGTATCGGAATCGCTCATATTGAAGCCAAAATCGAAAAGTGCCGGCTTTGATTGCTGACCTTGTCAGCGCATCCAAGATCAATACCGGATCAGAGAGCAATTTTAGTTTCAAAAAAAATGCGGTCTTTGATAGTGTTGCTCAAGTTAGAAGTATTTGTACTATTTGTTTTGAGAGTGAGTAACGATGGAGCGAGTTCTGAAGATGCGCTTGCCACATGTGATTGTAAGTGGGATGCCAGTTGCGCTTGTCAGCGATACCGAACTTAGCTCAGCGATGGTCGAAGATGTCAAACGCCGGCGAAGCGGTGAGGCTCAACGCGCATTGACTGTTTTCGATGCTAATGCATACGGTATCTCGCTGTACGAAAAGGACCCGCAATTTGCCAAGGCAATTAATTCTGCGGACATAGTGCATGCGGATGGTCAGATCGTTGTCTGGGCTTCCAAATTTGCGCGAGGTTCGAAGCCAATACCAGAGCGCACGGCGACAACAGATTTCATCCACACAGCAGCCGGACCTGCCGTTAAGCATGATATCAGTTACTATCTGTTGGGTGGCACGGAAGAGATCAACCGTTCCTGCGCTGAAAAGCTGATTGAGCTTCATCCTGGCTTGACCATAGCAGGTCGGAGGAACGGCTATTTTGACGAGTCTGAAGTTGACGCGGTTGTCGCTGACATCAATGACAGTAAGGCCGATGTTCTTTGGGTTGGGTTGGGTAAGCCAAAGGAGCAACTCTTTTCACTCGAAATTACGCCTCGTCTGGAGCATTGCGCTTGGATCGTGACATGCGGCGGTTGCTTTCATTATGTGGTCGGAGACTATGCGCGCGCGCCTGTTTGGATGCAAAAAATCGGATTGGAATGGCTTCACCGTACCGCGACTGGCCCCGGTCACATTCGAAAGAGGCATTTTCGCAGGTACCCCCATACGATCAGCGTGGTTCTTAAGAAAGATATTTTGAAGTTAAAGTGAATTGTTAAAAAGGCTCGGGGCTTTTTCCCTTGTCTTGTTAGTGGGTTGAGTTGTTCAGAAGGGAATTCATGTGTCGAAAGTGGATTTCATAGGAATTGGCGCGCAGAAAGCTGCAACCACTTGGTTGCATCATGTTCTCTCAGAGCATCCATTGATTGCGACCAGCGAGCCCAAGGAGCTTAATTTTTTTACGGCGAATTATGACCGTGGATACACATGGTACGAGAGCTATTTCCATGGCAGTTCTGAAAATGCGATCAAGGGTGAGTGCTCGCCGACTTACTTCTTTAGTCGTGACGCCGCTGAACGCGCAGCCCAGTATAGCCCGGATCTGAAGCTTATATGCATATTGCGAGACCCAATCGAACGGGCATTTTCGAACCATATGCACGAGATCCGCAAAGGCCATATCCCACCAGAAACAACATTCGAAGCCGCTTGGAAACGAAATCCTGCATATTCACTACAAAGCCAATACAAGGCTGTTCTAGAGACCTGGCTGGCGAATTTCGATCGCGATGCTCTGCTCGTTTTGTTTTCCGAGGACATCGCGTCGAATCCAAATGTAATTTATGAGCAAGTGTGTGGTCATCTTGGTGTTGAACCCAAACGGCACCCAGCGTCACTCACAGAACGGCATCACGAAAACGTAACTTACCTTTACCCAGTAGTTCAAAAAACGCTGCGCTACGGAGGGGATGCGATGCGCTCGCTGGGGATGCAGGATCTGGTGAAAAACCTCAAAAAAGCGCCTGGGCTCAAGCAGGCTATTTCGATGAACAAGCAACACTTGAAGACGAAGGTAGCACCTCCGACGCCAGAAATGCGGGAGATGCTGGTCGAGCATTTCCGATCAGATGTTAAGTATGTGGCGCAACTTACTGGGCGTGCGGTTCTACCCTGGCCGACCTGGCGCGATATGAGTTTTGTCAATTCTGCAGCGAATGAGTGAATTATGAGCGTATCAAACACTTTGAACATGGCTGGAGATATGCGCTTGAACCAAGTGGTGCGGATGACCCGGCGTTTGCTGGGCGCGCGCTTTCTGGATAGCGAGGATTTTCTGCCGGTTATCTCTCCGGAGAAAGGGGAGAAGCTTGCCACATTAGCTCGAAAAGCGCGTGGCAGCATCGAGACTCCGGTTTTAGTGCTTGGTGTGATGCCGCGATCAGGCACCAATTTCTTGCGCGACCTCATCGCAATGCACCCTGATGTTGGGGCTGATCCGGGTCGTCTATATGAGTTCCCTCTATTGCACGCGGCTGGGGATGCTGCGGCTTTTACTCGGGATTTCTTGCGATACTTCCCAAGAAACGAAGAAGTCTTGGGCCAGTATGACGTGCTGGCCATGCTTGCTGGCAGCTGGTTCAGAGAACTGCAAGCGCAGGTTGATGGTAAGAACATATTGCTGAAATGCCCCCACGTTCATGACCTGTCACTGGCGCGGTACATCTTTCCCGATGCAAAGATCATCCTGTGCATTCGGGACGGGCGTGATGTCGTTGACTCTTCGCTCAAGACATTTTCTCGGTTTTCACTTACGAGCAAAAATTTCCGCCAACTGGCGGATGAATGGCGTTTGGGTGCCGAGGCCATCATGACATTTGCCGAAGGTGGCCTGAACCGTAACGACGATACAATGGTCGTCCGCTACGAAGATATCCTTGCCGATACGCATGAATACGTAAGAAAAACCTTGTATCATATTGGGTTGGATGAAGCCGTGTTCCCTTGGGATGAAATCGACAAGATGCCCGTTCGTGGATCGTCCCGCTCGAAGGCTTCGGATCAAGAGCGCTGGCAACCAGAGACCAAGTCAGTGGATTTCAACCCGATCAAGCGCTGGGCATCATGGTCAGACGGAAAAAAGGCGAGGTTCGACAGAATAGCAGGGCATGCGCTAGAGATGGTCGGTTATGAGCGTTGACGCACGATCTCAGGCGGGAACCCACGTTGCGATCTGTATAGCGACCTATAAACGTCCACAGGGATTGCGGGCATTGATTGACAGCCTGAACGATCAGCAGCTTGGCGCCCGCGATGTGCGCGTAACGCTCGTGATTGCAGACAACGCTCCAGCTACGACGGCCCGTTCGGTTCTGGGCGAAATTCAGGATTTGTCATGTTGGCCAGTGATTTACGTTCTGGAACACGAACGCGGGATTGTATCGGCGCGCAACCGGACATTGGCCGAGGCCCCTCCGGATGCGGACTATTTTGCATTTCTTGATGATGATGAAACCGCCTCTGAAAACTGGTTGGCAGAGTTATTAGGAACCATGATTTTACCAAACACTGTTGCGGTTCAGGGAGCTGTCGAACCGCGTTACGACGAAGCCCCACCCGCTTGGGTCGAACAACTGAACCTGTTCCGAATGGGTCCCTATGAGCAGGGGGCTGAACTTCCATCAGCTGCCACCAACAATTCAATGGCGGATGCTGCCATCATTAGAAAACAGACCATGAGGTTCGACGCCCGCTTTAACACCACTGGCGGAGAGGATGAGGAGTTTTTTTCGCGACTTCGGATCGAATCGGGCGGAACTATCCGCGCTGCTGCGCAGGCTCTGGTCTGGGATCATATCCCAGCTCACCGGGCGACGATGCATTGGCTCAGGCGTCGTTGGTTTCGCATGGGGCATACACTGGCGCGGATAGCTCAAATCCGTCGCAAGGGAATACCGATACGTGTGGTAAAAGGTTTTGCGGCTATAGGTTGGGGGCTTGTGATGTGCGTTTTCCTTGGTTTCGGGTCAAAGGCAAGATGCTGTAAAGGAGCGCTCGAAATTTATCGTGGGGCCGGGATGTTGGCGGCCTTTTTGCAGATCCGTTTCGACGAATACAATTCAGCTGCCGTCCGCTTGGACCGAGCAGGAGGGGGCTGATATGGACAACTCAAAACCTGAGTTTTCGATCATCATTCCCGCTCGGAATATGGAGCGCTATGTCGAGGAAACGCTACAAAGCGTATGCCGGCAAACAATGACGGAATTCGAAGTTTTGTGTATTGACGATGGCTCGACAGACGACACCCGTGAGATCTTGGAGCGTTTCGCTATGCGCGACGTGCGTTTTACCCCAGTGACTGGCCGGGCCAAAGGTGTCGGTGCGGCCCGCAACCTAGGTTTGAGTTTAGCGCTCGGAAAGTTCGTGCTGTTTTTGGATGCGGACGATTTGCTGCACCCTGAAGCGTTGCAAAGATACTCGGATGTGCTGGCAACGTCCGACGCCGTTGCAGCCATCGCCGGTGTTCAACGGATCAACACCGTGGGTCAGGAGATGAATGGCGCGGACAACCGCTTACTTGTTCCTAGCAAGGACCAATTGGCTGTGTTGTTGCGTAAAAACTATGTGGTGAATGGCGGTGCGCTTGCGATGAAAACCGATGCAGCGCGGCAGTCCGGCGGTTATGAAGAAGACCTCGTGTATGGCGAGGATTGGGAGTTCTGGTGCCGTGTCGCTTTGATCGGAGGGTTCGCCGTAGTCGAAGGACCGCCACTTTTGTATTATCGGCAGGTGGCCAGCGGAGCGAACTTCAGAGCCCGTGATCCCGCTTTTGCCCGGCGAGTGCCGTGCATCGAAAAGGTTTCAGCCAACCCGGCAATGCGGCAAGCCTTCGGGTCGCGGTTGCGATTCCTGCTGCGTGCGCGGAAGATTGATATCTTCTGGTCCGGGGTTCGGAACCAATATCAGTATGGGCGCAAACCACTAGCGCTGTTGGAGGGCGTCTGTGGGATGTTTATGTATCCTGACAGCCTGTTTCGCCCAAAACTGATCTATAGGTTCATGCGCAGTTTGGATCGAAGGGTGTAAGCTTAGGCTAGGGGCTTTCTCGCGCCTATTGAGAGGATGGGGCAAATGCAACTTTCACGGCGGGCATTTTTGTTGCGGGGCACGGCGGTGGCCGCCGCGCCAATTGTGGTTACGCTAGCGCCCAGTTTTACAGCGGCCGCCGCCGACAAGGCCGATATTGGATATGTCGGAGAGAATGGGTTCCAATTGACGGTGATAGACACGATGTTGGACATGTCGACCCCGGTCGAAGTGTTGCGTTCCGACCGGGTTCGCTGGTCACCGGACCCGGCAAACGGGTTTGGTGCGTCCGGCAAGCTGAACGGATTGCCAGGCTATTTCTCGGGCGATGCGCATACCACAGCGCCGCAAATATTTACTGCCTGGCCTAAGGTTCAGGAGCAAAGTCGGAAGGACGGTTTTCGCATCGGTAACTCTGCGATTCAGCCGCAGGCAGCGGCGGATCGAACCGACAACTGGCGTGTTCTGATTGACGGACAGCCAGCGGGCATTGTCGGTCTCTGGCGCAAGTCTTCGCCCATTCGCACGCTAGCCGTTGCTGATCGTCGGTGGGAAAGCACCAAGCGGCATTTGGTGACATTGGAACTTGACCGCGCCATTCCTCAAGGTGCTGTTCTGAGCATCACGGGTCCATCCTTTGCCGAGACTGAATATGTAAAAGACCCAGACGTATTCAGTGAATCCATCCATGTGTGTCAGGCGGGCTATCCTTTGACCGGGCCCAAAAAGGCTTATGTCGGCAGTTGGCTGGGACAGGATCAGGTCGGCAAAAATGGCAGCACTGATGCATTGTTGTCACCCGCAACTGAATGGAGCTTGGTATCTACGCAAAATGGCGCCGTTGTTCGATCGGGTCGTTTGACCTTGGCCAAACCCTCCGAAGAACCACATCGGAATGGCCTTAACTTCAATGGTTGCAGTATTTATGAGGCCGACTTCTCCGACCTTGAACTTGATGGTGAATACCAGATTCAGGTATCTGGATTAGGGCGGTCATTCCCGTTCAACGTATCCCTAGCGGCCTATGATGAAGCGCTCCGCCTGGCTGCCCGATGGTATTTCCATCAAAGGTCTGGCTGTGAGATCGCCGCACCTTATGGTGAGGGCCGAACCCGTCCCCGCAACGGGCATCCGGCAGATGGGCTGACGGTCTGGCAGACGGATTTGAAGCTTGGGAATATGAGGGATGGCTACGGCAAGGTGCGGGCCCCAAAAGCGCTGTCAGAAAATGTAAACACTCTGGGCGGGTCAGACACGGCACCCGAGCGCTCATCTATGAAGGCCAACCCCAAAGCTTGGGGCGGTTGGCATGATGCCGGGGATTGGGATCGGCGCATTCAACATATGGATGTCGTCTTCCACATGGCCGATATCGTCGAGACCTTCCCCCATTGTCGCAGTCTGAACCTGAACCTTCCGGAAAGCAAAAAAACCTTCTCGCACGCAGATGTCGCATCGCGCAAAGACGATGACGATAGGGGTGACGGCGAAACCGTTCTGCCTGATCTGATCCACGAGGCACTTTGGGGGGCATCGCTGTGGCGTCGAACTCAGCACGAAAATGGTGCGATTATCGGAGGGGTCGAGTATTCCATCAGCGGAATTCTGGGCTCAGTATCATGGAACCCTGTTCAGAAAGCATATGCATATGGCCCAGAGGATTGGGCTGCTTATCGTTTTGCTTATGGGGCTGCAAAGCTGGGCCATGTGATCCATCATGTCTGCGGCGATACCGTTCTAGGAAGTGCCATCGTCGCTGAGGCAACACGCGCTTGGCATTGGGCCGAACAACAGCCAACCGACGGGTTTTCTGACTCTGCACTTAGTAGAGTTAACCAGATCCGTATCGCCGCGGCCGCAACTGTCTACCGAGCTAGCGGAGATCCTCAAGCGCGCAAGGTATTTGAAGACCAAAACCCTTTCGTGCCGCAAGCCGAGAAGCCAGACTCTTCATTGAAAAAAGAAGTGTTTCCGGCCGCTTATCTTGAGTATGTGCGAGCCGCGCGCGAGGGTCGAGAGGTTAATACCGCGATCGTTGGAGCCATCGAAGGGTGGATCAAGCAGCGCACCCTGAACGGTAAGCGCATGGGGCGCGACTTCGGGCTGCACAACACTGCCGCTTATCCCTGGGGCCTGGGATGGCTACGCTTTGGCCCCGGTTCGAACTGGCGGGCGGGGCAAATGGCAATGTATTTCGCGTCAGAAGGTGTGGCGACCACGGAAGTGCGTAACGCTGCAGTTGAGGGAATGTGGTTCGGACTGGGATGTAACCCCGCCAACGTGAGTTTCGTGCAAGGGCTTGGGCATCGGGAATTTTCTGACCCGCTCTTTACGGACGAACTCAGTGGCAAAAAAATCCCCGGACAGATCAGTTTCGGCGTAGCGGGGGGGAAGTTGTATGAATGGGAACAGCGTAAGACCGCCGGAGCGTTCTACCCACCCAATCAGGAAGCCTGGCCTATCTACACACAGATTTTTGAAAGCCGCAGTATTGCAATCGCGGCCGAACATGGGATCAAGTCGAATGCGATGGAATGGCTGGTGGCCTGTGCCTTTGCAACTCTGCCTGACTGACCCACGCAATAAAACCTAAGTTCTCGGAGCACCGGATCGTGGGCCTTTGAAAAGCTGTTGAAACCCTTTGACACTCTTGCTGTCTTGACTATGTGTACTCCAGCACCAGCGGAGCCTTGCCGTCTATAGATTTCCGCATTGATTAACTAGGAGCGTGTCAATGTTGTTTCTCCGTTCGGCACTTGTTTTTCTTAGCTTTTGCTCTTTGCCAGTAGCAGCATTGGCCCAGTCAGAGGAAAACAAACCGACCGGTTTGATCATGGAACTCAATACGGTTCAGGATGTTGGCCAGGCATGTAGGTTGACCTTTGTGATCGAAAACAAAACAGGCGCAGCAATTGATGCTGTTAGCTATGAAACCGTAATTTTCGATGCCTCTGGTAGTGTGGTCAGCCTATCATTATTCAATTTTCGTGATCTGCCTGTCGATCGACCACGCGTACGCCAGTTCGATCTTCCCGGCATGACATGCGGCGCTGTTGGTAGAGCCTTGATCAACGGTGCAAATACCTGCGTTGTTGCCGGATCGGACAGTCAGGTCTGTCATGAGGCCTTGAAACTGCAAAGCCGAACAGATGTGGAGTTGATTGGATGAGCCCCTTTGATGCATTGCGCGAAATCCTTGATCTGGGCGGGCCTGTTGTTGCGATCCTGATCGCGATGTCGGTGGTGACTGTTGCGGTCACGCTTTACAAACTCTGGCAATTCGCAGCATCTGGCGTCGGGCGTCACCGGGTGTTGTCCGAGGCGCTGGCGGCCTGGGATGCTGGCGATCCGCAAACCGCCCACGCCCGTCTGGACAAAAGCCGCAGTTACCTTGCCCCCCTGGTACGGGTTGCGATGAATGCCTCAGACACGCCGGGTCTGGACCAACGGCTGGATGCCGAGGCCGGTCTGGCGCTTGCCGGGCTTGAACGCGGCTTCCGACTGCTGGACACCGTGGCGCAGCTTGCGCCGCTTCTGGGTCTGTTCGGCACGGTCCTGGGGATGATTGAGGCGTTTCGCAGCCTGCAATCCGCTGGGTCGTCTGTCGACCCATCCCTGCTTGCCGGAGGTATCTGGGTTGCCCTGCTGACAACGGCTGTGGGGCTTGCCGTGGCGATGCCGACCTCGATGCTGTTGTCCTGGTTCGAAAGTCGCACGGCGCGCGAACGGGTCTTTGCGGACAAGGCGCTGCGCACAATTCTGGTGCCGGGGCAGGCCGTTCCGCAGGCCGACGATGTGCGGGCTGTGGCGACCGCCCCCGGACATGCGTAACACCGCACCCTTCGTACGGCGTCCCATGTCGATGACTCCGCTCATCGACGTGATTTTCCTGCTGTTGCTGTTCTTCATGTTGACCTCGACCTTTGCCAAATATGGCGAGATCGAGCTGAGCAATGCAGTGGGCGGCAGTACGACTTCGGCGACACCGACCGAGCGGTTGTTCCTGCAGTTGGGGGCGGAACGGCTGGTGCTGAACGGGCAAACGGTCTCTCTCAATGATCTGGAAACGCAATTGGAGGCCGGGCAGGTTCTGGTCAGTTTGGACCCGGATACAACGGCGCAGCGTGTCATCGACGTATTGGTCCGGCTGCGCGGGCGTGACGGATTAAGCGTTCTGGTGCTGGAATGATCAAGTACAGGCGCCCCAAACGCAGACGCGACTCGACGATTGCCCTGATCAACGTCGTTTTCCTGATGCTGATCTTTTTCCTGCTCACCGGTACGCTGGCCCCGCCGTTGGATCCGGATCTTGAGCTCGTGAACACCGCAGACCTTGAAGGGCGCGAGCCACCTGATGCGCTGATCCTGCACGCCGACGGCACGCTGAGCTATCGTGGAACGCCAACAGATCCCGAAGCGCATATGCGTGGCCAAGGGGACGAAGCCGTGCGCATCGTGCCCGACCGAAACGCACCGGGCCCGCGTCTGATCGAGGTGACCGGTGCTTTACGCCGTCTGGGCGCGTCATCCGTCTTTGTTGTGACCGAGAAGGCGCTGGAATGATCCGCCGGTCGGTTATGATTGCGGTGGTGGCCATTCTGGTGTCGCTGTTTTTGCACCTGATGGGGTTAAGCGTGACCGGGCAGCGGCTTGCAGAAGACGCGCCAGGCGGCCAAGCGCCTGAATCAATTGAGCTAAGCACGACATTCGAGGATCTTGCCGAGGTTGTCGCCGAACCGATTGAACCTGAACCGGCCGAGGCACCAGAGCCACCGGTTGAAAGGCTGCCTGAGGAACCGGAAATCCCGGTCAGTGAGGCGCTTGTGGCGTCTGAAAACCCGCGGGAGGTTTACGCGCCTGATATCGGCGAATCCGAAGTGGTCCAGCCGACTGCCACGGAACCGGTTGAGCCTGATGTGGCAGAGACCGAAAACACATCCGAAGGCGATGCCGCCGCCAGCGAAGATGTCGACGAAACCCCGCCGGTCGAGGCGGAAACAGCGACCGATGTGCCCGAAGGAATCCCCGAGGCAGTCGCGGTCGAGCCAGAGGTCGCGACCGAGGTCCAGCCCGTATCGCCCCAACCGCAAGAGCTGGCGGCGCTGCCGGTCAACCCGTCGCCCGAGGCCGCGATCCCTGTTGTACCGTTGGAGTCCGAGGCGATTGAGCCGGATGATCCGGTTGATCCAACCGAACAGGATGCAAATGAAGACGTGACAGAACTGGCCGTGACGTCTTCGATCCGGCCGCAGCGCCCTGAACGCCAACCGACGCCGGAACGGCGGGGCGTGCTGAATGGTGCGCGGGACTTCAGCGAGTTGCAGTTTCCGTCAGAGGTGGTTGAATCGCCCCTTTACGCCTATCGGCGGGAAGGGTTGGATGCCTTCACGTCTGGCAGTAGTGGCAGCCGTTCGGGCGGGCGTGGCCCCGGCAATTCGGACACTACCAATTATGCGGGTGAGGTCTTGGTCCACCTGAACCGCGCACCCCCGGTATTTGTTGCTGCCCGGGGATTCGCCAAGGTGTTTTTCGAAATCAATCCCGATGGCACGCTGGCCTGGGTCGATGTCATCGACAGTTCAGGGTCGTCCGATGTTGACCGGGCCGCAAGGGCGCAAGTGCAGGCGGCTTCGCCCTTTCCGCTGCCGCCAGGTGGGGTCAGCCGCAAGCTGTCTTTCTTCTACACCAGCAATTGATTGGTGGGTTTCATCATCCGATTTACCCATCACAGAACCTGTTTTGAGCGGGATTTTGCCCGAATCTGCCCATTTTCGGAAGGTGGGGTCAGCCCCCGGGAAGTCTCAATTGCAAACATGTACGTTTTTTGGCATTTAAAGGGGCATCGTCGCATTTCTTTGATCAACTTTTTGTAACGAAACACTGCTGATCGCGAAACATACGTAAATACTCAGGAAATTGGGTTTCGTGCGGTATTCTGCATTTGCAAAGATGCAACAAATACCAACCTTGCCCAGAATGAAATGCAGCGAAACCATTGCGCACGCTCGGAATTTGTCCGAGTAGGCCAGCAGTCGCCCTAGCGGCTGCACTCCTCTCAAAACTTGTGGGTTTACCATGAAAAATCTTCTCATTGCATCGACGGCTCTGATTGCAACTGCAAGCGTTGCAGCGGCCGACGTTAAATTCAGCGGCTACGGTCGTTTTGGTATTGGCTACCAAGAAGATCGCACCGGCACTGTTAACAACTTTACCACGGATGCAAACGGCGACATCGTCGCTGATGGCACCGCGAACGTCGACACCGACAACACCATCCTGGTCTCGCGTTTCCGCCTGAACATCGACGGCACCGCAGAAACCGATGGCGGCGTTGAGTTCCAGGCACGTGTGCGTCTGCAGGCTGATGACGATTCCGGCAACGGCGAACAGAACAGCGCGGGACTGAACGGCGCACGCTTCTCGGTCATCTACGGTGGTCTGCGTGTTGACGCTGGCAACGTTGCAGGTTCCTTTGACAACCTGGCAAACTACTTCGGTAACGAACCGGGCCTGGAAGAGTTTCTGGGTCAGTATTCGGGCGTGAACTACAGCTTCCTGGAGTACACCTCGACCGGTTCAGGCGCGAATGCTGTGTTCTTCCAGTACGCAGTTGGCGATTTCGCATTCGGCGCGTCATATGACCAGGCAACGATTGCTTTTGACGGTGTTGCGCAGGACGCAGACCGCTGGGACGTCAGTGCAACTTACACCTTCAACAACATCACCGCTGCACTGGCCTATGGTCAGACCAAGGCGAACGTGAACAGCGCGAGCGAAAAGCAGTCGCTGACCGTTCTGACCCTGGGTGCAGAATTCGGTGACTTCTCGGGTACTCTGTTTGTTGCGGACGATGACGTTGTTGATGATGCCGAGAACGGTACCGCATACGGTCTGTCGCTGGCATACAATCTCGGCGCCGCAACCACCCTGCAGTTTGCTTACGGTGACGGTTCGGCTGACAACGATACCCGCAATATCGGTATTGGCGCCATCTACGACCTGGGCGGCGGTGCATCGCTGCGTGGTGGTATCGGCGAAATCAAAACGGGTGACGAAGACGGGCGCATCCGCGCTGACTTCGGTGCTCAGTTCAACTTCTAAGTTGAGCTAAACTACAAAGTTTAAGGGCAGGTCTTCGAGCCTGCCCTTTTCTTTTGCTAGCTTATTTCTTCTCAAAGAACAGGATGACCTCGCCCAGCCGGACGCCATAACGCGAGACATAGGCTCGGTTCAGCAGACGGTCATCGTCCAGCAGCCACATCCAGTCGTCAAAGTTGACCCGCATGGTGCCCTCTTTGACCGGCAGGTCGATCTTGTATGTCCAGTTGAACGTGTCGCCGCGTTCGACCCCTGTGGCGGTGCCCAGAACGCCGGGGGCGTTGCCAGTCCAGGTGTCCGCGCCCGTTTTGGTCAGCGTCCAGACACGCTGCTCGGTGGCGCCGTCATCATAGACAAAATCCTCAACCAGAGTCAGGGTTTCACCATCCCACGTTCCGTCGATATCCACCGTAAAGCGGCGCGGGATATTGCCCAGAACATCCTGAAACTGGCCATAGGCGACGGTCTTGCCCTCAAAAAACTCTTCAAGGTTCAACTGCCGATCAGACAGAAAGGTCTTGGGAACGCGCGGTTTAGCTGAACAGGCAGTCAGAACGGCCAGTCCGGCGACTGCCAGGCCCGCAACAAGGACCCGACGCGAGATCATTGCAGCGGCCTTTGTTCTGCGTCCGCATCATAGCCGTTTGAACTGGGGACATGTGCGGATTTAACCTCGGGCGCGGGGCGCATCGTGGCAATCAGCTCTGCGACCTTGATGCCGAACTTGCGCATCTCGGACCGGTTCATGATTACACCGTTTTCGGTCAGGTACATCCAGTCGGTGACGTCCAAAGTGTGCCCACCGGCATCCTCAGGAAGAATAATGCGGTAGGTAAGTTTGACAGTTGATCCTGAAATTGTTCCATGACCTTCACCGACGATGTCATCCGCCGTGGCGATGAACGTATTGCCGGTGCCCAGCGTCAGATACCATTTACGTGTCATCTGTTTGCCATTGGAATAGGTGAAATGCTCGGACAACGTGCCGGTGTTGCCATCCCAGTTCCCAACCATACGGGCGACAAAGCTGTTCGACATCTTGCCGTTCGGCCCATAGATCAGCCCCTCGGACAGGATCTCTCCGTTCAGTACCTCTTTCATTTTGAATGCAGGCCCAGTGCCGGTGTAGTCGGCCGGTGTTTGCGACCGGAAGCTCAGGAACCGGTTCTTGGCAATAAACAAAGCGAGAGCAGCGAACAGTAAAACAACAAGCGTTTTCATTTGGCTGAGACCTCCGTGGGCAACGTCAGGACCATGCCAAACGCGCCAAGTTTCAGGATGCAGGGTAGTACCGCATAAGCCAGATTGAGTGTTTCCAGGGCTTGGGCGGAATTTGATTGGCCAGGTGAAAAGCCGCTGCGTTCCAGCAGGGGCAATGTAAAGAAGGCGGCAAGCGCGAGGCCCAGCTTGCCCGCAAAGGACCAGATGCCGAACGCGGCTGAGGCGTTCAGGCCGGCGCGGGTCAAAACGACCGAGAACATGGCCGGCAGGACCACCATATCGGCCCCAAGTGCCGCACCCGAGGCAAGGCAGATCAGAGCAAAGCCCAAAAGCTCACCCGCCGGCAACATCGCAGCACCTATGAAGCTGGCAATAGACAGCGGCATAGCAATGATTAGGGTCTGTTTCGGACCAATGCGATTGCTGAGCTTGGCCCAAAGCGGCACGCTGGTGCCGGCGCTGAGGAAAAAAAGGATCAACAAGGGACCCGCCTTGCCCGGCAATTGCAGCCTGTCTTCGACGAAGAACAGAAACAGGGTTGAGGTAATGGCGACCGGCAAGCTGTTGACCAGCGCCAGCGCCAATAGTCGCAATGCTCCAGCCCGGCCCAGCCCTGCAAAAGACAGGCCCTCGCCAGTAATAGGCGTGCGCCGCCACATTGGGAATGTCAGCGCGATCGTTACGATCGACAGGACGCCCAGAAACAGCCCAAAGGCGGGGTATCCCTGTGCGCTCGCCCCTAAAGCGACGAACAGTGCAGGCGCGCTCGCGGCAATGACAACCCCCGCCAATTGTCCACCTTCACGGAAGGCTGCCAGTGTCATTAACTCTTTTGCGTCTGGTGTTTTGGCCAGGGTTGCGCTGCGCCCGTAAAGCAGGATGGTCCCGAGGCTGTAGGCCGAGAACAGCAGGATCAGGATCAGGATCAGCGATGTCACGCTTGCGCCCTGTGGCAAGGCAAAGAGCAGCGGAAAGCCGACCGCCAGCCCAACAGCGGCCATGGCGGCGAACGCCAACTGACCCTTCGGCCATCGGTCAATCGCCCAGCCTATCAGCGGGTCTTGCACAAGATCCACAAGCCGGATCAACAGCAGTACCGTTCCAATCACCCCAAGGCTAATCCCAAGGTTAACCGCAGCAAAACGCGGCAGGTGGATGTAGAGGGGAATACCCGCCGCTGCGAGCATCAGCGCATAGAGGCTGACCCGGGGATACAGCATCACTGTCCCCTCAATTGCCGCGTAAAGCTTGCGGATCTGGTGTTGTCGCCAAGAAAGATAGACATGAATGTATTTTTGACGCCTGGCCCGGACAGGGTGCAGGTTTTGCGCCCGTTCCGCCAGAAACCAACCTTGTTCGGCCCTTCCGAGATGGCCAGATAGCTGTCGCCTTTGCTGACAGCCTGAAAGCACTGTTCAAGCTGGACTTGTGTCAGCCCGCTGTTTCCTTGCCGTGTCATCTCATCCAGCGTGGATTCGACCAGAGCCTTCTGCTTGAGGTTTTTGCGGTAGGTCAGCTGCAATCCGAAATCATCGCTCCAACTGAACGGGGCACCGCCTGGCGTGAACAGCTTTGCGTCATAGATCGGCAGGCCAAGGTAACGGAACGTGGCGGACCCGCGCAGTTCGGCGTTCGGCAATTCGTTCGACACGGTTGACGCTTCCAGCATGACTGGGGCCAGCAAGGTCAGCGACAGCAGAGCGACGCACCAGACCGAGCTATTCGGCCGCGACAGGGATGACCGGGTCATTTTTGGCAATGCCATTGTCAGCTCCGATGGTTTGCGGGGTGCCATTCAACTGCGCGACAACATGCATCGCGCTGGCAATCCCGTCTTCATGAAAACCATGCCGGTTATATGCACCGGCAAACCACGTTTTGTTCTGTCCCTGCATGTCGCGAATTTGCCCCTGGGCCTTCAGTGCGGCTTGATCGAAAACCGGATGGGCGAATTCGACTTCGTCATAGATTTTGTCTGCGGGAATATCCGCCGCAACATTGAGCGTTACAAACATCGGATCACTGTCCGGAATGTTCTGTAACCGGTTCATCCAGTAGGTAACGCCGACATTTCCGGCCTGTGAACGATAGGTCCAGCTGGACCAGCAGGCCCGCCTTTTGGGCATCTGGCCGGGATCGCAATGCAAGACGGCCTTGTTGGGCTGGTACTTGATCGCGCTAAGGGCAGCAATTTCTTCGGGTGTGGCGTTGTCGCCCAGAATGGCCAGCGACTGGTCGGAATGGGTGGCAAGTATGATCTCATCATAAAGGTCAGCTTGGCCTTCGCTGAGTACGGTCGCGCCCAGTTCATCCCTCTGAACATGCTGCACGGGGGAGGCGACGCGGATTTCGCAACCGCGGGAGCGCAATGCAGCCTCGATCCGGCGGACATATTCAATGCTTCCACCTTTGACCGTCCACCACTGATGCTGCTTTGACCGATCACCGGCCAGCAAGGCATGGTTTTGGAAGAACTGCACCAGCGAACGTGCGGGAAAGCGGTCAATGAATTCGACGGGGGTAGACCAGATCGCCCCGCACATGGGCATCAGATAGTTGTGGCGGAACCAGTGGCCCAAACGTAGTTCGTCGATCAGTTCGCCAATCGTAGTGTCATTGTTCTTGGCAGCTTCCGGGGCTTCTTTGCCAAAGCGCAGGATGTCCGAAATCATCTTGTAATAGGCCGGACGCATCAGGTTGCGTTTTTGCGCTGTCAGGGTGCGCAGATTGTTCAATCCGTATTCGAGGCGACCATTGTCGATCGTGGCGCCAAAGCTCATCTCGCTTTTGATCACGGGAACGTTCAATTCATCGAACAGTTTGGTCAGGTTGGGGTAGGTGGAATAGTTGAACACGATAAAACCGGTGTCGACCGGTTGATCACCGTTTTTACCAGCCATGACCGTTCGGGCATGGCCGCCCAGTCTTGGCTCGGCCTCATAGACCGTTACATCATTGTCTTCGGATAGATAGTAAGCTGCGGATAGGCCTGATATTCCTGCACCTACAATTGCGATTTTCTTGCGTGCGCCCCTTGGTTCGTCGAACATGTGATCCCCTTAGTTCGGCAATTTAAAAGGATTACGCATCAGATGCGGGTACGGATCAATCACGTTGGACTTTTTTTGAACGTGCGTTACATCGTGATGTCTTGCCTGGTTTTTTGAGCGTTAACGTGATCCAGCTTTGTTGCCGATCCGTAAAATCCTTAAATTGTCTGAAACAACACGAAACCAATGTCCGGGCCATATGTACCCGACAGTCCGGATGGCCCAAGCATGAGCAGTTTTGACGGAAAAACCTATTGGATCGTTGGCGCCAGTGAGGGGCTGGGCCGATCTTTGGCCCAGGCGCTAAGCCGACATGGGGCAAAACTGATCCTCTCGGCGCGCAATGCGGCGCGATTGGCCGAGATTTGCAAAACCCTTCCGAACGCGCGGGCGGTGCCGTTTGATGTGACCGATCTGGCGGCTGTGCGCCGGGCCGTTGCAGATGTCGGCGTGGTGGATGGGCTGGTCTACAATGCCGGTGCCTACGAGCCTATGAAATCGGCCGATTGGGATACTGAAGCTGTTCTGTCCATGACAGACGTGAACTACCTTGGCGCGCTGCGTGTGTTGGGTGAGACGGTGCCAGGGTTTCTACGGGCCGGACAGGGCGACATTACCCTGATCGGGTCTTTGTCTGGCTATCGCGGGCTTCCGGCTGCTGTCGGATACGCGGCCAGCAAGGCAGCGCTTGTCTCATTGGCTGAAACGATGCGATTTGATCTGGCCGGCACGGGGGTAACCGTGCGGATCGTCAATCCAGGCTTCATTAAGACCCGGCTGACTGAAAAGAACACTTTCAAGATGCCGATGCTGATGACACCCGAGGACGCGGCGGACCGGGTGGTCAGGGCGATGTCGCGCCGCCGGTTCCGCACCGATTTCCCGGCACCGTTCTCTTGGGTGATCCGTTTGCTGGATTACCTGCCGGATTGGCTGATCTACCGCGGAAAATAGAGTCTGATCAGGCGTTTTAACCAAACTGCCCCTGACAGAACCAGCCTGCCGACATCGTGCCGCCATGGCCGTAAAACAGCCACAGTCGCTCACCCTGTTCGGTGACCACCACCCAGTAGTCACGCACGCCGCTGCGCCAGTTGGGGTCATCCAGCCACCATTCGGGTGCGATCCGTTCCGGACCGGTGGCCTGTGCCAACTGCCAGTCGCGCCCGCGCCACCGAAAGGCGGCTGGAACATCCGGGGCTTCAGCGGCCATCACCGGCTCGGGCTGCCACATCTGCAACGGGCGCGGGCGCGACGGGGCAGGCCAGTCACGGGCGGGTTCCGACCACGCCGCCGCCAACGTCTGCGCGGTTTTTTCGGGGATATGTGAGGCCGCCGGGTGCCGCCGGGTGATCACGTCCAACCCGACCCGGGCGCCCAGTTTGCCGATCAGATCATCTACGGCTGTATTGCCCTCCAGCCGCGCGCGGGCCACACGGCGCGCCTCGGCGTGACCGGCCACGGTGCGGGCATGGATGGGCTCGGTCTGGATCGCCTCAAGCCGCAGCATGTCGATGCCATAGCCTGCGTCGATCTTATCGACTTTCATCTCTAACAAAGGGCGAATGCGGTGTTTGTCATAGGTTGGACGGGCCAGACCAACCTTGATGATCTCGGCCGCCTGATCGGCGCGATGCGCCTCGAGCCGCAGGGTACGCACGCCGCGCGCCTTCTCTTCCAGCTTCGTGCACAGCGCGGGCAACACCCGGTCGATGGCGGCCATCACATCCTCGATCAACCCGATCGGGTTGGGCAGGGTCATCCGCACCGCAAAGTGATGCGGCGGACGCGCGGGGGATACCGGTTCGGGCGCGCTGCCCATCGCTTGGTCCAGTCTCATCACCAGCCCGCGCCCGAACCGTCGGGCGAGAGAAGCCCGGGGTTGGCCCAAAAGATCGCCGATCCGGCGTAGGCCCAGCCGGTTCAGTTGTGCCACAACCTGATCTTCCAGCCGCAGCGCCGCAATCGGCAGGGGGCTGAGCGCGCCATAAGATTGCCCTGGTGCTGCGATCCGTGCGCCGCCACCCAGGGCCATCACTTGCGGTGCAGCCCCACCCTTGGTCCAGTGTCGCCGTTTACCCGCCCGTGCGCGGGTGGCGCGGGCCTCTTGACTGATGGCATCACCGTTGCGATCTGATGTGGCCTCTTGCCCCGCATACCGCGCCAGCGCCCAGGCCGCGCCCAGCGTGTCGGCGATACCCATCTGAACGCTCAGCCCCATATCGGCGCAATCGGTTTCAATGACGCTCAGCAGCGCCTCCTCCCCGCCGAACAGATGCGTGCAGCCCGACAGGTCGACGATCAGACCATCGGGGATCTCTTCAGCCACCCATGGGCTGAACTTGCCGGCCCAGCGCCGCAACGCGGTCAGAAACGCGGCCTCGGCGGGGGCGTTGCGGTGTCGCGTGATCAGGGCCGCGCACATGGCATGGGCATCACGCACGGGCTGGCCCACACGCAGACCCGCGGCCTGCGCTTCTGCGTTCAATGAGGTGATCACCTGCATGTTCGACTGTTCCGCAACCACCGCCAAAGGGCCAACATGCAGCCCCCGCGCGGCACGGATCAGCCGTTCAGCCCCCAGACGGGGGAACCACAGTGAGAGTATTCGGCGTTTTGGCATTGGCAGACATCAAAATGTTCCCATTTTGTTCTTACCGTAGAATCATGCCTCGAGTCCACGCTTACCCGCAGGTCAGGCGTTGAATGATTCCGGCTCCGTTCACGAAAACATTCAGCCGGTCGATGCGATAATCCTGTGTGGCAATGTCATCAGGACCCAGAACACGCGACCGTTCGGGCAACTGGGCTTGGATGGTCGACACCGGTTGGCCGATGGAATCGGCAAAATCGTCGCCCAGGCAAAAGGCCAGATCAACCGGCGCGTCCGTTGAGGCGGGTGTTTCCACAGGTGCAGTCGTTTCAGCACAGCCTGCCAGCAGGACCAGCGCGGGAATAAATCGGTGCATTGGCGTTTCTCCTTCTGACAATGTCGTTACTGCAATATCAAACATTTAGCCAACCTGCCACCAAAGCGCAGTTGAAAACACCCTGCAATTGACGCAGGGTCGGGGCAAATAAGACAGGGAGACAACGATCATGCGCACCCGTGCCGCCGTCGCCATTCAGGCGGGCAAACCTTTGGAAGTGATGGATGTGAACCTCGAAGGCCCCAAGGCGGGCGAGGTTCTGGTCGAAATCAAGGCCACCGGCCTTTGCCACACCGACGAATTCACCCGGTCGGGTGCTGACCCCGAAGGCCTGTTCCCGGCCATTCTGGGCCACGAGGGCGCGGGTGTGGTTGTCGACGTCGGTCCGGGCGTCACCAGCCTGAAACCGGGCGATCACGTGATCCCGCTCTACACGCCTGAATGTCGTGAGTGCGAATACTGTCTGCACCCCAAGACCAACCTGTGTCAGGCGATCCGCGAAACCCAAGGCCGGGGCCTGATGCCCGACGGAACCTCGCGGTTTACGACTTTGGATGGTGACCCGATCCTGCACTACATGGGCTGCTCGACCTTTGCCAACCACACGGTTCTGCCCGAGATCGCGCTGGCCAAAGTGCGTGAGGACGCGCCTTTCGACAAGATCTGCTACATCGGATGTGGTGTGACCACCGGCATCGGCGCCGTCATCAACACTGCCAAAGTTGAGATCGGCAGCCGGGCTATCGTGTTTGGTCTGGGTGGCATCGGCCTGAACGTCATTCAGGGCCTGCGTCTGGCCGGAGCAGATCAGATCGTCGGCGTCGACCTGAACCCGTCAAAGGTCGAGATGGCGACCAGGTTCGGCATGACCGACTTCGTCAACCCATCCGAGGTTGAAGGCGATCTGGTGCCTTATCTGGTCAACCTGACCAAAGGCGGCGCGGATTACACATTTGACGCCACCGGCAATGTCGGCGTGATGCGCACGGCTCTGGAAGCGGCGCACAAAGGCTGGGGTGAATCGATCATCATCGGCGTGGCACCTGCGGGGGCCGAAATCTCGACCCGCCCATTCCAGCTGGTCACTGGCCGCTCGTGGCGCGGCACCGCCTTTGGCGGCGCGCGGGGACGAACCGATGTGCCCAAGATCGTCGACTGGTACATGGACGGCAAGATCGAGATCGACCCGATGATCACCCACACCATGGGTCTGGACGATATCAATCACGGCTTCGACCTTATGCATAAGGGCGAAAGCATTCGGTCGGTCGTCGTTTACTAAGACTCTAATACGAGACAATCCGCGTAATGCGGTTGAAAACGGCGCGCGGAATAGTGCGCCGTTTTTTAGTTTGACGTTTACTCCCCTGGCCGTGACGCCCCGGTATCCGACCGAGGTGACCGCACCCGCAGGACGGGCGTGTTGGCTGAGGTCGTGTTGGTTCTGCTTTCGCGCCACACCACGTAGACGCCGGATGCGATAATGACGCTTGCACCGACTGCAACCCAGACGTCCGGGCGTTCGCCAAAGAAAGCCATGCCGAAAATCGTGGCCCAGATGATCTGGCTATATTGACTGGGGGCAATAACCCCGGCGGGCGCGGCCCGATAGGCCAGAATGATCAGATGCTGGGCGATGACCGAGAAAACGCCTACCAATGCCATCATCGCAAGATGCAGCAGGGATGGTGGTTGATAGACGGCAGGCTGTGCAAGGCTCATCACCGCGATGGCCAACAACATGGGGTACAGGATCAGCACCGCCGATCGTTCCTCATTCCCGATCTTGCGCACCAACACAGATGCGAAGGCGCTGCAAAAGGCGGCTGTCAGGGCGGCCAGATGGCCCAGCGTGATATCTGTTGCGCCGGGGCGTAAGACAATCAGCACGCCGATCAGACCAACACCGACTGCGGCCCAGCGCTGGGCGCGGACCACCTCGCCAAGGATTGGGATCGACAGGACCGTCACGATCAGTGGAAAGGAGAACAGCAGCGAATAGACCTCGGCCAGCGGCAATACGGAAAAGGAGTAAAACGCGCAGGACATTGCGGTGACCATCAAGCCCGACCGCAGCAGCACCAGCCATGGGTGGCGGGGCAGGAAGTTCCCGGTTGTCCGGTCGGTCAGAATCGTGACGGCCATAGGCACAAAGGAAAACAGCGTGGCAAAAAAGATGATCTGCATCACCGAGTAGACGCCGCCGAGCGCCTTGATCAGCGCGTCATGGCTCGCAAAGACCGCAAAGCCCAAAAACGCATAGCCAAGTCCCCGAAGGGTGGAGTTCTGAGTGCTCATCGTTGTGGCCTCGGGCGATGTCTCGGTGTTGTGACTGTGCCATCACACCGCGTATGTTGCGGGTGGCTTGCCTTTGAGTAAACCCATTTTGGCTGCGCGCATAGTCCTTAATTTACCGCTAACATTGCATGGCCGCTATGACGCGGGATCACCGCAGGATCGGGGGTGCTTCCTTGGGTTGGCGTGCGGATTGAACACCGGCCTTCATTCCCACACCAATGCGGCGCGCCAGCGCGACCCACGGTATCGCGGTTTCAGGGGGCAGCGTCTGCGTCGCGACCTCTTCGAACAGATCCAGCCAATGGGCGAAGAACTCGGGCTTTACGTCGGGACGTTCGATATGGACTCGTTGCGGGTTGCCGTCATAACTGCGCTCGAACAAAATCGCGTTGCGCCAGAAGGCGGCGATCTTTTCCTCATGGGCGGGCCAGTTGTGGACATGTTTGTTGAAGACAGGTCCCAGTACTGTGTCCTCGCGCACGCGGGCATAAAAGGCGCGGACCTGCGCGTTGATCTGATCTGGCGTCGCGGGAAAGCGTGGGGGCAGGGTGGGTCTGGTCATTGGGATGGTCCGGTTTCGACTCTGTTCAGGGGCATTATCCCGTTCTGCGGTCATGCGACAGGCGTGGTTTTGTCGCGCGGGTCCGGTGTCAGAATATGCCGCAGCAGGGCGACGGGATGCGCCCGTAGGCTGAGGCGGGTGGCGACGTAGTCCTCGACCACCTGCTCGCCCAAGGTCATTTTCGGCAGGTAGGCCTCGGGTTCATCCAGCGCCTCCCCCTCCAGATCCTGCGAGAACAGCGGCAGGGGTTTGGCTGTGGCAATCGCTTTGGCCTGCCACAATGCCTCGCGCCGTGTCAGGTCGCAGGCGGCGAAGGCATCCGCCTCGGCCAGCCGTTCGATCACCGATGGTCCCAAACCGGCACGGCGCCAGACATCGTCGACCTGATGATAGCCATTGCCGCGCGCGGCTGTCAGCCAGCTGGCATCTTCCTCGCTGAGGCCCTTGATTTGGCGGAAGCCCAGTCGCAGCGCCAGCCCGCCCTGACCGTCAGGTTCCATCACATTGTCCCAAAAGCTGGCATTGATGCAGACCGGGCGCACTTGAACCTCATGCTCGCGCGCATCACGGACGATCTGGGCGGGGGCATAGAACCCCATTGGCTGCGAATTCAGCAGGGCGCAGGCAAATATCCCCGGATGGTGGCATTTGATCCAGGCCGAGGCATAGACCAGCAGCGCAAAGCTGGCCGCGTGGCTTTCGGGGAAGCCGTAAGAGCCGAAGCCTTCGATCTGCGAAAAACAGCGTTCGGCGAAGTCCTGTTCATACCCGTTGCGTTTCATCCCGCGCAGGAACAGCGCGCGGAATTCGCTGACATTGCCGTGCTTCTTGAAGGTTGCCAGAGACCGGCGTAGCCGGTCGGCCTGTTCCGGGGTAAAGCCTGCGCCGACAATGGCGATCTGCATGGCCTGTTCCTGAAACAGCGGCACGCCCAGCGTTTTGCCCAGCACCTCGCCCAACTCGTCCGAGGGGAAGCTGACCTCCTCCTCTCCGTTCCGGCGGCGGATATAGGGGTGGACCATGTCGCCCTGAATGGGGCCGGGGCGGATGATGGCGACCTCAATCACCAGATCATAGAAATTGCGGGGCCGCATCCGGGGCAGAAAGTTCATCTGTGCTCGTGATTCCACCTGAAACACGCCAATCGAGTCCGCCTTGCACAGCATGTCGTAGACGACAGGGTCCTCGGGCGGCAGGGTGGCGAGTGTATAGCTGGTCTGATGGTGCTGACCGATCAGGTCAAAGGCCTTGCGAATGCAGGTCAGCATCCCGAGGCTGAGGACATCGACCTTGAGGATGCCCAGCGTGTCGATATCGTCCTTGTCCCAGCAGATGACCGTGCGGTCCTCCATCGTGGCGTTCTCGATAGGAACAAGCTCGTCCAGACGCCCCTCGGTGATGATGAAGCCGCCGACATGCTGAGACAGGTGACGGGGGAACCCGTCGATCTCATATACCAGCATTAGAGTCTGTTTTAGACGGCGATCTTCGGGGTCGAGGCCAATCTCGCGCATCCGTTCCGCCTCAAGCCCCGCGGCGGAGAAGAAGCCCCAAAGCTGAGATGAGAGCGCTGAGATCGTATCTTCGGTCAGGCCCATCGCGCGGCCAACCTCGCGGATGGCGCGTTTGCCGCGATAATGCACGACCGTTGCGCAAAGGCCGGCGCGATGGCGGCCATAGCGGTCATAGATGTGCTGGATCACCTCTTCGCGGCGCTCATGTTCGAAATCGACGTCGATATCGGGGGGCTCATCCCGCGCCTCGGAGACAAAGCGTTCGAAGACCATCGTGCCCATCTCAGGGCTGACCTCGGTGATGCCGAGGCAGAAGCAGACCACCGAATTGGCCGCCGAGCCGCGTCCCTGGCAGAGGATGTCGCGCGAGCGGGCGAAATGAACGATATCGCGGACTGTCAGAAAGTAGGGTTCGTATTTCAGCTTGCCGATCAGGGCGAGCTCATGCGCCAGCATCTTTTTCGCCTTCTCGGACGCGCCTGCCGGATAGCGCCATTGCAACCCTTCATGCGCCAGACGATGCAGGCGTTGGGTCGGGGTTTCCTGCTCGCTGCCCTCACTGGGGTACTCATAACGCAGCTCGTCCAGCGAGAATGTGAGCTGTTCGCTGAGTTCATGCGCGCGGGCAACGGCCCCCTCATAACCTTTGAAGATGCGCAGCATCTCGGCCTCGGACCGCAGGCGTTGTTCGCCATTGGCCAGCGCCTCGCGGCCCAACTCATCGACCTTGCGGCGCAGGCGGATGGCGGTCAGCACATCCCCCAGCTTGCGGCGGCCCCCGTGATGCATCATCGGCGTGGCACTGGCGAGGGTGGGGATGTCGAGTTGTTTTGATTCAGTCTCTAATAAAAAGAAAAACGCGCTATCTGCGCCATCATACCGGGGGTGCATCAACAGATGCATCCGCCCGGCAAAGCGGCGCGTCAGCTGTTGCGCTTGTGTCCGCCATGCGTCCGCGCCGCCCGGAGACCGGGCCGTTTGCGGCCACAGCAGCAAGTGGAGGCCGTCGGAAAACTCCAGCAGGTCGGACAAGTGCAGGATGCAGTCGCCTTTTTCGGCGCGCAGGCGGCCTTTGGACAGGATACGGCATAGGTTGGCCCAGCCCTGCCGGTTCAGGGGCAGGGCGGTAACCGTGGGTGCGTCGGTAAAGATCAGTCGTGCCGCCGGTATCAGACGGGGCACCGCGTGGATCGGGTACGAGGGCGGTTTGGGGATGTGATCGGGGCAAGGCGGGCCTATGGAGGTGTTCTGCGCCTCCCACTCCAGCCGTTCGCGCACCTTGCGGGTGATCTCGCGCGCCTGCGTATGGGCGCGCACGATTCCGGCGACCGAGTTGTCATCAGCGATGGCGATGGCGGGCAGGCCCAGGGTGACGGCACGCTCCATATACTCCTCGGGGTGGGACGCCCCGGTGAGGAAGGTGAAATTCGACGTGATCGACAGTTCGGCATACATGACGATTCCATATTATATTCACGTTTTGTTCTTTTTCGAGTCCTTTGCGCAGGAAACGGGTCGATTGGGTTTGGTCCGATGGGCAATGTCGGGAAAAAGGAGACCTGAAATGTTCAAAATCACCGCATTGCCCACCGACGAAGTACGCGCCCTTCAGGCCGGTCACCCCGATTCCTATGGCGCAACGCCAGAACGGGTCGTTTCCACGGGTGCCGGTAACCCGTGTCGCCATTGTTTGCAGAACATTCCCGAGGGCGAAGAAATGCTGATCTTGGCCCACAGGCCCTTTTTAGAGACACATCCATATGCGGAAACCGGGCCGATCTTTCTGTGTGCTGCACTCTGTGAGCGATACGAGGGGCAAGACCTGCCCGAGATCCTGACCTCGTCGCCCGACTACCTTATTAAGGGCTATGGCACAGATGACCGCATCGTCTATGGCACCGGGGCGATCACGCCCACGGATCAGATCGGTGCAAAAGTCAGGGATATCTTTGCCCGACCAGATGTGGCCTACATCCACGTCCGATCCGCGCGAAACAACTGCTATCAGGCCCGAATCGACCGAGACTAAAGCTTGACCCTGTGCATCCCCCGGCGTGGCTGATCCGGATCAGCCGCCGGGGCATCCCCTGTGCGGCTGGACGTCAGGGCGAGGAACACATCCTCTAGATCAGCCTCTTCAGTGCGGACGTCGCGAATGCGGATATTGGCTGCGCGGACGGATTCCAGAACTTGCTCGGCGTTGGTTTGGGCGCTGCGATATTGCAGAACAAGGTTACCATCGTCGCGCAAGGCGGCTTCGACCCCTTCGGTTGCGGGCAGATCGACGATCGGGCTGTCAGGAACGATGACCATGGTGCGGCTATCCATTCGGCCCAGCAGGTTGGTGGTGCTGTCCTGAGCGATTTTTTCACCGTGGTTGATGATGGCAATCTCGTCACACATTTCCTGCGCTTCTTCCAGGTAATGGGTGGTCAGGATGATGGTCATGCCCTGTTCGTTCAGCTTGCGCACATTTGTCCAGAGCATCTGGCGCAGTTCGATATCCACACCTGCCGTCGGTTCATCCAGCACCAGGATCTTGGGGTGATGCACCAGCGCCTTGGCCAGCAGCAACCGCCGCCGCATGCCACCGGACAGCGTGCGGGCATAGGCTTCGGCCTTGTCGCTGAGACCGACCAGTTCAAGGATCTCATCGCTGCGGCGTTGGGCCTTGGGTACGCCGTACAAACCGGCCTGCACCTCCAACGCGCCGCGGGGGGTGAAAAACGGGTCAAGGTTCAGCTCTTGGGGCATCACGCCAATCGCGGCGCGGGACTGGCGCGGGTTGCGGTCCTGATCGTACCCCCAAATCGACACTGTACCCGCAGATTTCACCACCAGACCGGCCAGAATGTTGATCAGGGTCGATTTACCGGCCCCGTTCGGACCCAGCAGGCCAAACACCGACCCCCGTGGAATGCTCAGGTCTATGCCCTTCAGTGCCTGTTTCTCGGGCTGGCCCTTGCCACCCCGATAGGTTTTGCGCAGTCCATCGATCCTGATTGCCGCATCGGTCATGAGACCCTTGCCCCCGGTTTGCTCATCGCTCATAAACGCACCTAATGCATGCCCGCGAGGCCGACAACCAATGAAGGATCGCCAGCCGTGACACTTGATGCACCGGAAACCAAGATCGTCGAAACCGCACGTGTTGCCTGTGACGGCGGCGAAGGTGCATTGGGCCATCCGCGCGTTTGGTTGCAGATCCCCGAAGATACCGGCTGGGTCGAGTGCCCGTATTGCGATTGCAAATACGTACTGTCGGAGCACGACGCGCAATAAATTCGGAGGCCGGATGCTTTTTGCAGTGCAGCTTTTGCGGGTGTCCGATCAGGACCCGATTGCCAGCGGCGGACATCGAGACGTGTATGCGTGCCCGGGGCAATCTCACTTATTGGTAAAGGTGACGCGCCCGCGCAAACGGCCCAACCGATCCTTTGCAAAACGGTTGATCCGGCGGCTTCTGCCCGATTCTGTATTCCGCAATGCGCTAAAAGAAATCGAGGGCGAGATGAAGGCGGCGCTGAAAAGCGGCACCGACATCGAGCAACTGCCTTTGGCGCGATGTTTTGGCATAGCGCAAACCGACATTGGCCCGGCGATCATTGTGGAACGGATCGAATCCGATGACGGACAGCTCGCACATCCCCTTGCGAAGCTGTGCGAGGATGGAGCGCTGAGCGCTGATGTTCTGAGTGAATTGAACAGCTTTGCCCAAAAACTGTTTAAGCTTCAGATTGTTGCCCGCGATATTCACGAGACCAACATTGTCTACGGGCTGCGCAATCAAACCCGGATGTTTCTGCTGATCGATGGTTACGGAGAGCGCAATCTAATTCCCTTGCGCACGTTGAGCCGCAGATTGAACGACCGGTCGCTGCACAAGCAGATGAACGGCATCGCCGAGCGTGTGGGACTGATCTGGGACAGAACCGGGCAGGAATTCCGTGTCGCGTGATTGACGGCCTGCGTTGACGTTCCGGCACAGTTTTCCGGCCTCTTGTGTGGATTGACCACCTTCTTTGCTGGCCACCCGCGCGGGCCTGTGGCAGAACCGTTTCCAACCAGAACGGAGCGCGCGCATGAGCAATTTCGGAAAAGGGTGTCACCTGCATCTGATTGACGGATCGGCCTTTATTTTCAGGGCCTACCACGCGCTGCCGCCGCTTACACGAAAATCGGACGGACTGCCGATTGGCGCAGTTTCTGGCTTTTGCAACATGTTGCAGAAATATGTTGAAGGGAACGCTGGCCCGGACGCACCGACCCATGTGGCGGTGATCTTCGACAAAGGCTCGCACACGTTCCGCAACGATATGTATGACCTCTACAAGGCCAACCGTGAAGCGATGCCCGAGGACCTGCGCCCGCAGATGCCCCTGACACGCGAAGCAACGAAAGCCTTCAACATCGCTTGCAAAGAGTTGGAGGGGTACGAGGCCGACGACATCATCGCGACCCTTGCTGTGCAGGCGCGTGAGGCGGGCGGGCGTGTGACAATCGTAAGCTCGGACAAGGACCTGATGCAGCTGGTTGGCGGCGGTGTCGAAATGCTGGATGCGATGAAGAACAAGCGCATCGACCGCGATGGCGTGATTGAGAAATTCGGCGTTGGCCCTGAACGCGTGGTTGATGTGCAGGCACTGGCGGGCGACAGCGTCGATAACGTTCCCGGGGCTCCAGGCATTGGGGTCAAAACGGCCGCCCTGTTGATCAACGAATACGGTGATCTGGAAACGCTGCTGGACCGGGCCGAAGAAATTAAGCAGCCAAAGCGCCGCCAGACCCTGATCGAAAAGCGCGACCAGATCGAGCTGTCGAAGAAACTGGTGCAACTGGACGAGAACACACCGCTGGATTTCACGCTGGACGATCTTGAGGTGAAAGATCCCGAACCTGACACCTTGCTGGGTTTTCTGGCAGATATGGAGTTTCGCACGCTCACTAAACGGATCGCGGACAAGTTGGGTGCCGAAGCGCCAGCGATTGCCGATGCGCCGGCGCCGGCTGCTGAGGTGGTCGAAGCCGAGGCCATCCCGTTCGACGCGTCCAAATATGAATGCGTGCGAGATGCGGGTGCGCTGCAAAAATGGATCGACCAGGCGTATGAGCGCGGCTGGATCGCCGTGGATACGGAAACCACCGGCCTGAATGAAATGATAGCTGATCTTGTCGGCATCTCTCTGTCAGTTGAGCCGGGCGAGGCGTGTTACATCCCGCTGATCCACCGCGAAAGCGCCAGCGACGATCTGTTCGGTTCAGACGCGCTGGCTGAGGGGCAAATGCCCATAAATGAGGTTCTGAAGCTGCTGAAGCCGATGCTCGAGGATCCGTCGATCCTGAAGATCGGGCAGAACATGAAGTATGACGACAAGATTTTCGCCCGCTATGGCGTGAATGTGTCGCCCATCGATGACACGATGCTGATGTCCTATGCAATGCATGGGGGTGAGCATGGGCATGGTATGGATACCTTGTCCGAACGCTATCTGAATCACACGCCGATCCCGATCAAACCGCTGCTGGGTTCGGGTAAATCGGCGATCACATTCGACAAGGTGCCGATTGATGAAGCGACCGCCTATGCGGCCGAAGATGCCGATATTACTCTGCGCCTATGGAAGCTGTTCAAACCGCAACTGCATCAGGTGCAGGTGACAACCGTCTATGAAACGCTCGAACGCCCGCTGGTGCCGGTTCTGGCCGAGATGGAGATGCACGGTATCAAGGTTGACCGCGATGTGCTGAGCCGGATGTCCAATGCTTTTGCTCAGAAAATGGCCGGATTAGAGGCTGAAATTCACGAGTTGGCGGGCGAGAATTTCAACGTCGGTTCCCCCGCTCAACTGGGCGAGATCCTGTTTGACAAGATGGGTCTGGAAGGCGGCAAAAAGGGGAAGACCGGGAAATATTCGACCGGGGCTGACATTCTCGAAGACCTCGCGACCGAGCATGAATTGCCTCGGCGGGTGCTGGATTGGCGGCAATTGTCCAAGCTGAAATCGACCTACACCGACGCGCTGCAGACCCATATCAATCCAGATACGGGCCGGGTGCATACGTCTTATTCGATCACCGGAGCCAACACCGGGCGTCTGGCCTCGACCGATCCGAACCTGCAGAACATCCCCGTGCGCACCGAGGAGGGTCGGCGCATTCGCGAGGCGTTCATCGCTGAGCCGGGCAATGTGCTGGTCAGCCTCGACTACAGCCAGATCGAGCTGCGCATTCTGGCGCATATCGCTGATATTTCGGCTCTGAAACAGGCATTTTCCGATGGGCTGGACATTCACGCCATGACCGCGTCCGAGATGTTCGATGTGCCGCTGGATGAGATGACGCCGGATATCCGGCGTCAGGCCAAGGCGATCAACTTTGGTGTGATCTATGGCATTTCGGGCTTTGGCCTGGCGCGCAATCTGCGCATCCCGCGGGCCGAGGCACAGGGGTTCATCGACCGTTATTTCGAACGCTTCCCGGGTATTCGAAAGTATATGGACGACACTGTCGCCTTCGCTAAAGAGCATGGCTATGTGCAGACTTTGTTCGGACGTAAAATCCATACACCTGAGATTAACGCCAAAGGGCCTCATGCGGGCTTCTCGCGCCGGGCGGCGATCAATGCGCCGATTCAAGGAACGGCGGCGGATGTGATCCGGCGCGCGATGGTGCGGATGCCGGACGCGATCAATGGTCTGCCCGCCAAGATGCTGCTGCAGGTGCATGACGAATTGCTGTTCGAAGTCGCCGAGGATGCGGTGGACCCTTTGATCGATGTCGCACGCGACGTGATGGAAGGCGCATCTGATCCAGCTGTGAAGCTGGATGTGAAGCTGAGCGTGGATGCCGGACAGGGCGCCAATTGGGCCGAAGCACACTAGCTGCACAAAAGGGTGCGGCGCTGCTCATCAGGCCCGGCGGGCCCTCTTCGCAGCGGGTCAGTCCTGCGGTCTGACCCACCCCTCGACCATACGTTTTACTGTTGGTCCAAGGGTCAGGATGACGGCGAAGGCGATGGGCCAGCAAAAAGCCCAGGAGCCCATCCAGTCACCAAATGTGGACGGTCCGAAACCGACAGCTTTGACCGTGGCGATGCCAGTGACGATACAGGACATGAGGCCGGACATGATCAGTCCGAATACAGCGTGGGCCAAGCGGGCAGGGATCATTTCGGGCATCCTTAAGGTCGCGATGCCCCGGTTTTAGATATTTTCCCCCTGATTGCCAGACGGAATAGGGAATCTGGCGTCACATCCAGCCCAATGAGTGCACGGTTCTGGATGTTGACGGTGTGTATTCGGCGCTAACCCAACCGGAATATCCCGACGCCGTCATAGCGTTAAAAAGCTGAGCGAAATCCGTCGGACCGCGTCCCGGTTCAGAGCGGTCCGGGGCGGCCCCGACCTGAGCATGTACGACCCGTGGATGAAACTGTTCCCAAACCTGCAGCGCATCTCCGTGGATCATATGCGCGTGAAAGCTGTCATATTGCAGGCCGACATTCGGGCGATCCACACGATCCAGGATATCAGCAGCCAGGTTGTAATCATTGAGGAAGTAATCGGGCTGAGACACGGGGTTGAGCGGTTCAATCGTAAATTGTTGGTGCGGTGCAAGGTCGGCCGCCCATTGCAGGTTGTGCACCATGCATTCAAACGCGTCCGGTCCCGAGGAATAGCCTGACATGATGTGGATCAGCCCCGGGCGCAGAACCTGAGCATAGCGCAAAACACGGCGGATATCCGACTGGAACCGGTCTTCACCACCGGGAACAGCGGCATAACCGGGATCACCGCCGGTGTAATTGGGTGGGGGTGCATTGATCAGCACCAGATCCAAACCGTTGGCCAGCAACGCGCGGTGTGTCTCTTTGGCGGCCAGGTCGTAGGGAAATAGAATCTCGACCGCCTTGAACCCGGCCTCTGCGGCGGCCTGAAACCGGTCCAAGTAGGGAAGCTCGGCAAAGAGCAGAGAGATATTGGCGGCGAATTTTGGCATCGGAGGCCTTTGGTTAGCTGGTGCGCTGACCTTATCCGCGAGGCGATTTTAACGAAAGAGACTGAAAACGACAGTTTGTCGAAATTCGACCAGATCGGCCTGACTGAATCAGCGAGGGTCGGGGCAACGCGGCGAATCATTTCAGAACGCCGTGCCAACAAAAGGTTCGAACATAATGGCGATGAGCCCAGACCCCGCGCGCGGGAACGCCCTTTCTGCGCCTGCCGGCCAAAATTCGGCCTTGTCCGGAAACGGCTTGGCAGTGGCGTCCATGCTGACGTGGGCGGCTGGGTTTCCGGCGGCCGAGGTGCTGTTGCAGACATGGCCGCCAGTTGCGCTGTTGGTTGCGCGCATGGCCATGGCTGTTGCGTTTCTACTCCCGATTTGGGTCATGATAGATGGCCCGGAACGGGTTCTGCGCGCCCGTTGGGGACATGCGTTTGTTGTCGGCGGGTTTGGCATCGGTCTGGGGATGTTTCTGCTGATCGTGGCGCAAAAACTGACGGACCCGGTCACAACGGCCATCATTGCCTCATGCGCGCCATTGATTGCGACATTGCTGGAACTTGCGTCTGGTACTCGGCGACTCAAGTGGAATTTTGCTGTTGGGGTTCTGATCTCGGTAGTGGGTGGATTGATCGCCACCAGCGCGGTAGCCCCGGCACAGTTGGGTTTGGGCGCGGCCTGTGCCGTTGCAGCGACAGCCCTGTTTTGCTGGGGTAGCCAGGCAACCTCGCGAGATTTCCCCGAATTAAGCCAGACCGGGCGCGCAGCGGTCACATTTGTTGGCGGGTTCTTCATGGCAACCATCCTGATAGCCGGAGCACTTCATCTGGGCATGGATATCGTGCCGTCCATTTCTATCGACACGCGTCAAATTGGGATGCTGGCGATCTATTCGCTGATTTCCATGGCGCTCAGCCAGATCCTGTTTGTTGCATCGATAGGCAAACTGGGCGTCGCGCTTACGTCCTTTCACATCAATGTCGCCCCCTTCTACGTGATGCTGATCATGCTGGTGCTGGGCGAAGAGTGGAACTGGACCCGAGCGCTGGGCGCGGGGGTCGTGGCAATGGCTGTTGTTCTGGCACAGGATCGTCGGGTCGCAAAACCGGCCTAGTCGGTCAGGCTGTCCGACCGGATAAGCGGGAAAAACTGCCCACTGGACCAGACGCCAAACCAGCCATCTTTGTGCGTTGCGATGTCCACAAGACGATAAAAGCTTTTGCGATCTATGCGCGCCTCAAGATTTGCGCGAACCAATACGTAAGGTGACGGCTCGTCTGTTTCGGGATCGATGACAATCCGGATCGGGTGATCAGGACCAGCTATCGCGGTATCACCAACACGGGTCGTAAATGTCAGTACTTGGGCCTGACCCTCGCCTGCCGCGTCAAAATCCACGGCCACAAAGGGCGCATCCTCGACAGTGATTCCCACCTTTTCCACCGGGGTCACAAGGTAGTATTTCCCGTCTTCTTTCTTAAGAATTGAGGAAAAAAGCTTCACAAGCTCGAACCGGTTGATCGGCGACCCTAAATAAGTCCAAGACCCATCTTTTGCGATATGGATGTCCAGATCGCCGCAAAACGGAGGATTCCACAGGTGAACAGGGGGTAAACCCCTGGTTTTGGCCGCCTTGACCGAGGCCGCCAGCCCGTCCGGAGAGGGGGTCACAGGTTTTTGTCCGCTCATTGCTTTTGCCATTTCCTTTTCGCGCGATACACTTCAACCATAATAGCCCACGGAAGGGAAAGTCATGACCGAACCTGCCGACCTCGTGTCCGAGATCGAAGCGCTGGAAATCAAACTGCAAGAGGCCAAGGCCTCGATCACCCGTCGCTTTATCGGACAGGAAAGGGTCGTGGACCTGACGCTGACCGCCCTGTTGTGCGGTGGCCACGCCCTGCTGATCGGCCTGCCTGGGCTTGGCAAGACGCGGCTGGTTGAAACGCTGTCGACCGTGATGGGTCTGCACGGCAACCGCATCCAGTTCACACCCGACCTGATGCCCGCCGATATTCTGGGGTCCGAGGTTCTGGACACAGCCGAGGATGGCAGCCGCCACTTTCGCTTTATTTCCGGTCCGATCTTCTGTCAGCTGCTGATGGCAGACGAAATCAACCGCGCCAGCCCCCGGACTCAGTCAGCGCTTTTGCAGGCGATGCAGGAACGCACTGTGACTGTGGCTGGCGAAGACCGCGATCTGGGTGAACCATTCCACGTATTGGCGACGCAAAACCCGATCGAACAAGAGGGTACTTATCCACTGCCCGAGGCGCAGCTGGACCGCTTTTTGGTGCGGATAGACGTGGATTATCCCGATCGCCAGACCGAGCGCGATATTCTTTTGGCCACGACTGGCGTGGAAGAGGACGAAGCGCACGAGATTTTCAGCAAGGAAGAGCTGTTGGCCGCTCAGACCCTGTTGCGCCGGATGCCGGTCGGGGACTCGGTTGTGGAACTGATCCTCGATCTTGTCCGCGCCTTCCGCCCCGAAGAGGCGGGTGTTACCGAACGGGTGGCTGAAACCGTCGCCTGGGGCCCCGGCCCCCGTGCTGCACAAGCGCTGATGATGACAGTGCGCGCCCGGGCGATGCTGCAGGGGCGTTTGGCCCCAAATTCCGAGGATGTGCTGGACATGGCGCGTCCGGTGCTCAGCCACCGGATGGCGTTGAACTTTGCGGCGCGGGCGCGCGGTGACAGTTTGGCTGACCTGATCGACTCTACTGCCGCTGGTCTTGTCCGCACCGAGGCTGCGGCGTGAATGCGGCGCTAACCCTTCGAGAAAGATCTGAAGCCGAGGCGTCCCGGCTGCCGCCGTTGTTGGCACGGGCTGAGCAATTGGCCGGAACCGTTCTGCTGGGCGACCACGGCCGCCGCCGCGCGGGGCTTGGTGATGACTTCTGGCAATATCGCCCTGCTCAGATCGGCGACAGCCGCCGGATGATCGACCATCGGCGCTCTGCCAGGGGGGATCAGCAATTTGTGCGCGAACGTGAGTGGCAAATTGCGCAATCGGTAATGCTGTGGGTCGATCAGGGCGCGTCGATGCGGTTTGCGTCCGACAAGAACCTGCCCACCAAGGCCGACCGCGCTCGTCTGCTGGGGTTGGCAACCGCGATCCTGCTGGTGCGCGGGGGTGAGCGCGTCGGCTTGACCGGCACGACCCTGCCGCCACGGCGCGGCAACGCGCAGGTCATCCGACTGGCAGAAGCATGGTCCGAGGATGCTGAGTCCGACTATGCGCCACCCGAACACCGCGCCATGATCCCGCATGCCCGCGCCGTTTTCATTTCCGATTTCCTTGGTCCGCTGGATGAGGTTGAACTGGCCCTCACCAAAGCCGCCGACCGTGGGGTGCGAGGCTTGGTGCTGCAGGTTCTTGATCCCGGAGAAGAGACCTTTCCCTATCGCGGTCGTACGATCTTTGAAAGCGTCGGCGGTTCCGTTCGCCATGAAACCCTAAAGGCCGGAGATCTGCGTGAGCGGTATCTGGAACGGCTTGCCAAGCGTAAGGATGCGCTGACACGGCTGTGCCGTGCGACGGGGTGGCAACTGGGGCTGCATCACACCAATGACAGTGCGCAAGCAGCTTTGTTGTGGCTCTATCGTGCGCTCGATGGGGGTACGGGATGACGATTCTGGCGGGCATTGGCTTTACCGCACCGTGGGTGTTGATGGGTCTTTTGACCCTGCCGATCCTGTGGCTGATCTTGCGTGCCGTGCCACCCGCGCCGATCCGTCGGTTGTTCCCGGCCGTGACACTTCTGCTGGGGTTGAGGGATGACGAAAGCGTTTCTGACCGCACCCCATGGTGGCTGCTGTTGCTGCGCATGCTGGCGGCCGCGGCGATTATCATTGGATTGGCCGGACCGGTCCTGAACCCCTCGCGCGATCAGGCAGGCTCGGGTCCGTTGCTGCTGGTGCTGGATGCCAGCTGGGCCGGGGCGACCCGCTGGTCAACGACGCTGGATCAGATCGATGTGCAGCTGACCGAGGCCGGGCGCGCGGGTCGTACCGTGGCCATCCTGCGCCTGACCGAACCTGAAGCCCCCGTTTTCCAAGCCGCCGAAGCATGGCGCGGCCGTTTGCCGGGGCTGACCCCGACACCGTGGCAGCCGACCCGGGCGCAAGTCGAAATGGCGCTGGCTGCCATGGATCAGGTGGACGGAGGGTTTGATACCCATTGGTTCAGCGACCGCCTGACCTACGAGGGGCACGAGGCGATTTTGGCTGCCCTGCGCGCGCGCGGTGATGTGACAGTCTATCAGGCCCCGACGCCTGCGCTTGCGATTCTGCCTGCTACATATCAGGACGGGGTTATTCAATTGTCCGCGCAACGGGCGGAACCCGGTCCTGCAGATCGCATCACGATTCTGGCTCAGGGGCGTGACCCCGCCGGTGCAATGCGTGTTCTGCAATCGGCCGAGATGGAGTTTGCCAGCGGTGAGACACAGACGCAGGTAGAACTGTCGCTGCCTTCCGAACTGCGCGCGCGCATCACCCGGTTCGAGATTCAGGGTGAGCGTTCGGCAGGGGCCGTCACGCTGACCGATGACAGCTTGCGGCGGCGCGAAGTCGCCCTGATTGCCGGATCGCTGAACCGCGAAGGGTTAGAGCTGTTGTCGCCGTTGCATTACCTGACGCAAGTTCTGACCCCTACGGCGGACTTCGTCGATGGCGGATTGCTGGAAGTCCTGCCCGCCAATCCAGATGTGATCGTGCTGGCCGATGTGGCGAAACTGGCCGGGTCCGAACAAGCGGCGCTGGTCGAATGGGTGGAACAGGGCGGTTTGCTGCTGCGCTTTGCCGGTCCGCGGATGGCGGCCAGCGATCTTGGCCGGGATGCCGAGGACACCCTTTTGCCGGTGCGCCTGCGCAGCGGCGGACGCTCGGTCGGTGGCGCGATGAGCTGGGGCGAAGCCAAAGGGCTGGCACCTTTCCCGGAGAACTCGCCCTTCTACGGACTTCAGGTGCCGGAAGATGTCACAGTGACCACGCAAGTCATGGCGCAACCAGACCCTAATTTGGCGGACCGGGTGATTGCCTCACTTTCGGATGGTACGCCGTTGGTGACCCGCAAAGCGTTGGGTTTGGGGCAGGTGGTACTGTTCCATGTCACGGCGGATGCGGAATGGTCCAGCCTTCCCTTGTCTGGGCTTTTTGTTGAAATGCTGGACCGGCTGGCGGTTTCGTCAGCGGCGAAATCACGGCAGGAGTCACAGTTGCAAGGCACCACGTGGGAACCGATCCAAGTTATGGATGGCTTTGGTGTTCTGTTTGATGCCGGAAATCTACCGGGCGTCGATGGTGTTGAACTTGTGACCGGTCAGATCGGTCCCGATCTGCGACCCGGCCTTTACGAAAGCGGCAAACAGAAATTGGCACGCAATGTTCTGACCGATGAAACGGTTCTCAGCCCAGTTGTCTGGCCGTCGGATGTTCCGATAAAGGGCCAGGAGGTCAGCACCGAAACACCCATTGGGGGTATCCTGCTGAGCCTTGCATTGTTGTTACTGACGATCGACGTCATCGCCTCGCTGGCGTTGTCCGGTCGCCTGGGTCTTGCCAGGGCGGCGGCTGTCGCACTGGGGGCGATTTTGCTGGTGCCCGAAGTACAGGCGCAAACGCCCGAAGGTACAGATTTCGCGTTGAGCGCCACACAGGAACTGGTTCTGGCGCATGTTCTGACGAGTGATCAACAGGTTGACGATATTGCGGCTGCAGGAATGCGAGGATTGGCTCAGACGTTGTTTTTCCGAACGTCGGTAGAACCTGCTGAACCCATTGGCGTGGATCTGGAACGGGACGAGTTGGCGTTTTTCCCGTTGCTTTATTGGCCGATCTCATCCGACCAGCCGCAACCGTCGGCTGAGGCTTATGCCAAGCTCAACGCTTACCTGCGCTCGGGCGGGATGATCCTGTTCGACACGCGAGACGCGGATGTAGCCCGCTTTGGGGCTGCCAGCCCGAATGGGCGCAAGCTGCAACAGATCGCGGCCCCGCTAAATATCCCTTCGTTAGAGCCTGTTCCGCGTGACCATGTCCTGACCCGTGCCTTCTACCTGCTGCAGGATTTTCCAGGTCGCTACGCGGGCACCGAAGTGTGGGTCGAGGCCGCACCCTTGGATGCCGAACAGATCGAAGGCATGCCGTTCCGCAACCTCAATGATAACGTGACGCCAGTGGTGATCGGCGGTAATGACTGGGGTGCGGCCTGGGCCATTGATCGCAACGGTCAGGCACTACTGCCGGTTGGCCGCGGGTATGCGGGTGAGCGGCAGCGTGAGCTTGCAAACCGCTTTGGTGTCAATCTGGTGATGCATGTGCTGACCGGGAACTACAAATCAGATCAGGTGCACGTGCCTGCCTTGCTGGACAGGTTGGGACAATGACAGGAACCGTCATCTTCGATCCGCTGATCCCTTGGCCCATTCTCGCCATCGTAGTGGCGATTGCTGTCGCTGGGGTTGTTCTGGCCCTGTGGCGCGGTCTGTCTGGCTGGGCTTTGCGCGGTTTGGCGGCGCTGGTTGTGATCGCTGCGCTGTCAGGTCCGGTCTATCAGGTCGAGGATCGCGCGCCGCTGACCGATATCGTTCTGATGATCGAGGATGAAAGCGCCAGTCAGACCCTTTCGGACCGGGCGGATCAGACTGCACAGGCCACAAAGGAATTGGCGGCCGCGATTGAATCCCGTGACAATACGGAACTGCGCCGCATTCGCGTAGACGACGGAGACGGGGACGAAGGCACCCAAGTTATGGCGGCCCTGAACGAAGCGTTGGCCGAAGAACCACGCGCGCGGATCGCGGGCATTTTGGTGGTGTCGGACGGCATCGTGCATGATGCCGATCAGGCCCCCGACCTGCCCGCGCCCATGCATCTTTTGCAGACAGGGCGCAAAACGGATTGGGATCGCCGTCTGATCGTCCGCAATGCGCCTGCCTTTGCCATTATTGATGAACCCGTTACCTTGACCTTAAGGGTTGAGGATAGCGGTGCAGCACCCACTGGGGCCTCGACCGCGCCGCTCGAAATTTCGGTCGACGGGGCCGAAGCCGAGCAATTCACGATCCCCATTGGTGTTGATGTCGAGCTGCCGATCACGCTGCCCCATGGCGGGCGCAACGTGATTCAGTTCACCGTGCCAGAGGCCGAGGGCGAGCTGACCGATCGCAACAATACGGCGCTGATCCAGATGAACGGGGTCCGTGACCGGCTGCGCGTGTTGCTGGTGTCTGGAGAGCCGCATCCGGGTGGGCGAACATGGCGCAACTTGCTGAAATCCGACAGTTCTGTGGATCTTGTGCATTTCACCATTCTGCGCCCCCCTGAAAAGCAGGACGGGGTGCCGGTGGATGAATTGTCACTGATCGCCTTCCCGACGCGCGAGCTGTTTCTGGAAAAGATCAACGATTTCGACCTGATCATCTTTGACCGCTACAAGCGGCGTGGCATCCTGCCTGCTATCTATCTGGACAATGTCACCAACTATATCAACGAAGGTGGTGCCGTTCTTGTTGCTGCCGGACCAGATTTCGCCAGCGCCGACAGTATCTTCCGCTCACCCTTGGCACCGATCTTGCCTGCGCAACCCACTGCGCGGGTGATCGAGGAACGCTATGTACCTATGGTCACCGACCTGGGGCATCGCCATCCGGTCACGACGGACCTTGGCGACTCGGATAACTGGGGTGCTTGGCTGCGCCAGATCGACGTCAATCACCGCACGGGTGAGGTGTTAATGACGGGCGTGGATGACCGGCCCCTGTTGGTGCTCAACCGTGTTGGCGAAGGGCGCGTGGCGCTGCTGGCCTCGGACCATGCCTGGTTGTGGAGCCGGGGATTCGAAGGTGGCGGACCGCAGCTGGAATTGCTGCGCCGATTGGCGCATTGGATGATGAAAGAGCCCGAGCTCGAGGAAGAGGCCTTGTGGGCCGAGGCCAATGGTCAGGTGATGCGCATCATCCGTCAAACGCTGGGGGATGAGGTCGGGCCGGTAACCGTAACCCGCCCGAACGGCGAAACGGTCGAAATTACCTTGGATGAGGTCTCGCCGGGGCGGTTCGAAGCACAGTATTTCGGGCCGGAAATTGGCCTCTACCGCCTGCAGGAAGGGGAACAATCCACCGTCATCGGGCTTGGCCCCGCGGCACCCAAGGAATTCGAACGCACGATCGCAACGGCCGAGGTTCTGGAACCTGTGACGGCAGAATTGCGCGGCGGTACGGTGCGTTTGGAGGAGGGTTTGCCGTCGATCCGCAACGTACGTGCCGGGCGTCCCGCATCAGGGCGCGGATGGATCGGTCTGACCCCGCGCAACGCCTATGAAACACGTGACGTGACGCAGGCCGGGCTATTGCCACCTTGGCTTGTATTGCTGCTGGCGGGCGGGTTCCTTCTGGCGGGCTGGCTGCGCGAGGGACGGTGACAGGTCAGTCAAACACCACGCTTACCGTGGGATTGCCGGGCAAGCCGACGTAAGACACAGACGCCCCGCCTTTACCCTTTGCGGGCGGGAATAACGGCCCGAATGATCCGACGGAAATCAGGTCCCCCGGTTGAAATTCAATCCCTTTGGACATCAGCCAAAGGGCGGCATTGGCCGGATGCCCCAGTACCGCTGTGCCCGGTGCCTGCGCCAAAATCTCGTCATCTGCGGCGCGGAGGGTGACGGTCATATCAGCCAAGGCCTGCACCATAGCTGCCGGATCGGACACAGGGATTTCTGCTCCCAAAACACTCAGCTTCGGAGCAACGCCAATTGCTGTCAGCGTGACCGGGGTGATCGGTTCACCCTCGGCAAAGGTCAGGTCCGGTAGCTCGATAAACGGGCGAATGGCTGAGATGCCTTGCAGCACCTCCTCTGGCGACGTGGCCTGATTGATATCCGCTGTGCCAACAACTAGCACCAGATCGGCCTCAAATACCGGTCGCGCACCCCAGTCTGATGGAACGGTCGCGCCGTCATCCAGCATCATGTCGCGGAACAATACGCCCTGAACCGGTTCGGATGCGCCAAATCTTTCTTGTGCCGGTGCGCTGGTCAAACCGGCCTTGTAGCCGATGACCGGCCCTAAATGTGGCTCTAATGCGGACACTATGCGCGCTTGCGTGCACAGCGCGTCATTCATTGTGCCATCAGATGAAAGGGCAGGTGTGGGCGAAGCTGAGAGGTAATCCGCGATGAACTGATCGATCTGATCATCCGTTGCGCAGCCTGCCGCCACAGGATGGGCAAACACGCCACAGGCCAACAAAGCGCCGAAGAAACCCTGCATATCACACCTCCGTTTTGGCAAGAGTGGCACGAGGTTCGATCATTGGGCAACGGCTTAAACAGTTCTTCACTCTCTGCCCGGATGCTGGACGCAGATTGTTCCGGAAACACCAAAGATGAGTCTTGCAGGAAAACTGTCACAGGAACGGCGCGCACGTCTGGCGGCCGAGCGGTTGTTGGAAATGAAACAGGCAGAGCTGTCGGCGGCGAATCGCAAACTGGGCCTGCATGCGATGGCATTGACCAAGCGGATCGGCGAAACCCAGGCCGAGGTTGAAACGGTCCGGGGTGAAAATGAAAAGGTCAAATCCGATCTGACGGTCGCCAACGCCAAGATCGAGGTAGCCGAGCGCCGCCTGTGGCATTCTATCCAAACTATTCAGGATGGATTCGCGTTCTTTGACGAGGAAAGTCGCCTGATCGGGGCAAACGCGGCTTACTTGAGCGTCTTTGACGGGCTGGAAGAGGTTGCGCCGGGTGTAACCTATCCTAGGATTCTTGAGATTCTGACGACCGAGGGGCTGATTGATCTTGGGTCCGAGCCGACGTCCGGCTGGCGTGAGAGAATGCTGCAGAGATGGGCCATGCCGCATCCACAGCCCGAGGTTATCCGGCTGTGGAACGGCCATTACATCAAGCTAATCGACCAGCGCGGTCATGGTGGCGATGTGGTGAGTCTGGCCCTGAACATCTCGGCATCCGTGCGCCATGAGGCCGAATTGACCTCTGCTCGTGAACGGGCCGAGGCGGCAAACCGCGCCAAATCGGCCTTTCTGGCCAATATGAGCCATGAAATCCGAACCCCGATGAACGGTATCGTGGGCATGACTGAATTGCTGACCGAAACACCTTTGGATGAAGAACAACGGCTGTATTTGAACACTATCCGCAACTCGGGCGAGGCGCTTTTGGTGATTATCAACGACGTCCTGGACTATTCCAAGATCGAGGCCGACAAGCTGACCCTGCAGCCAGAACAGTTCGACTTTGAACGCTGCATTCTTGAAGTCGCGATGCTGCTGCAACCCAGCGTGCGCGATAAGGGTCTGACGCTATTGGTGGATTACGATCTGTTCCTGCCCACATTGTTCGTCGGCGATCCCGGGCGGGTCCGGCAGGTTTTGACCAATCTTGTCGGCAATGCGGTCAAGTTCACGTCCGAGGGCCATGTCCTGATCCGTGTCACCGGTGTGCCGAACCCGGATACCCAATCCTGCGACGTGCATGTTGCAATCGAAGATACCGGCATCGGCATCGACGAAGACAAGATCGGGCACATTTTTGGTGAATTCAATCAGGTCGAAGACGAACGGAACAGGGCCTTTGAGGGGACCGGTCTGGGCCTTGCCATTACCAAGCGACTGATCACATTAATGGGCGGTGCTATCTGGGTGGATAGCGAGCCGGGGCAGGGGTCCTGCTTTGGCTTTCGTGTCTCACTGCCGACCGCTGAAGGCCCGCAACCTGCCCCGCCCGATCTTGACGGGCGCCTGCGCCATGTGATGATCGTCGAGGATTTGGCCGCCAACTGCGCGATCCTGTCCAAACAGCTAGGGCGGCTGGGGGTTCAGGGCACCGTTTGCACGTCGGGGCGAGAGGCGCTGACGGCGCTGGACGACAGTGTGGACCTTCTGCTGTGCGATCATGACCTGCCCGACATGGACGGGCTTGAGCTGGCTGTCCTGCTGAAAGACAGGGGGTGGGGCGCTCTGCCGATTGTCGTGATGTCGGCCAATCCCGGTGTCATTCACGCCCACCCCGCGCGCCACCTGATCGAAGGCGTTCTACAAAAGCCGATCCCCAGGGCTGAGCTATACGCGCGCCTGAAAGCGCTTGGCCACCCACAGGGCGTTGAGTCGCTTTCGGAGACCGCACCGATCAATCAGGCACCTAACCAACCCGCATGTGAAGGAACGCAGCGTATCATGCGTGTTCTGGCGGCCGAAGATAACCGGACCAATCAACTGATCCTTAAGAAGATGGTCAAAGATCTGAACATCGACCTGCGCTTTGCCGGCAACGGGATCGAAGCGGTGCAGGCGTATCAGGAGTTTGACCCAGACCTTATCTTTATGGATATCTCGATGCCTAAAATGGACGGCAAACAGGCCACAGCCGAAATCCGGCGCCGTGAGATTGAGACTGGCCGTCATGTTCCTATTGTCGCCCTTACGGCTCATGCGATGGCTGGTGACGATCAGGGAATCTTATCTGCCGGGCTGGATCACTACCTGACCAAACCGCTGCAAAAGCAGACGATTCACCAGATGGTTCTGACCCATAGGCCGGATGATTGTTGCCCGGTTGTTGCAGAGGAAATCCGGGCTGACTAGATTGAACCCATGTCTGAAGATTGTGGATTTCAGCCCCGCGCGCTGGGTGAGATTGCCATCCGCTGTGTGGATATGGCCGCCATGGTCGCGTTTTATGAAAACGTGATCGGGTTAAAGCGTCTTAGCGGTGACCACAACAGCGCGATCACCTTCTTCCAGATTGCGCCCGGATATAGTGGCCACACGCAGGTCCTGGCCCTGTTTCACCACACAGTTGCTCCGCGACTAGGCCTGCATCCTATCGGATCGCAAAAACCGGTGACAGGTGGAGCGTCATCCCTGCATCACATCGCATTGTCGCTGCCATTCGACGAACAAGAAGCAGTGATGCAGTGGTATGACCACCTTGGCCAGCCCTACCGGATCGAGCAGTTCGGATGGATCGGTTGGCGCGGTATCTTCACCGAAGACCCCGAAGGCAATACGGTTGAACTCGTCGCCTATGACCCGTCGATGTTGGATCAAGCCTGATAGGGCCGCACAAAGACGGGTTTGTTTTCTTCTGACAAATCGGGGCGGTATTCATAGCCACCTGAGTCAAAGTCCAGCAGTCCTTTGGGGTCGTCCAGCCTGTGCTGAATGACATACCGTGCCATCGCACCGCGCGCTTTTTTGGCAAAAAAGCTCACGATCTTAGGCGTGCCTGCTTTGTCTTCCATGAAAACAGGGGTGATAACGCGCAGCTTCAGTGCTTTAAGGTCTACTGCGCCGAAATATTCCTGGCTGGCGCAGTTGACCAGAACGTCCGATCCAACCTCAGCACCTTGCGCATTAAGCGCTTTGCTCAGTTGATCGCGCCAATATTCATACAGGTTCTTTCCGCGGCGGGTTTTTAGCTTGCTGCCCATCTCAAGCCGATAAGCCTGAATGGAATCCAGCGGGCGCAGCACACCGTAAAGACCGGACAGAATGCGAAGATGATCCTGCGCCCAGGCCATCTCCTCGGCATCCAGCGACGCAGCTTCGAGCCCCTGATAGGTGTCGCCCGCAAAGGCCAGCGCGGCGGGGCGTGTCACATCCGCCTCAGGCGCGTCTGAGAATGCGCGATACCGGTCGCGGTTCAGGCGCGCGAGATCATCGCTTAGGTCCATCAGCTTTTTCAGATCACCCAACGTCAGATTTCGGGCGGTTTTTGACAGACGGATGGCATCGTCCTGAAAGTCTGGCTGCGTGACTTCGACATCCCGTTCCGCCCAGTCCAGCCGCTTGGCCGGGGAAATAACTACCAGCATATCCGCTCTCTTTCCTTGCCTGTACTCGGGCGTATCTAGTCCGTCTGTCGCAGCACGTCCAGAAAGGCGGCTCCAAACCTTTCGTGACGGCGGTTGCCCAGAACATGTTCCATTGCGCGCGGGTCATCTGACCGCAATTGTGCGACCTTGGCCAGTTGCGAGGCCGAGCAGGTTAGCGGCTTGTCGATCCCCTCCGGACCGCGTGACAGCTGCGACTGCACTTCAAGCAACTGGTCATAGATATCGCCCTGATCCCGGCCAGCCAATTTGCGGCGCGCGGGATGAACGGCTTCAACCTCACCGGCGACGACTTCAAGAAACGTGTCACCATAACGTTCCAGCTTTTTCGCGCCGACCCCGCCAATTCGGGCCATATCGTCCAGAGACAGGGGGCGTTTCTCAGCCATTTCGATTAGCGTGCGGTCAGGGAAAATGACATAGGCCGGTACCCGTGCGGATTCGGCCAAAGCGCGCCGTTTGGCCTTCAGGGCCGATAGCAGCGGCGCGTCTTCCTCGGACACCATCATTTTGACCGCCGGGCGACGTCCGGCCTTGCGCAATGTGTCCTTGCGCAGGTTGATCCGGGCCTCACCCTTCAGGATGGGCTTGGCAGCCTCGGTCATTTGCAGTGCGCCGTGGCGTTCGGGGTCCGGGCGGACCAGATCATGCCCCATCATCTGTCGGAAGATGGCCTGCCATTGCGGGCGCGACCACTCTTTGCCGATCCCATAGGTCGACAGTTGGTCATGACGTCGCGCGCGGATCTTGTCGGTTTCATTGCCCAGCAGGATGTCGATCAGGTGGCCGGCGCCGAACCATTCCTCGGTGCGCAGGATTGCAGACAAGGCCATGCGGACGGGCGTGGTCCCATCGAACACTTCGGGCGGGGTGTCACACAGATCGCACTTGCCGCAAGGTTCTGCCTGTTCTCCGAAGTAGCCCAACAGAGTCTGACGGCGGCATTCCAATGCTTCGGCCAGACCCAATAGAGAATTCAGGCGTGCATGGTCGGCCATGCGACGTTCTGGCGGGGCCAACCCTTCGTCGATTTGCGAGCGGCGCAGGCGGATATCGTCGGGGCCAAACAGGGTCAGCGTTTCGGCAGGGCCACCGTCACGGCCCGCACGACCGATTTCCTGATAATAGGCTTCGATGGATTTGGGCAGGTCCGCATGGGCGACCCATCGAATGTCGGGTTTGTCGATGCCCATGCCAAAAGCCACGGTGGCAACCACGATCAACCCGTCTTCGCGGGCAAAGCGGGTTTCGACGATACGGCGATCCTCGGCCTCCATTCCGCCATGATAGTGGCAGGCAGAGTGACCTTCCGCGCGTAAGGCTTGCGCGAGCACTTCGGTTTTGTTGCGCGTGCCGCAATAGACGATGCCAGATTGCCCTTTTCGGGCACTGGCAAAGTCGAGGATCTGTTTGCGGGGGCCATCCTTGGTGCCAAAGGCAAGGTGGATATTGGGCCGGTCGAACCCGCGCAGAAACTTGTTGGGGGGCGTGCCGTCGAACAGTTTCTCGACGATCTCCTCCTGCGTTTCGGCATCTGCGGTGGCGGTGAAGGCGGCGAGGGGGACGCCCAGCGCGCGGCGCAGTTCTCCGATCCGCAGATAGTCTGGCCGGAAATCATGGCCCCACTGGCTGACGCAATGGGCTTCATCCACGGCAATCAGACTGACGTTGATCCGGCGCAGCATCCCCAGCGCCGACCCTGCCGCCAGACGTTCGGGGGCCATGTAAAGCAGCTTGAGCCGCCCGGCCTCCAGCGCTTCCCACACGGCATCTGTTTCTTCGGGCGTGTTGCCCGAGGTCAGAGCACCTGCTTCAACGCCGGCCTCTTGCAGCCCGCGAACCTGATCGCGCATCAGGGCGATCAGCGGGGAAATCACCACCGTCACGCCATCCCGCATCAACGCAGGCAGTTGGAAACAAAGGGATTTACCGCCACCCGTCGGCATGATCGCCAGCACGTTTTCACCTGCGGTCACGGCATCGACGATCTCTTCCTGCCCGGGACGGAAGTCGTCGAATCCAAAGACATCTCGCAGCATCGGTGCGGCGTCGAACATGTGCGGGGTTGCCCTATTTTAAGGTTTATCTGCTCTTAAGACAGGACAATCACATACTAAGATTCGGTGAACAAGAGGGATCAGCCTCAGCTCAGGGCCAGAAAGAGTTCCGGCAGGACGTAGCTTCGCAGTGAAATGATGATGATCAACACGACCAGAGGCGTCAGATCGATGCCGCCAAGATCGGGCAACACTTTGCGAATAGGGCGATAAATCGGCTCCAGAATCCGATTCAACCCGTACCAAATCTGGGCAACGAATTGCTGGTGAAGGTTCAGAACCTGAAAGTTGATCAGCCAGCTCATTATGACCTGAATCAAGACGAACCAATAGGCGATGCTCAATACCAAGTCGATCGGGCCGAAAATTGCCATCATATTCGTATTCTCCAAGTCACGTTTCGCGAGAGGTAGTAGCTAGCGCGGCAAAGAGCAAGTGTGCGCTAACAGAACCCTTGCGAAATGGGCCAAAGACCCGTCTTATGAAAACAACGATAAACAGGGGCAGTCATGGCAGAAATTTCCAAGCGCAAGCGCATTTGGGGTTGGTGGTTTTTCGACTGGGCCAGTCAACCGTATCATACATTGCTGGTTACCTTTGTCTTTGGTCCCTACTTCGCCGGAGTTGCGGCAGAGTATTATCTGACGTCTGGTCTGGATGCTGATGCGGCCGATGCGCGGGCGCAGACGGTGTGGGCGAATTGCATGACCATCATTGGGTTGATCATCGCCTTTGGCGCACCGTTGATGGGGGCCATGGCGGATGTTTCGGGTCGTCGAATGCCATGGATTTTCGCGTTTTCGGTGATGTATGCGGTGGGGTCCGCCGCGCTTTGGTACACGATGCCCGACGGGTCGAATATGTGGCTGATGTTGTCGGCCTTTGGTCTGGGCTTTGTTGGCGCGGAATACGCTCTGATCTTCATCAATTCGCAGCTGCCCGATTTGGGGGACGAAAATGAGGTTGGTGAGATTTCGGGGTCAGGATTTGCCTTTGGCTATTTTGGTGGGCTGATCTCACTTGCGATCATGCTGGCGCTGTTCGTCGAGCAGGCCAACGGCAAGACCCTGATCGGGATGGATCCGCTGTTTGGGCTGGATGCCTCAATGCAGCAGGGCACACGTTTCGTGGGGCCATTCACGGCGGTTTGGTTCGTTCTGTTCATGATCCCCTACTTCCTTTGGGTCCGGGATGATGCGCCGACCGACAAAAAGGGCAATGTTGGCGACGCGCTGCGCCTGTTGGTCAAGTCGATTTCCAATCTGCGCCACCGGGTCAGCCTGGCCACCTACCTTGGATCATCCATGTTCTACCGCGATGCGTTGAACGGGCTTTACACCTTTGGTGGTGTTTATGCGCGACTGGTGCTGGAATGGGACCTGATCAAGATCGGTGTCTTTGGTATCGTCAGCGTTCTGGCTGCGGCTGCGTTTTCGTGGGTCGGCGGTAAACTGGACAAGAAATACGGCCCTAAGCCAGTGATTTTGGTGGCTATCTGGGTGCTGATCTTTGTTTGCATCACCATCGTGTCGATGGACCGCACACAGATCTTTGGCATGTCTTTACCCGAAGGGTCCGGCTTGCCTGATCTGGTGTTCTTTGGCTGCGGGGTTCTGATTGGCGGCATGGGCGGCATTCTGCAATCCGCCAGCCGTTCGATGATGGTACGTCACACCGACCCCAAGGCCCCGGTCGAAAGCTTTGGGCTTTATGGTTTGTCGGGGCGTGCCACAGCCTTTGCCGCCCCCTTGCTGATCGGAATAGCCACAACTGTAACCGGTAGTGCAAGACTGGGGGTGTCACCCATCGTTCTGTTGTTTATTCTGGGGCTAATACTGATGCGCTGGGTGAAACCGGAAGGGGATCAGAGCAGATGATTTTATTACGTTTTTTGACGATACTGGCCGCGATATTTCTGACGAACACTGCTACGGCGCAGCCTCTGGCAAAGCAGTTGTTCGGGGCGCAGAAAGCAAGTTCGCAGCAAAAATCCGCAGCCTTCGGCAGTTATTCGCGTGGGTGCGCTGCAGGGTCGGTGCAATTGCCCGAAACGGGACCGACATGGCAGGCGATGCGACTGTCACGCAATCGAAATTGGGGGCATCCTGAGGCGATTGATTATGTGCAGGACCTCAGCAGGTTTGCGGCAAAGCAGCCCGGGTGGAACGGGCTATATGTCGGCGATATCAGCCAGCCGCGCGGTGGGCCGATGACATCCGGGCACCGCAGCCATCAGCTGGGTCTGGACATCGATATCTGGATGCTGCCCGGCGACAACATGCGCTTAAGCCGCAAGGCGCGTGAGAATATCTCGTCGATTTCCCTGCGCCGGTCGAATGGCGCGTTTGTCAACGGTAACTGGACGAAACAACACCATGCCGTGCTGCGCCAAGCCGCAAAGGACAAGCGAGTTGCGCGAATTTTCGTCTTTCCCGGTGCCAAGGCGGAAATGTGCAAAAACGAGAAGGGTAATCGTGCCTATTTGCGCAAGATCAGGCCCTGGTGGGGACATCATTATCATTTCCATGTCCGTCTGAAATGCCCGCGCGGCTCTAAAGGTTGCGTTAATCAGGATCCTCCGCCAAAAGGGGATGGCTGTGCCGAGGCGCAACAATGGGTGAATAATATCCTTAACCCACCCCCACCCGACCCAAATGCCCCAGCGCCCAAGAAACGGCGTGAATATCGATTGGCCGATCTACCTCAGCAATGCACACAAGTTCTGCAATCCAACTGATCGTCGCAGTATTGCTGGCCGGGGCGGCTTGGGCAGTTGATCTCAAGACACCCAACCACCTTGGCAGTTTTACATGGCGTCACACGGCCGAGTGGTTTGGCGGGATTTCTGCCATCCACATCTCGGATGATGGCCGCCATTTGATTGGAATGACAGATCGTTCGACACTGATTGCCGCACGGGTCGAGCGTAATGATGACGAAATTACCGACATTCAGATCACTGAAAATTGGCCTCTCATTTCCAGCAGAGGACGCCCTCTGACAGGTGGGGCCGGGGATTCTGAAGGCATAGCCATTGCCCCCGATGGCGGCTTGTACGTCTCGTTCGAAAACACGCACCGGGTGGCCTATTACCTAGCGCCAGGGACCAAAGCCCAGGTTTTGCCGCGGCCCAAGGCGTTTGATGGCTTTGAGCTCAACGGCTCGCTCGAGGCGTTGGCCATTGATCAACGCGGTCACCTTTTCACAATGCCCGAGGAAAACCGAACAGCGACGGGTGATATCCCTGTCTATCGGTGGGACGGTCAGGCGTGGTCGACGCCTTTCGTTTTGCCGCAACGGGGGGACTTTCTGCCAGTTGCAGCAGATTTCGGACCGGATGGCAGGCTTTACGTTTTGGAACGGGATGTCGGTTGGATCGGGTTCCGTTCGCGTCTGCGGCGATGGGAGTTGGACGGTGACACCCCAAGCGCCGAAGAGGTTCTTTTCCAAACTGGGACCGGTGCACATGACAACCTCGAGGGTTTGTCTGTCTGGCGCGACGACGAGGGCCGTTTGCGGGCCACTATGGTGTCAGATGATAATTTTCTGGCGCTTCAGCGTACTGAACTGGTCGAGTATGCTCTGCCCGATTGACACGTCCAAAGCAAAGGTCTAGAAGCGCGGCTTGCCTTGGGACGGTCCCTTGGCCAAGTCGCCGATACCTTGTCAAAACGGGCATCTGAAAATGCAACGCGCTTATATACCCGGCATTATTGCCATGGCTGCCATTGTTGTGGCCTCGAATTTTCTGGTTCAGTTCCTGATCTTTGACGGGCTGCTTACCTGGGGTGCTTTCACCTATCCGCTGGCCTTTCTGGTCACCGACATCATGAACCGCGTCTATGGCGTGGCGACCGCCCGCAAAGTCGTGTTTGCCGGGTTTATCACCGGTATCATCTGCTCGCTGATCGGCAGCCAGATCATGCTGCAAGGTGACGGTTTCACTTATGCCGCTGTGCCGCTGCGAATCGCCGTTGCGTCCGGGACCGCTTTCCTGCTCGCGCAGCTTACGGACGTCACCGTGTTCAACTCATTGCGTGGCGGCCGTTGGTGGCGCGCGCCGCTGGTCTCGACCCTGATCGGATCGGCGTTGGACACCACTTTGTTCTTCACCATCGCATTCTCGGCTTCGATTACTCTCTTTGGTGCCGACGCCGACGCCGCAATCAGCTGGGCGTGGGAACCTGTACCCTTCATGCTGACCGGTCCGATGGCGCCCCTGTGGGTAACGCTGGCCTTTGCGGATTGGCTGGTGAAATTGTCGCTGGCGATGATCGCGCTGATCCCGTTCAAGGTGATCGTGGCGCGACTGACCGCTCAGCCGGCGTAAAAAAAACGTTTTGAGTTTCGTGCAACTCGTGGCACGATTCCAGTAACCGAAACAGTTTGAAAGGAGGTGATCCAATGTCGAGAAAGGGATTGGAGAGAGGTGTTGGAACAACCGGGGGGATCGCCTGTTAAGGCAGCCCTTGGCGGAGCGCTCGCTCCGGCTGGTCGATTGATCTAACCGACCCAACCTCCTGAGCTTTCGAAGGGCCGTCCCATGCGGGGCGGCCCTTTTTGTTTTCGGATCAGGCCTGTAAGGTCAGCCTCATGTTGCGCATCACCGACGATATCACCCTGCAAGACTGGGAAATGACCGAGAGCTTTGTTCGTTCATCCGGTCCCGGCGGGCAGAACGTGAACAAGGTGTCCACCGCCGTCGAATTGCGGTTCGAGGCGGCGCGCTCACCTTCTTTGCCTGATCCCGTCAAATCGCGGCTCAAGCGTCTGGCGGGGCGACGCTGGACCAAAGAGGGCGCGATCATCATTCAATGCGACGAAACCCGCAGCCAGGCGCGCAACCGCGAAATCGCGCGCAATCGGCTGGCCGAGTTGATCACCTGCGCTATGGTTAAACCCAAGCGCCGTATCGCCACCAAACCCACCTACGGTTCGGTCAAGCGACGTCTGGCTTCCAAAAAGGCACGCTCAGACGTCAAAGCCCTGCGCGGTAAGATACCCGAAGATTGATCTGGTATCTTTACGGCGCATCGCTACTCTGATTTTGCGCAGCTGCAAAAGGACAAGATCATGAGGTTAGAGGGTAAAACCGCAATCGTGACCGGTAGCGCATCAGGTTTTGGTGCCGGGATCGCACGCAAGTTCTTGTCCGAGGGCGCCCGCGTCATGATCGCCGATATCAACGGTGATGCAGCCGAGGTTCAGGCCAATCAATTGGGCCCGAACGCCTTTGCACATCAGGTCGATTTGGCCAACGGCGCATCGGTTGAGGCGATGGCAGACGCAGCCTTTGATCGACTGGGGCATCTCGATATTCTAGTCAACAACGCCGGCGTCACCCACCTTCCCACCCCGCTGGAGGATGTGAGCGAAGAGGATTTCGACCGCGTTTTCAACGTGAACATGAAATCTGTCTATTTAACGGCCCGTGCATTGGTTCCGCATATGAAATCGCGTGGTACCGGTGCAATCCTGAACGTGGCCTCGACGGCTGGCCTGTCGCCGCGTCCGAATCTCAACTGGTACAACGCCTCCAAGGGGTGGATGATCACCGCGACCAAGACTATGGCGGTCGAACTGGCCCCATCGGGTGTCCGGGTAAACGCCATCTGCCCGGTTGCAGGGGAAACGCCCTTGCTCAAGTCTTTCATGGGCGAGGATACGCCCGAGGTTCGCGCCAAGTTCCTATCGACCATCCCATTGGGTCGTTTCTCGACACCCGAGGATATGGCCAACGCCGCCTGTTTCTTATGTTCCGACGAGGCCAGCATGATCACCGGCACAGCTTTGGAGGTCGACGGTGGCCGCTGCATCTGATCCGCTCTTCATCTGGCAAGAAATATCCCCGCCGGATGCAGCGCGCCTGCGCGCTCTTCTGCTCCAGCATCTAAAAATGCAATGACCTCCGGACCCAGAAACCTGATCACTGATGTTCCCGGCCTTTTGGTTGGAAACGCTCAGGATGACGCGCTCAAATCCGGCGCAACCGTTCTGACGGCACCCAATCCCTTTACGGCCTCCGTTCACGTGATGGGCGGTGCGCCGGGCACGCGGGAAACCGACCTGCTTGCGCCTGACAAAACCGTGTCGCGCGTAGATGCCATCGTTCTGTCCGGTGGTTCGGCCTTTGGTCTGGACGCCTGTTCCGGGGTAGCTGACGCGCTAAGGGCGCAACACCGCGGGTTTGAGGTTGGCAATGTCGTGGTCCCTATCGTTCCGGGGGCGATCCTGTTTGACCTGCTTAACGGTGGCGACAAAGCCTGGGCCGAGAACCCCTATCGCGCGCTGGGGCGTCACGCATTCGATGGAGCGTCCGATCAGTTCGATCTGGGTACTGCTGGCGCAGGGACTGGTGCCTTGGCTGCCATGCAAAAGGGTGGGCTCGGATCCGCCTCGTTTGTGATGGAAAACGGGGTCACGGTTGGCGCATTGGTTGCCGCCAATCCGCTCGGCAGTGTCACCACGCCGGGTGACCGTCATTTCTGGGCCGCTCCGTTTGAAATCGGCGACGAATTCGGAGGATTAGGGCCTGATTCCAACACGGGTCTTGGTCGTGTCTTGACCAGTCGCAAGGCCAAAGCAATGCGACCCGCCCAGCCGGACAAGGCCAACACCACCATCGCAATTGTTGCCACTGACGCGGCGCTGTCCAAGCCGCAATGCCATAGGTTGGCGGTGGCTGCCCATGACGGGATCGCGCGGGCGATTGTTCCCGCGCACACACCAGGCGATGGCGATCTGGTGTTCGGCGTCAGCACAGGCAATCACGACCTTCCAGAGGCTGAACTGGGGCTTCTTGGTCATGTGGCTTCGATCTGTCTGTCGCGGGCCATCGCGCGGGCCGTATTTCTTGCCTCGCCAGCGGCGGGGGATCTTTTACCCTGTTGGTCTGGCTTACATGACTTAAGTTAAGGACGGCCTATATGCCGCAGTGGCACAGTGCCCTCGCGCGGCAATCTGCGCGTTGACTCTTTTTTGCGCCGACGGTCCATTCGGTGCAGCCAATTCGTATCGGAGCAAAAGCTATGAATCGCATTCTCGCGACCGCAATCGTCGGCCTTCTGGCCCTTCCCGCATATGCCGAAGGTGACGCCGAAGCCGGAAAGAAGACTTTTAACAAGTGCAAATCCTGTCACCAGATTGCCGATCCTGAGGGTGAAGTCATCGTAAAGGGAGGTAAAACCGGTCCGAACCTGTATGGGATTGCAGGCCGGACCGCAGGCACCGTTGAAGAGTTCAAATATGGTGACAGCATCGTTGCCGCTGGTGAAAACGGTTTGGTCTGGGACGAAACGACATTCGTTGAATACGCAAAGGACCCTAAGGCGTTTCTGAAAGACTATCTGGGTGAAACTTCGGCCAAATCCAAGATGACCTTCAAGCTGAAGAAGGGTGCCGAGGATGTTTACGCCTATATCGTAAGTGTTTCTGGCGAATAAAACCGCAGACCAAACACCGTTTGAGGTTACAAAAGGCCGCAGCCCCTGCGGCCTTTCGTGCGCTTGATAACCGCGTTGAACAGCGCCAATTTGAAAGCGCGCGGTATTTCATGCATTGCACGCATAAATTCGCAGAGCCAAGCCGACCCGGTGGCAGCCAATTTCGAATTTCCGGCCCTTCGGGTGGATCGGCAGCAGGAGACGACAGATGGGAATCATGATCCCGGCCTGGGTTGATGGCGAGTTGACCCCAGTGGACAAGCTTGAGGCGCATGAAAAAGGCCTGCGGCACAAGGCGGTGTCTGTCTTTGTCGTGCGTGGGACCGAAATTTTGATGCAGCGTCGGGCTTTGGGCAAATATCATACCCCTGGCCTTTGGGCGAATACCTGCTGCACCCACCCCGACTGGGGTGAGACACCGTCTGTCTGCGCGGTGCGCCGGCTGCGCGAGGAATTGGGAATTACCGGGCTTTACCCGGAATACCGTCACCGGCTGGAGTATCACGCCGATGTCGGCAACAACATGATCGAGCACGAAGTGGTCGACATCTTTCTGGCCCATGTGCGCGGCCCGCTGAAGATTGAGCCCAACCCGGAAGAGGTCATGGAAATTCGCTGGGTCGATTACCACGATCTTCTGGCCGAAGTGCAGCGCTATCCCGAGCGATTTACACCGTGGCTCAAGATCTATTTGCACAATCACGCCGATACGATTTTCGGACCTGATCTGATTATCTCGGCCACCTCCTGACGGCTACGCCTTGCAAGGGCCGCCCAAGCCGCATAGATCAACGCGTCATGGCTAAGCAAAAGACAGACCCGAATTACAAAGTCATCGCCGAAAATCGGCGCGCACGCTTCGATTACGCAATCGAGGACGATCTTGAGTGCGGCATCATGCTGGAAGGGTCCGAGGTCAAATCCCTGCGTGTAGGTGGGACGAACATCGCCGAAAGCTATGCCTCAGTCGATGATGGCGAGCTGTGGCTGGTCAACAGCTATATCGCCCCTTACGAGCAGGCTAAATCGTTCAAGCACGAGGAACGCCGCCGGCGCAAACTGCTGGTGTCACGTAAGGAATTGTCGAACCTGTGGAACGCGACCCAGCGCAAAGGCATGACACTGGTGCCGCTGGTTTTGTATTTTAACCACAAGGGCAAGGCCAAGATCAAAATCGGTATCGCCAAGGGTAAGAAAAACCACGACAAGCGCGAAACCCAGGCCAAGCGTGACTGGTCACGACAAAAGCAGCGGTTGATGAAGGATCATAGCTGACCCTTCATACCTCTCAGAACGCCATCGCAGCTGATACCGCACGTTTCCAGCGGTCATAGGCGGCATCACGCTCTTCGGCGGACAGTTCGGGTTCAAACCGACGATCCAGCGCCCAGGTTTCCGAAAATCCCTGTTGGTCCGGGTAAACCCCAGCGCGCATTCCAGCCAGCCAGGCCGCGCCCAACGCTGTGGTTTCCTGCATGACTGGTCGGTCGACTTCCGCACCGAGGTAATCCGACAACCCCTGCATCGCCCAGTCCGAGGCGCTCGCACCGCCGTCCACGCGCAGAGTGACCTCGGTCGCGGCGCCCCAATCGCCCTGCATGGCGTGCCACAGGTCGCGTGTTTGGTAGGCAATGCTTTCCAAGGTGGCCCGTGCAAATTCGGCGCGACCCGAGTTGCGGGTCAGGCCGAACACCGCACCCCGGCAGTCTGGTTTCCAATACGGTGCGCCGAGGCCGGTAAAGGCGGGCACCAGCACGACATGCTGGTTCGGGTCTGCCTTTTGGGCCAGCTCGCCACTTTCCGGGGCGTTCTCGATGATCTGCAACGCGTCGCGCAGCCATTGCACGGCTGCCCCGGCCACAAAGATTGACCCTTCCAGCGCATACGTCCGTTTGCCGTCCAATTGATAGGCGATGGTGGTCAACAGGCGGTTCTTCGACTCGACCGGCTTATCCCCTGTGTTCAGAAGAGCAAAACAACCAGTGCCATAAGTGGATTTCATCATGCCGGGTTGGAAACAGGCCTGCCCGATTGTGGCGGCCTGCTGGTCACCGGCCACGCCCAATATTGGAATATTTCCCCCAAATAGGGTCGTATCTCCAAAATCCGACGCGCAATCGTGCACTTCGGGCAGCATGTTCATTGGGACGTCCAGCAGATCACAAATCTCGGCGCTCCACTCGCCCTTGTGAATGTCGAACAGAAGCGTGCGCGCCGCGTTTGTGGCGTCTGTCGCGTGGCTGCGTCCTTCTGTCAGGCGCCAGATCAGAAAGCTGTCGATGGTGCCGAACATCAGCTCTCCGGCCTCGGCCCGGTCCCGCGCACCCGGCACGGTGTCCAGCAACCATTTAACTTTGGTGCCCGAGAAATAGGGGTCCAGCAGCAGCCCAGTCTGGGCGGTCACGTCATCCTCGCACCCGGCCTGCTTGTAGCGCGCGCAGATCTCGGCGGTACGGCGGTCCTGCCAGACGATCGCGTTGTGGATTGGTGCGCCAGTAGCGCGGTCCCAAACTACTGTTGTTTCGCGCTGGTTGGTGATGCCGATGCCCGCGATCTGATCAGAGGTTACCCCGACGCTATCCATAACTTCGCGGCAAACGCGCAGAACACTGTTCCAGATTTCCTCGGCGTCGTGTTCGACCCAGCCTTCCTGCGGGAAGTGTTGAGTGAATTCGTGCTGCGCGGTGCCTGCGCGCTGCATCTCTGCGTCGAAAAGAATTGCCCGCGATGATGTGGTGCCCTGATCAATGGCAAGAATGTAGGTCACGCCTGCGCCCCCCGTCGTTTGGTTTTGCGGGACTTTAGCGCAAACAATGACGAACGTGCCAGAGTGTTCAGACAGGAATATTGTCGATCAGCCGCACACCATCCGCCCAGGCTGCTGTGAACAGGCGGGCAGGCCGGTTTGCGTGGGTTATTGGGTCCAGCGTTTCGGCACACCGCAGTTGAATATATTCCACCTGCGTGAAGCCCGCGGCCAGCAGATCAATCTCGGCCCGTGCAGCCAAAGGATCAAACGGCGCGCCGTCTTTCAGGGCGGCCGCCAATTCCCGCATGATCCGGTTTTTGTGGGCGGCAATATCCAGCCCTTCGGACGACAGTCGCAGGTTGCGCGATGACATAGCCAGACCTGAGGGCTCGCGCACTGTGGGGCATCCAACAACCTCGGTCGGAATGTCGAGATCACGCGCCATTCGGGTCACGATCATCAGCTGCTGATAGTCTTTTTCCCCAAAATAGGCTCTATCCGCCTGCGTTTGCAGGAACAGTTTGGCCACAACTGTGGCAACGCCGTCGAAATGTCCGGGACGGAATTCACCTTCCATCACATCGGTCAGGCCCGCGACGGATACGGTGGTGGCAAACCCCTGCGGGTAAATTTCCTCAGGCTCCGGAACATAGATCGCATCAACGCCGTAGGGGGCCAGTTTCTGCGCATCTTCGTTCTCGGTGCGCGGGTACTTTGCCAGATCCTCGGGGTTGTTGAACTGTTTGGGGTTTACAAAGATCGTGATGATCACCCGGTCACAACCCGCCTTGGCGGCCTCAACTAGTGACAGGTGCCCCTGATGCAGCGCGCCCATGGTCGGAACCACGCCGATCTCTTCACCCTTCCGCTTCCATTCCGAAGTCAAGGCACGCAGGTCGGCCAGACGGCGAAAGATTGGGGCGGTCATGTCTTGGGTCCTTTGGTCGGGGCCTGATCGGAAAAGACGTGTTCGTCCGCCGGGAAGGTTCGTGCGCGCACCTCGGCAGCATATTCTGCAATGGCGGCTTCGGCCAACGGGCCAAGTTCAGCATACCGTTTGACGAATTTCGGTTTGAAGGCGGTGAAAAAGCCAACCATGTCGTCGACAACCAGAATCTGACCGTCGCACCCCGCTGAGGCTCCGATGCCGATTGTCGGGATCGCGATTTCGCCGGTGATCTGATCGGCCAGCTTCTGCGGTACTTTTTCCAGAACGACCGAGAACGCGCCCGCCTCGGCCACAGCGCGGGCATCTTCCAGTACAGCCTCGGCCTGTTCGTCGCGACCCTGAACCTTGTAGCCGCCAAGTGTGTTGATCGATTGCGGCGTCAGGCCGATATGCGCCATCACCGGAATCCCGCGCTTGACCAGAAAGCGGATGGTCTCGGCCATCTCGACGCCGCCTTCCAACTTAACTGCGCCCGCGCTGGTTTCGGACATCAGCCGGGCGGCGTTCCGGAATGCCTCGGCAGGCGAATGCTCGTAACTGGCAAAGGGCATGTCGATGACCATCATCGCACTTTCCAAACCGCGCGCGACGGCCTGACCATGCATCACCATCATCTCCATCGTCACACCCAGCGTCGATTCCAGCCCGTGCAACACCATGCCGACGCTGTCGCCCACCAAAACGAAATCACAATGATCATCCATCAACCGCGCCATCGGCGTGGTGTAGGCTGTCAGACTGACCAGCGGCTCGCCGCCTTTGCGGGCGCGGATATCCTGTGCATTCGGGGCTTTTTTGCGGGCGGTGGCGCTCATTGTCGCTCCTCCGGTTGTCATGTTGCAGCGCGGCATAACAGATCGTTGCGGGCTATAGAAACCCCGGTTGCGCGAACATTTCCTTGAATGACCTAAGGTTTAAAGGGAAGTTGGGTGCAGTACGGCGCAAAAAAACGCAGGTTGCCATATTCAGTGGGGAGTAATTTACATGACAAAGCAGACATTTCGGTCCTTTGCCTCGGCGCTGGCGGTTAGCGCCAGCCTGTTTGGTACACAGGTTTTCGCTAAATCCGACATTACCATAGCGTTGCAACTAGAGCCGCCGCATCTGGACCCGACCAGTGCCGCAGCGCAGGCCATCGATTCGGTGGTTTACACCAATATCTTCGAAGGCCTTACCCGGTTTATGGGTGACGGATCGGTGGTTCCTGGTCTGGCTGAAAGTTGGGAAATCTCGGAAGATGGCAAGGTCTATACCTTCAAGCTGCACGATGGGGTTACCTTCCACGACGGCACCACGATGGATGCCGAGGACGTCAAGTTCAGCCTAGACCGCGCCCGATCCGAGGATAGCGCAAATGCGCAAAAAGCCCTGTTTGCCGGGATTGAAAACATCGAGGTGGTCGACCCGCTGACCGTCAAGGTGACCCTGTCTGAGCCAAACGGGAATTTCCTGTTCAACCTGGCCTGGGGTGATGCGGTCATTGTCGCGCCCGAAAGCATCGAGGGCATCAAGACCAACCCTGTCGGAACCGGCGCATTTACCTTTGGTGAATGGGTGCAGGGCGACAGTATCACTCTGAATCGCAACCCAGAATATTGGGGCGATCGGCCTGCGTTAGAGACTGCTACGTTCAAGTTCATCTCGGACCCGACGGCGGCTTTTGCGGCCATGATGGCCGAGGATATCGACGTGTTCGACAATTTCCCTGCGCCGGAAAACCTGCCGCAATTTGAGGCTGATCCGCGCTTTCAGGTGCTTGTCGGTTCGACTGAAGGGGAAACCATCCTGTCCACCAATAACAAGATGCCACCCTTCGATGATATCCAAGTGCGTCAGGCATTGGCCCACGCGATTGACCGTCAGGCGATCATCGACGGAGCAATGTTTGGCTACGGTACGCCCATCGGCACCCATTTCGCGCCGCACAATCCGGCTTATGTCGATCTGACTGGGAACTCGGCCTACGACCCCCAAAAGGCTGCTAAGATGTTGGCTGATGCTGGGTATGCCGACGGGTTTGAGACGACGCTGCATTTGCCGCCCCCATCCTATGCCCGGCGCGGGGGCGAAATCGTCGCCGCTCAGTTGGCCGAGGTCGGGATCACGGCCAATATCGTCAACGTCGAATGGGCCCAGTGGCTGGAATCGGTGTTCAAAGGAAAGGACTTTGGTCTAACCATCGTCAGTCATACCGAGCCTATGGATATCGGGATCTATGCGCGCCCTGACTATTACTTCCAGTATGACAGCACCGATTTCCAGGCGCTGATGGACACGCTGAATTCAACGACAGACCCCGAAGAACGCACCCGTCTGCTGGGTGAGGCGCAGCGCCTGATCGCAGACGACTACGTCAACGGGTATCTGTTCCAGCTGGCCAAGCTGGGCGTGGCCAAAGCCGGAGTTCGGGGCCTGTGGGAAAACGCGCCCACGGCCGCAATCGATCTGACGCAGATCAGCTGGTCCGAGTGACTCAAGGCAGGGGCCGCTGGTTCACGGCCCTTGCATTTAATGTTGTCGAGTGAGCCAAGGATGAATTTGTTTCGTGTCCTGTTTCTGGTTTTTGTGACCGTTGCCCTGGCGGCAACGACTGTGGAACCGGTTGTGGCGCAGAACATTCTGGACAGTCGGTTGGATACACCTATCGGGACGCCAGAGAACCCGCTGGATGTTGGCATCGGTATTCGAATCGATCAGATCACCAGCGTTGACCAGAAGGCCGAAAACTACGGTGCCGTGGTTGTGCTGCGTGTTGAGTGGGCCGACCCTGCGTTGGCTTTTGACCGGCAAGAGCTGGGGCGCGATTTCCGGGTTTTCAACCCCCCGGCGCTGGCCGATCATGCCGCTGAGATCGGGACGGTGGTACCAGCATTCGTCATTCACAACCAACAATCCAACAAGTGGATTCACGAAGCCGCCGCCTCTCTGCGATATGACGGGCGGGTGTTGTATGTCGAGAAATCCTCGCTGACATTACAGGCCCCACATTTCGATTTTCGGAAATACCCTTTCGACACACAGGAGTTTCATTTCGAGGTCGTTTCGATCTTTCCATCCCAATATGTGTCCTATCATCCGATGAACGAGTTCTCGGGCCTTGGTGACCTGCTGGGCGAAGAAGAGTGGATTCTGGACAATGCGCGGCTTGAAACCTCTCAGGTCACGGGCCTTTCCGGTCAGGACAGCGATCAGGTTGCGCTGATCTTCGAAGGCCACCGGCATCTGACCTACTATGTCATTCGGGTGTTTCTGCCGATGCTGGTGCTGATCTCGGTTGGCTGGGCACTGTTCTTTCTTGATGAATACCGCAAAAGGATCGAAATTGCCGGAGGAAACTTGCTGGTATTCGTAGCTTTCAACTGGGCGATTTCTGCTGATCTGCCAAAGCTTGGATACCTGACATTTCTGGATTTCGTTCTGCAATGCATGTTCCTGATGACCGGCGCATTGATTGTGTTCAATGTCGCCTTGCGCAGGCTCAAAGTCTCGGGTCGCGAATCCGGGGCGCGCAAGCTGGATAACTACGCCATCAAGTGGATTTACCCGCTGGGTTACGCCGCAATCGTTGGCTATGCGGTTTTTGCGTATCTTCTGGTTCCATAGGTGCTGGACCCGCAGAGCACGCACCCCTAACGTGGCCTCGATGCTTCGCTATGCCCTCAAACGCCTGATATCGCTGGTGATCAGCCTCGCCGTCGCCTCGGTGGTCATATTTGCCGTGATTGAGGTGGCGCCCGGCGATCCTGCGTCATTCATGCTGGGCGTCAATGCTCAAGAAGATACGCTTGCCGCTCTGCGGGCCGAGTTGGGTTTGGATGTCTCCAAGGTGCAGCGGTATTTCAATTGGGTTGGCGGGATGATGGTGGGGGATTTCGGAACCTCTTACACCTATCGCACGCCAGTATCGCAGATGATCGCGGATCGGCTGTGGGTCTCGCTGCCTCTGGCTCTGTATGCGCTTACCCTGTCTACCGCGATTGCGTTTCCTGTAGGCATCTACGCCGCCGCGCGCCGGGGCAAACCGGGCGATCTGACGGTAATGGGGGCAACACAGCTGGGCATTGCGGTTCCGAATTTCTGGTTCGCCATGATGCTGGTTCTGGTCTTCGCCATCAATCTGCGCTGGTTCAATGCCGGAGGGTTCGCAGGCTGGGATAAGGGACTTTGGACGGGATTACACTCCTTGACCCTTCCGGCCATCGCGCTGGCCCTGCCGCAGGCGGCCATTCTGGCGCGGGTGATGCGATCGTCTTTGTTGGATATTCTGGGTGAGGATTTCATGCGTACCGCACGTGCCAAGGGGTTGTCGCGGCGTCAGGCCCTGTGGCGGCACGGGGTGCGCAACGCGCTGATCCCGGTCCTGACCATCATCGGGTTACAGTTTTCCTTCCTTTTGGCAGGATCGATCATCATCGAACAGGTGTTCTACCTGCCGGGTCTTGGACGATTGGTGTTTCAGGCAATCTCGGCCCGCGATCTGATTGTGGTGGAATCCGTGGTAATGCTGCTGGTCTTTGCGGTCATCACCGTGAACTTTCTGGTCGATCTGGCCTATGCAGCAGTTGATCCAAGGTTAAGGAGCCGGACATGAGCCGGAGCCTGATCCTTGGGGCTTGTCTGTCCTCGCTGGTGCTGTTGGCGGCGGCGATGTCATTTGTCTGGACGCCCTATGACTACGCCGCACTGAACATCCCCGACAAACTGCAGCCACCCAACGCGCTGCATTGGTTTGGTACGGATCATTTCGGACGCGACATGTTCTCGATGATCATGGTCGGTGCCCGTACCTCGATTGCCGTGGCTTTGGTGGCGGTGGGGATTGGCATGGCGCTGGGCGTGCCTTTGGGCCTGACAGCGGCTGCGCGCAAAGGGTCGGCGCTGGACGAGCTGATCATGCGCGGCAACGATCTGGTTTTTGCCTTCCCGTCTCTGGTCATCGCCATCCTGATCACTGCTGTGTTTGGTGCTGGTGCGATAAATGCGATCATCGCCATTGGCATTTTCAACATCCCGGTTTTTGCACGCATCACTCGCGGCGCAGCGCTATCTCTATGGGAGCGGGAGTTCATCCTGGCCGCGCGCGTTTCGGGCAAAGGTGCGGCACGGATATCGGCTGAGCATATCCTGCCTAACGTCGCCAACCTTCTGATCGTTCAGGGCACCATCCAGTTCTCGTTGGGAATTCTGGCCGAGGCAGGCCTTTCCTATGTCGGTCTGGGCGCGCAACCGCCCACGCCAAGTTGGGGCCGGATGCTGGCTGATGCGCAGACAATGGTCAGCTTTGCCCCGCATTTGGCTCTGATTCCGGGTCTGGCGATCATTGTCACGGTGCTTGGGTTGAACCTATTGGGTGATGGGTTGCGCGATTGGCTGGACCCCCGGATCAGGGTGGCGCGCACATGAGTTTACTTGAGATCAAAAACCTGTCTCTGTCCATTCACGGCACGGACATCCTGAAACAAGTCAGTCTGTCCATTACGCCCGGTCAGATCGTGGCCGTGACCGGGGAAAGCGGATCGGGCAAATCGATGACCGCGCTCGCGGTGATGCAGCTTTTGCCGGACGGGGCCAAGACGACCGGGGTCATCTGGCTGAACGGCTCAGATCTGCTGGACCGCGACGAAAACGATATGTGTACTCTGCGCGGTGCCGCGATCGGTATGGTGTTCCAAGAACCTATGACCGCACTGAACCCAGTTAGAACCATCGGCGATCAGGTGATGGAGACCATCCTGATACACAAGGCCATGCCGCCCAGACAGGCGCGAGACCGGGCGGAGGAAGTTCTGACCCGTGTTGGCCTGCCGCCGGATCGTTTCCCGCTGTCCCGTTTTCCGCACGAACTGTCCGGGGGGCAGCGTCAGCGTGTCGTGATTGCGATGGCGATCGCGTTGCGTCCCAAGCTGTTGATCGCGGATGAGCCGACCACAGCGCTAGATGTGACAACGCAGGCGCAAATCCTCAAGCTTCTAAAAGGGCTGGTGTCGGAATACGACATGGGGCTGTTGATGATCACCCATGATCTTGCGGTAGTCGCAGATATGGCCGACCAAATTGTTGTCATGCGCCATGGCGAAGTCGTCGAATCCGGGGCCACTGACTACCTGCTACACCACATGCAACATCCATATACCCGTATGCTGTTCAAGGCTTCGGGGCATCAGGTGTCCCTGCCCGAAACCACGCATTCCCGTCCCTTGCTTGAGGTAGAAAAAGTCATTCGCGACTATCGTCTGCCCCGCAAGGGGCTGTTTGATTCACCGGGGCATCACAGGGCAGTGGACCAAGTCAGCTTTACGCTCAATAGCGGAGAACGTCTGGGCCTGGTCGGCGAGTCGGGGTGTGGAAAATCGACCCTAACAAAGGCAATTCTGGGCCTTGAAGAAGTTCAGGGTGGTGACATTCGTCTGGATGGCCAGCCTGTCTTTTCGGGTCACAAACCCAACCTCGCCGTGCGGCGCAAGATGCAGGTGGTCTTTCAGGACCCCTATGGTAGCTTCAATCCACGTCACCGCGTGGCCCGGCTGATCACTGAACCGTTCCATCTGCTCGATGCTCCTGTAACGGGGTCCGAGAGGCAGGACCGGATCGCTGAAATGTTGACAGCGGTGGGTCTCAGCCCGGATGACGCTGGTAAGTATATTCATGAATTCTCTGGCGGTCAGAGACAGCGCATCGCCATCGCCCGTGCCTTAATCATCCGGCCCGAACTGATCTTGTTTGACGAGGCTGTTTCGGCCCTTGATGTGTCGGTCCGGGCGCAGATTCTCGACCTGTTGGCCGAACTATGTGAGGCCTATGATCTGACTTATCTGTTCATCAGCCATGATCTGAGCGTCGTGCGCACCATCACTGACCGCGTTATGGTGATGCGGGCCGGAAAGATCGTCGAAGAAGGCGATACCGAAAGCGTCTTCTCTGACCCACAACACCAATACACAAAAGACCTGATTAATGCCGCGCCAGTGCTGCCAGACATTGGTCGGGATGTGGCGTGAACCACATATTAGAGCCGAATATAGGAGTATCTCATGTCCAGCCCCCTTTGGTTTGATCCAAGCCTGTGTCTGATCGGCGGCAATTGGGTGCCGCCAGCCTCAGAACAAACATTGCCTTTGATCAATCCTTCTGACGGCTCAGATATCTGCCAGATCGCAAGGGGTGGCGGGCATGATGTTGATGCTGCGGTCAAGGCTGCTCAGACTGCGATTGACGGGGATTGGGGACGAAAGACTGCGCTGGAGCGGGGCCGTATCCTTACGCGTATGGGAAGGATGGTTTTGGAGCGTGTCGAGGGCCTGGCCACGCTAGAGGCCATGGATGTCGGCAAGCCCCTGACGCAGGCACGCGCAGATGCGGTTGCGTTGGCACGGTATTGCGAATTCTATGGTGGGGCCGCGGACAAGGTCATGGGCGAGACCATCCCGTATCTGGATGGCTACACCGTCTATACTTTACGGGAACCGCACGGCGTGACGGGGCATATCGTGCCGTGGAACTATCCGATGCAGATCATCGGGCGGTCGGTTGGGGCTGCGCTGGCGATGGGCAATGCCTGCGTTCTGAAACCTGCGGAAGAAGCTTGCCTGACCGCGCTGGCCTTTGCGCATCTGGCGCAAGAGGCCGGTTTACCGGCCGGTGCCCTTAATGTCGTCCCCGGGTTGGGGGCCGAGGCGGGGGCGGCTTTGGCGGGCCATACGGGCGTGCACCACGTCTCGTTTACCGGGTCAGTCGCTACTGGGGCGCTGGTGCAGCAGGCAGCGGGGCAAAACGTGATTCCTGTGACGCTGGAGCTTGGGGGGAAGTCACCTCAACTGGTGTTTGACGATGCCGATCTGGATGCGGCCCTGCCCTTTCTGGTGAATGCGGGCATTCAGAATGCCGGACAAACCTGCTCGGCCTCGTCACGCATTTTGGTGCAGCGCGGGGTTTATGATCAGGTCAAGCATCGTATGGCAGCGGCCTATGCAGATTTGACCGTTGGCCCTGCGCAAGACGATCTGCGCGTCGGCCCGCTGATATCGGCCCGTCAAAAGGACATCGTTTCGGACTTTCTGGCCAGGGGCGCAGACCTGACCGTCGCAGGGCAAGGACAGATCGTAGACGGTGCGCCGTCCGAAGGAGCCTATGTTGTGCCGACCCTTTTTGCGGACGTTCCGCCGGATCACTGTCTGGCCAAGGATGAGATCTTCGGTCCCGTGCAGGTGCTGATCCCATTCGAATCAGAAGAAGACGCGGTGAAGATTGCCAACGGCACCGATTACGGGTTGGTCGCCAGCATCTGGACCCGCGACGGCGCACGGCAAATGCGGCTGGCAAAGCAACTGCGCTCGGGCCAGGTGTTCATCAACAACTACGGCGCGGGTGGTGGCGTAGAGCTTCCCTTTGGTGGTGTCGGAAAATCTGGACACGGCCGCGAGAAAGGGTTCGAGGCCCTATATGGCTTTTCACAGTTGAAAACGGTCGCGGCGTACCATGGTTAGAGCCTAAACAATCACCTCGATCGCCTCTTGCGCGCCTACGCCGAACACTCGTTTGTAGCGTTCGATCTGATCCTTCGGTCCCATCGCCTTTTCCGGGTTGTCCGACAGTTTCACGGTCGGCTGGCCATTGGCGGACACAGCCTTGCAGACCAGCGAGAACGGCGCCAACGCGTCGTTTGGCACGAGCCCGCGGAAGTCGTTGGTCAGCAAGGTGCCCCACCCGAACGAGACTTTGGTTCTGTGGGCGAATTGAGTGTGCAGTTCCCGAATTTTATCCACATCCAGACCATCCGAGAAGATCACGCGCTTTTCCAGGGGGTCTTCTCCACGGGATTGCCACCACTTGATCGCGGTTTCCGCGCCTGTTGCGGGATCACCGCTGTCGATGCGAATGCCGGTCCATCCGGCCAGCCAATCGGGTGCGCGATCCAAAAAGCCCTGCGTGCCATAGGTGTCGGGCAGAATGATGCGCAGATTGCCGTCATGTTCGTCGTGCCAGTCGCTCAGCACGTCATAAGGCGCTTGCGCCAGTTCAGCATCGTCTTTGGCAAGGGCGCTGTAGACCATCGGCAGTTCGTGCGCGTTGGTGCCGATGGCTTCAACTTCGCGCCGCATGGCGATTAGACAGTTCGACGTACCGGTAAAACTCGATCCCAGACCCTCGATCATGGCCTGCACACACCAGTCTTGCCAAAGAAAGCTGTGTCGACGCCGGGTTCCGAAGTCAGCGATCCCAAGCCCGTCAATATCCCGCAGTTGTTCGATCTTCTTCCAAACGCGGGTCATGGCCTGGGCATATAGCACCTGCAGCTCAAACCGCCGCATGTTGTTCAGCACAGCGCGCGAGCGCAGCTCCATCAGAACCGCAAGCGCCGGGATTTCCCACAGCATAACCTCGTGCCACTTACCTTCAAATGTCAGCTCGTACTGATCGCCCTTCCGTTCCAGGTGATAGGGCGGCAGGCGCATGTTTTCGAACCATTCCATAAAATCCGAACGGAACATCTGGCGCTTGCCATAGAACGTATTGCCCCGCAGCCACGTGCTTTCGCCCCGGCTCAGGCCAAGCGATCGGATATGATCCAATTGCTCGCGCAGCTCGCCTTCATCGATAAGTTTGGCCAATGGAATGTGATTCGACCGGTTGATCAGGGAAAAAGCCACATCCGTTTGGGGCTTATTTCGAAACACTGACTGGCACATCAGCAGTTTGTAGAAGTCAGTGTCGATCAAAGACCGTACAATCGGGTCAATCTTCCATTTATGATTGTACACGCGTGTCGCAATATCGACCATGGGGAACTCCTGCGATTTCCGTTGTTAGATCAATCGGTGCGTGGAATGGCAAGAGTCGCTAGAATGATAACAATGACAAGGTCAGGTCACATTGCGAGCATATTGTGTGATCTTTTCACAGTTTAGTGAAAAGAGAGGGATGGTTGAACGAGGTTAATTTGGTGAATGGTTCTCGAGTACGATTTTGACATCGTTGTTAATGAGGAATTGGAAGATAACGCCGGTTCAGAGCGATTGGACAATTCCGTCGCGCGTGCCCGATTCCGTCACGTGAAAACGGCTGACGCGCTTCGGGCGACGTCACCGAAGATTCGACAAATTTTCCAGGAAGCCGGCTTTGATCTGGATTCAACCGACAGCAAGTTGTCGCAAGGGTACTATTCGTCACGGGACGTAGACCAACGCAAACGCATTCTGCACGCGCTTTTTGCCAATATTCGCGAAATGGGAATTGAGGGCGAATACTGCGGTGAATTCGACTTCCATCGATTTTTGGACAATGTCAAAACGGCCAAACCGCGCAACGACCAACGCCCAAAAGTCGAGAATTGGACGCCGAACCCGCGCTACAAATCACCCGCAACGCCCGAGCGCCGCACATTGCCCGGACGAATTGGCGTTGCATTGGGACTGGCGGTGATCTTGTTTGCAGTGCTCAGGTATCTTGCCGAAAAAGGCGCTACGCCTTAGGTCAACGCAACGCCAGCTTCACGCATCGCGGCCACGGCGGCTGCCAGTGATCCATCCAAATCAATCGCCCGACATGCGTCCATTCGGACCGTGACGTCAAAACCCAACCGGGCAGCGTCAACGGCTGAAAAATGAACACAGAAATCTGTGGCCAGCCCAACCAGGGTCAGTTTGGTGATGCCACGTGATTTCAAGTAACCTTCCAAACCGGTCGGAGTCTTTTGGTCGTTCTCGAAAAATGCGGAATAGCTATCGATGCTGCTCCGAAAGCCTTTGCGAATGACAAGGTCAGCATGGGTATTCAGATCCGGATGGAATTCCGCACCGTCGGTGCCCTGCACACAGTGATCCGGCCACAAGACCTGCGGCCCATAATGCATTTCGGTCATGTCCAAGGGAGCTTTGCCGTCGTGCTCGCTGGCAAAGGACGAATGTCCCGCCGGGTGCCAATCCTGCGTCAGGATCACGGCGTCGAACTCTGCCATCATAGTGTTGATGGGGTCCACGATCTCGTGACCTCCGGGCACCGCCAGCGCACCACCGGGGCAGAAATCGTTCTGAACGTCGATTACAATTAGGGCATGGGCCATCGGGAATCTCCTCGCATTGTCCTATCGGTAGGGGGCAGGGCGGGGGGCGTCAATCCGGTCTCTTGCGACTCTTGTCCAGCAGGTTTAGACCGCGCGCATGTATACGATCGCTGCTCTCTATCACTTCACTCGTTTTTCGGATCATGCAGCCCTGCGCGACCCGCTGCTGGACCTATGCCGCGCGCAGTCAGTCAAGGGCACCTTGTTGCTGGCCGCCGAGGGGATCAACGGAACCATCGCCGGCCCGCGTAGTGGGATCGATGCGGTGTTGGCCCACATCAAGGCTCTGCCCGGTTGTGCGGATCTTGAGTGGAAAGAGGCCACATCCGATCACCCGCCCTTTGGCAAAATGAAGGTGCGCCTGAAAAAAGAGATCGTGACCATGGGCCAGCCGGACGTCGATCCGCGTGCCCGTGTCGGCAATTATGTCGAGCCCGAGGACTGGAACGATCTGATCCGGTCTGACGATGTGGTCGTGATCGACACACGCAATGACTACGAGGTGGCGATTGGTACGTTTGAGGGCGCAGTAGACCCTGAAACAGCCAGTTTCCGTGAGTTCCCAGTCTGGTGGGAAGAAAACAAAGACCGCTTTCACAACAAACGAGTCGCGATGTTCTGCACTGGCGGTATTCGCTGTGAGAAATCCACCAACTACCTGCTGGGGCAGGGGGTTGAGGATGTGTACCACCTGAAAGGCGGCATCCTTCGGTATCTCGAAGAGATGCCCGCCGATGACAGCACCTGGCAGGGCGAGTGCTTTGTGTTCGACAATCGCGTCTCGGTTGGACATGGGTTGGTCGAAGGACCGCACAACCTGTGCCACGGCTGCCGCCGCCCGATTCTGCCAGAGGATATGAAGCGCGCGGAATACGAGCACGGCGTGTCTTGCCATCGGTGCATAAACGAGACATCAGACGCGGACAAAATGCGGTTCCGCGAACGCCAGAATCAAATCCTGCTGTCACGTCAGCGCGGGCAGGAACACCTAAGCATTGAATGATGGGTGAATGATTAAGGTTGCGGGTACAGGCCGGAACCCTGATGATCGCGGAAAAACCTAGGCCATCGGAAGTTTTATGCACCGCGAACCTACAACACTGGAAGAGTGGAAATCGACGCTTATCGCAGCGGTCGGACTGGTTATTGCGAGTTTTTTCGCGTGGTATGGTCTGTCGCGCCTGAGTGAGGCGGCCGCAGGCGAAACCATCGGTACTATTGTGTCGGTCTGCCTGGTGGTTTGGGTCGCATCGCAATCTTGGTACTACATGACACAGGTGAAACTGCCGCATCGACGCTTGTTTCTGATGGGTGTGTCCTTCATTCAGGTCGTGCCGTTCTTGTTCGCGGCGGCGTATGGTGCTTTCGGCTACGCCGACAATTGCGTGGTCGGTGCAGATGCTCCAGCCGATTTCCTGTATTTTTCATACGTCACCTTCACCACTGTGGGATATGGCGACATGATCCCAACAGGTTTATGTCGCGGGCTGGCCGTCGCTGAGGCTGTTACCGGCTACATCCTCTTGGGTATGTTTGTTGCTGCTACGGTTGCGCTCTATACCCGCCACCATAAACATTAGACGGCCACTATTTGTTCTGATCAATCCAGCGGGACATCATCTGTTTGTCGCGGAAACACTCGGATGGGATAGGCCTGCGCCTGCTACGGGAAATGCGTTCGGCAAAGGCAACCTGCTTGCCGGATGGATAGTCCGCAAAGGGCGATGGATCGGCTGGCTTGTGCGCCGAAATCCAGGCAGACATCGACTTGCGATCCCGTTGTGCCTCGACTGGGATTTCCAAGGCCGACTGCTGGGCAATTGCACGAGCGTATCGCATTTGCCGGTCTGTGACGGGCAACAGGTGATAGTCGTTCGATGGGCCATCCATGGCCGGGTTGCGGGCGTGGTAAGACATCGGATTGTTCCTCTGACTATGTGGAACATAAATGGAACATTAAGCTTTTTATTCAAGAGGGAGCCGATTCACATCAGCGGGAGTCCGCCGTGGATTGCTTTTATTGACTGGTCAATCAATAAAATATAAACGCGAAAGAAAGGACCTCTGAGAAGGAAATCGGCATGAAGTTTCAGCCCAAAGCGAGCCATTTCATCAACGGCGCATATGTTGAAGATACCAACGGCGCCCCTATCGACGTGATCTACCCGGCCACCGGTGAAATCATCGCCCGGCTGCACTCTGCCACGCCGGATATTGTAAATCAGGCTCTAACAAGTGCCAAAAACGCTCAGGCAGAGTGGGTGGCAATGTCCGGGACCGAGCGTGGTCGCATCCTGAGACGGGCATCTGACATCATGCGTGACCGCAATCGCGCGCTTTCCATCCTCGAAACCCACGACACCGGTAAACCCTTGCAGGAAACCCTGGTGGCCGACGCCACATCGGGTGCGGATGCGTTGGAGTACTTTGGGGGGCTGGCTGCGTCATTGACGGGTGAGCATATCCCGCTGGGCGGCGGAGACTTTGTCTACACCATCCGCGAGGCGCTGGGCGTTTGCGTCGGTATCGGGGCATGGAACTACCCGACCCAGATCGCATGCTGGAAAGGAGCCCCTGCACTGGCCTGCGGCAATACGATGGTCTTCAAACCGTCTGAGACCACGCCCCTCTCGGCGTTGCAAGTGGCCGAGATCCTGATCGAGGCGGGCGCGCCAAAGGGCGTCTATAACGTGACCCAGGGCTATGGCGATGTTGGCGCATCGCTTGTGACCGATCCGCGTGTGGCCAAGGTTTCGCTGACCGGGTCCGTTCCGACCGGCCGCAAGGTCTATGCCGCAGCTGCCGACGGCATGAAGCACGTGACGATGGAACTGGGCGGCAAGTCTCCGATGATCGTGTTCGACGACGCTGATATCGAAAACGCTGTTTCGGGTGCGATCCTGGGCAACTTCTATTCCTCGGGTCAGGTCTGTTCGAACGGCACCCGTGTCTTTGTGCAGAAAGGCGTCAAAGAGGCATTCCTCAAGCGCCTCTCAGAACGTCTGGCCACTGCGAAAATTGGTGATCCGCTGGATGAGGACGTCAACTTTGGCCCTATGGTCAGCGAAAACCAACTGAATATAGCGCTGAGCTATGTCGAAAAGGGCAAGGCTGAAGGTGCGCGCCTAGTATTTGGCGGTGAGCGGATCGACGGTGACGGCTTTTACATGCAGCCCACAGTGTTTGCGGATGTGACGGACGATATGGCCATCGCGCGCGAAGAAATCTTTGGCCCTGTCATGTCCGTACTGGATTTCGATACCGAAGAAGAGGTGATGGCCCGCGCCAACGACACCGAGTTTGGATTGGCAGCCGGTGTCTTCACCAACGACCTGACCCGCGCGCACCGCATTGTGGCTGGGTTCGAGGCGGGCACCTGCTATATCAACACCTATAATCTGGCTCCGGTCGAGGCCCCGTTCGGTGGGTCCAAAATGTCGGGCGTCGGGCGCGAAAACTCGAAACTGGCGATCAATCACTTCAGCGAGATGAAGACGGTCTATGTTTCGATGAACGACGTCGAAGCGCCGTACTAATCAAAACCGGCCATTCAAGCTCTGTTCCCGACATTTTGCGTCGGGAACAGAGCATAAGCCACATAAAACATGTGGCTGACTTCCTCCAAAGGGTGCCGTTTTCGGTTCCGTCGGTGGGAGATCAAGTTCATGAAAACGCATGCACAGGCCGTAGTCATCGGCGGAGGATTGGCTGGCTGTTCAATCCTGTACCATTTGGCCAAGCTTGGTTGGCGGGACGTAGTCCTGCTTGAAAGGGATGAACTGACCAGCGGATCAACCTGGCACGCGGCGGCCAATATCCACGGGCTACACGACAACAACAATATCACCCGCATCCAGCATTACACGATGAACTTGTATAAAGAGCTGGAGCAGGAAACCGGCCAGAGCTGCGGAGTGTTCCAGCCCGGTTCCCTCTATCTGGCCCAGACTGAAAACCGCGAACACCAGTTGCGTCTGCAGGAAGCCAAGGCTCGGTTCTATGGCCTGAATTTCTACGAAGTCAGCCGCGAACAAGCGATGGAACTGCACCCGCTGGCGCGGTTCGACGATATCCGCTGCATTATGTTTGAACCCGATGGCGGCAACGTGGATCCCTCAGGTGTGCCGCACGCCTATGCCGCAGGCGCGCGCGCCATGGGTGCAACGATCGAGCGCTTTTGCCCCGTGTTAGGCACTGAGCAACAGGCAGATGGGTCGTGGATCGTGCGTACCGAAAAGGGCGACGTCCATACGCAATGGGTTGTGAATGCCGCAGGCCTTTGGGGCCGCGAAGTTGCGGCGCTGGCTGGTCTGAACCTGCCGTTGCAACCAACTGAACACCAGTATTTCGTAACCGATTCCATTGATGAGGTTGCCAGCCTGGGTCGCCGTTTACCTTCGATCGCCGATCGAGACGGTGAGTACTACTTCCGACAGGAAGGCAACGGCCTGCTGATCGGGGCCTATGAGAAGGATATGAAGTTCTGGGCCGAAGACGGGACGCCGCTGGACTTCGCCCATGATCTGTTCCCCGACGATCTGGACCGGATCATGGAGAACGTGATCCGCGCAACCGAACGCGTGCCCGCCGCGGCGACGGCTGGCGTGAAACGGGTGATCAACGGGCCTATGATCTGGTCCCCGGACAGTTCCGCCCTTTGGGGCCCGGTGCCGGAATTAAAGAACTACTTCCTATGTGGGGGCTTGATCCCTGGCTTCTCGCAATCGGGCGGGCTGGGGTTGCTGGCGGCGCAGTGGATGATCGAGGGTGAGCCGCAATACGACATGTTCGCATGGGATCTGGCCCGGTTTGGCGATTGGGCGGACAAGAAATTCACCAAGGCGCGGGTTGAGGACCAGTATACCCACCGGTTCGCCATCCACTTCCCCAACGAGGAACGCAGCGCAGGCCGTCCGGCCCGCGTGCGCCCGGCCTATGGAATGCAAAAGGACATAGGCTGCGTCTTTGGTCTGAACTGCGGCTGGGAGCATCCGCTGTGGTTTGCCGATCAGCCCGGCACCACCGAGACAAACGGGTTCACGCGCCAGAACTGGTGGGAACCGGTTGGGCAAGAGGTCAAGATGCTGCGCGAAAACGTTGGCGTGATCGACATCTCGAACTTTGCCAACTACGTCATTAAGGGCCCGGGCGCCAATGAGTGGCTGGACAAGCTGGTTGCCAACCGGGTGCCGACCGTGGTCGGGCGGTCCTGCCTGACGCCGCTGATCTCGGTGCGCGGGGGTGTGGCCGGCGACTTTACCATCACCAAGGTGGCCGAGAACGAATACATGATGATCGGCTCGGGTATGGCCGAGCGCTATCATCAGCGGTTCTTCAACATGATCGACCTGCCCGAAGGCACCACGTTCGAGGTGGCTACGGACCGGATTGCGGGCTTCAACGTCGCAGGGCCCAAATCGCGTGACCTGCTGCAGCGGCTGACCAATGCGGATTTGACGAACGAGGCGTTCCGCTTCATGCGCTCGGCCACGATCGAGGTTGCGGGGGTGACCTGCCTGGCGATCCGTGTCAGCTTTACCGGTGATTTGGGGTGGGAGTTGCACTGCGAGGAAGAAGATCAGATCAGGCTCTATACGGCGCTTCTTGAGGCTGCGAAGGAGTGCGACGGTGGTCCGGTGGGCGGCCGCGCGTTGGGATCACTGCGTATCGAGAAGGGCTATGGCTCTTGGGGCCGCGAGTATTCTCAGGAATACTGGCCGCAGGAAGTCGGGCTGGCGGGTCTGATCAAGCTGGACAAGGACTTCCTGCACAAAGACGCCTATGTGCAGATCAAGGACAACGCCGCGCGCGAGGTTCTGTCGATTTTTGAGGTCGAGGTGACGAATGCTGACGCGTCCGGTGGCGAACCTATCTTTACACCAGATGGCGCACCGGTCGGACGTGTGACCTCAGGGGCCTATGGCTATTCAGTCGGCAAATCCCTGGCCATCGGCTATTCAAATCCGGCAGTCGTAAAGCCGGGGGATATGGTGGAAATCTTCATCCTCGGCAAACCGCATAAAGCCAGAGTTTTGGCCGAACCGCCCTTTGATCCATCGGGTCTCCGGCTGCGCGATGTCCAACCCAAGGTGATGGAGGCAGCCAAATGACCGGCACGCTGGATCGGGTCACGGATTTTGCCCTGAACCTTTCAGCGCACGAGATGCCTGACAGCGCGAAAGAGGCCGCTGCCCTGATGATGCTCGACACAATGGGCATCCTGATCGCCTCCGGCCCGATGGAGGTCGGCGTGATCGCCCGCGATACTGCCGCGCTGCTCTATGCAAGCACTGATGCGGCATTCAGCGTTCCGATGATGTTTGATGGCCGCCTCGTCAGCACGGCGGGCGCTGCCTACGCAGCAGCCACACAAATCGACAATTTGGACGGGCATGACGGCTACAATCCGACTAAGGGGCATATTGGTGTCGTCGTCCTGCCTGCGTTAGTTTCACTTGGTGCGCATTGCCCTGATTTGTCCGGCCCCGAAGCCCTGGCTGCCGTCGTCACGGGATATGAAATCGCAGGACGTGCCGGGCTGTCGCTGCACGCATCGGTCAGCGATTACCACACGTCCGGCGCCTGGAATGCCCTTGGCGTGGTCGCCATGGCCGCGCGCATGCGCGGGTACACGCCAGAGCAATTTCGACAAGCGTTGGGAATAGCAGAATACCACGGCCCCCGAAGCCAGATGATGCGCGAGATTGCGAATCCGACGATGCTGCACGACGGATCGGGTTGGGGCGCGATGGTTGGCATATCATCTGCGATTCTGGCCGAACGTGGTTTCACGGGCGCCCCGGCCATCACAATCGAAGATGCTGATGTTGCGTCGTTTTGGGATGATTTAGGTCAGTTCTGGCAGGTCGAACACCAATACGTAAAACCTTATCCGATATGTCGCTGGGCTCATGCGGCAATTGATGGCGTTCGGGCTGTGATGATGGAGAATGACCTAGCCCACGACCAAATCCGATCCATCCATATCAACAGTTTTCATGAAGCGGCCTGCCTGTACGCAGGGATGCCTGACACCACGTCTCAGGCCCAGTATTCTCTGCCTTTTGCTGTGGCGGTTCAGGCGATCCATGGTCGGATCGGGGTCGAACATATCTCGGGTTCGGGTTTGTCTGATCCGGCGGTGGCAGAGTTGGTGTCGCGTATTCACGTTCTGGAAGATGCGCGCCACAGTGCACGCTTCCCGCAGGGGCGGTGGGCCGATGTCATCTTGAAATCGACCGATGGGCGTGTGTTCGAATCCGGCGACACTCACGCGCGCGGCGGGCCGGAGGCCCCGCTCAGCAGGGGAGATGTGATCGCCAAGTACACCGAGTTTGCCGCGCCGGTCGTCGGTTTAGACTGCGCGGACGCGATCCGCGCGGCCATATTGGGTTGGGTCGAACCTACATCCAGATTGTCGGACCTGATGCCGTTGGTCTTTGATCCGTAAAAGCGGCCGGTGCGGGCTGCGGGCCGACGCTCAGTGGGCACCTAATGAAAGACAAACCGTGAATGCAGGTGGCGCCGACCTAATCCGCTATTGGTCCACTTTCGCAAGCAAATCCAGAATGTGCTGGCGTGTTTTTGCGCTGTCATCCAACAAGCCCTTCGCGTCAGCTAAGGGCTTGTCCTGCATTCGTATTGGCGGCACGGACAGGAGCCGCGTTGTTTGCTGAACTGCGAGGAACTTTGTGTCGCGTTCGTGCTCGACTGTTTCCGGATGATCGGCCAACCAAAAGAACCGATCGGCTTTTTCATCGTCACCCACAGTACGCAAAAGCTGACCAGCTGCCACGTAATCATCTGTCATCTGCAATGCGTGCCCTCGCAAAAACTGGGCCGCGTCTGATGGATCGTCGACCAGTTCCAACATCGCTTGATGTGGTCGGTGTTGCAGTAAGGCAGCGCGCGCACGTAACCGTGCCCTTTCTGCGCGCCGGGCCTTGTCCTGTGACCGACTGGCCAGTTCCAGCGCCGCGTCCGCAAAACCAAGGGTAACCAAGCGCTCGGCCAATCCCACGCTTGTGTCTGTGAATAGCGCCAGTTTCTGCTCCGGCGTTAGGGTCATGACCCGTCTTAGAAATGTCGCGTCGTCGGCGCGTTCGGTCAGGATCTGGGCGACGCGGTTCAACGTTTCGGCGGCATTGTCCTGTGTATTTTGAGCGCCCAGCAGATCCATCGCCTTATCGAACTCATGGCTAAGGCTCAAAGCGACGATCTGTGTTTGCAGCATGCGCGGCCCGATTTCAGACCGTCGAAACTCCACGACGTAAGAGGCCGCAAGATCAAGCTCTTGTGGGGATATTGCTCCACGTTCCGACCACCGCTTGTCGACCAGTCGCGCAAGCGCAAGCGGTGCCTCCAACTCTGCACCCGACGCAGCGATGACCTCGTTCAACAATGCTTCTGACTTCGGGCCGTCGCCTTCGGCAGCCGCGACTTTAGCCTTGGCTTGGGACGTATCGGCGCTGTCCTCAGTCGCAACGCGGTCGACCGTGCGTAACACGCGCCTTGCTGGTTCAATTTTCCCAGCATCTGTCAGAATTTCCGCCAATGTTGGCCCAACTTGACGGCGAAGATGGTTGGGCAAGCGCGCAAATGACTGTTCGATCGACTGCAACTGGGCCTCTTCCTGCATCTCTCCTTCGATCAAAAGAGCCCAAAGCGCGGCGTCGCTTTCACACCGCTGAAGATTGGTAAACGGGTTCGGATGGGACGGCTGTGCGCCATCAAGATACCGGGCTATGGCGGTAACCCGATCTGTGTCCGGCGCATGCCGCCCAAGCAATTCAAGCGTCCGAAGAGCCTCTGCGCCGAACCCGGAATAGGCGTATAGCTGCGCCAGCTTCAGCGCCTTTTCTTCGTCGAGATGATCGAATTCTTTGAACAGGGCGGCGCGCAACGAAGCCACCTGTTCCGGAAAGGGAGTTGCCCCAGACCAACGGTCAAACCCAAGCTCAGCGCTCGAGATGCAGGGTGGGCGTTGCTCAAGCTGTGGCAGGGATGGCCCCAAAAGTTCATTCAAGCCGTCCAGAACGGATGTCACATGAATATTGGCATTAAGGTCTGAGGGGCTAAAGGGATCGTTCTTGGGAACCGACATCCGTGGTCCGACCGGAGCAAGCTTCAAATCAACGACTTCCCGGTCAGAGCCGCGCAGCAGCAGGGTAGAGAGCTGTTCTTCAAAGCGCTGTGCGTTCAGGTTTAGCAGTGGCAATTCGAGACTCTGCAAATATTGCGCAACCAACGGGTCTTTCTCTTTGGACGCTTTGGGCAAAACAGGCGACGGTATATCAGCGCTGATTTGGGGCAGCGCCGAGCCTGGTGCAATATCCACCACGATCATCGTGCCCTTGAACAGAAAGGCATTGGCAACACAGTCGCAACCAAATTGCATATCCAGCGCGGCACCCGGCTCTGACTGAGAGATCGCGGCCAAGCGGTTTTGCGTCAGACGCTGGAAAACGGCTGCTGTGTCAAAGTTCACCTTTTCCAGTTTGACACTCAGACGCGCACCATTTTTCTTGTGCGACAGCGCCCATTTAGTGCCCGGCGGAACCTGTGCGACCAGCCGCGTATAGCCTTCATGTTCGCCCGAGCGCACCTGCACATCTTGTGCTTGAACTTGCGCTGCCGCGGCGGTTAGCGCCAAAGCAAGTAAAACTGTCCGGATCATGCCGCTGCCTGTTTGAGTTCCTTCAACGCATCTTCCAGCTCAGAAAATGCTGGGCGGTTATGCGTCGGCGTGTTCTGGCGGCCAACTTCAATGCACATGGCTGCGTTGTGGTTGTGCAGGTTGGCGACCAGAACCTCTTTGATCAACTGGTAAAAATGGTTGTCCTCTTCGACTACCGCTTTCAGCTTGCCAGCGAACGGGCCAACCAGGCCATAGGCGAGAAACACGCCCAGGAACGTCCCGACCAAAGCGCCTCCGATCAGTTTGCCCAGTACTTCGGGCGGCTGGTCGATGGACCCCATCGTTTTGATTACGCCCAAAACGGCGGCCACGATCCCAAGTGCGGGCAAACCATCGGCGACGGTTTGTAACGCGTGGCTGGAATGCATGGCGTGGTGAAAACTGGTCTCCATCCGTTTTTCCAGCACTTCTTCAACTTGATGTGGATCGTCGTAATTCATCGACGCGGATCGCATCGTGTCGCAGATCAGATCGACGGCTTCCTTGTCCTTCTGAATCTTCGGATAGGCTGAGAATAGGGTCGAATTCTCGGGGTCTTCGATATGCTGTTCCACCTCGACCGGGTTGGCCTTGGCAATGCGGATCAGAGAAAACAAAAGGCACAGCAGATCGCGGTAATCTTCGGGCTTCCATTTGGGGCCCTTGAACACTTTACCCATGTCCTTGATCGTATGTTTGACAGCGCTCAAGTCGTTGCTGATCATGAATGCGCCAACGGCGGCGCCGCCGATCATCATCATCTCGAACGGGAGCGATTTCAAAATGATCGTCATCTTGCCACCGGCGGCAAGATATCCACCAAACACCATGGCGAAAATGACGACGATTCCGATGATTCCAATCATGGGTGGTCTCCTGCAAAGTCAGATGCGGGGGTAAAAAACATGTGCGCTACTCCTGCGGAGCCGCAGCATTGCGACCGGCCATGATCACGCTGATCGTATAGGCGGCTTCGGGGTTGAGACCGGCCAGAACACCTGCGGCGGAATCAGGCGGCATCCGCGACAGAAAGCCAGCCGCAAAGCCGGGGTCCATGGTTTCGAACAGGGCGGCTGCGTCCTTGGGTTTCATGCTCTGATACACATCCGTCAGGCGCGTCAGATCGGTCTCGGCGGCTTTTTCGGCGAAGGCCAGTGTCTGTCGCAGCGATTCTTCTGCCTCCTGCAAGGCAGCCAGGCGCGTTTCAATCGCCTGATCCGCGATATCCAGCGCCTTTTCTTTGTCTTGTAACGCGGCCTCTCGTTTCTTGAGCGCGTCTTCGCGGCGTAGCAATTCAGTCAACAATTCTTGCGCACCGGGCTGTTCGGTTTGGCTGCTCCTCGCCAGCGATGGGGCGGGATCGGATCCTTTAGCCAGCGCGGGCCCGGCCTCGAATCCTATTCTGATCGCGGCGGAACCGATCATAAGCATCGCGATCACCGCAAGAACGCCGCCTTTGGGACGGTTTTCTGCCTGCTTCCGCCTCATGTCGTGGCCTCGCTGCGGCTGTGACGCAGGAACATCAAGCCACCCGGACGTTTGACCTGAGTCTCGGCTGGCGCGTCTTCTTCAATGACGGGCACTGAGTTGGCTTGGGACTGTTCTTCAGAAACAACCGGCTCAGGCTCTGGTGTAGGGATCTCGGTCGCCTTTTCATCGTCCGGCACGACGTCATGCATCGAGGCCATCATCAACTCAAGCCGCTGCGCCACTGTTTCGGCGCGCTCGGTCAGTTCCTTAAGAACGACGCCAGACTGATCCGAGGCTTCCCGCGCGGCCTCCAGTGACTTTTTCAACTCTTCCGCTTGCGAAGACAGCACGGCCACCGCACCACCGACGCCTTTTTCAAGGTCGGTAAAGCGTTTCAACCGCTTGGACAGGACGAAACAATAAAGACCCGCACCTATGGCACCTGCGACCAGCAAAATATCTGCAATCAGCTCCAACTTCGCCTCCTAGTTCAGTACGAATTCCATGACGAGAACATCGCGAACGCGGCCTTCGCCGACGACGATTTCGATACGCCGCAACAGGTGTCCTCGGATGCGCATGAGCGCGAGCGAATCCTCAAGATCAGAAACCTCAATCGCGCGTAGATATCCGTTCAGCACGTCCATGATTCGCGGTTTCATCTTTTCCACATCCGCCGTGTACGGCGCGTTCACCTCGAGCTGGGCATGAAACTTCAGATGTCGCGAATCGCTGGTGTTTACCGAAACGACGACCGGAGTTAGGTCAACGAATCCAACCTTTGGCAGAGCCTTGGCAGGTCTGCTTTTCTCTGTTTCTTCGGTGTTCTGCACGACGGGTTTTCCGCCTATCGGCAACAGGCCGGTGGTGGTCAGGAAATACCCGCCCGCAGCACCGGCTATCGCCAGAATCGCGCCTACTATCATTCCCTTTTTCCCAGATTTTTCCGGAACTTCTGCCTGTTCTGCAGTCGCGTCGGTCATGACGTCCTCATTTCTACAATCTGCAATCGTCATAACCCGACAGGGACTAACCGATTGTTAAGGGCAATCATCCAAACAAGGGATGCGTCGCACAGAATGTCGGCGAGTCGGAGGTGATCGTGCAGCAGATCGGAACTGTCTGGGCAAGTTTGGATAGGCGTAAACAAATCATTGTCGCGGGTGCAGTCGTGCTGATGTTTCTGGGGATCCTGGCGATGTCGCGTCTGGTGACAACACCGTCGATGACCCTGCTTTACGCCGGTTTAGAAAGCGGCGCTGCAGGGGATATTGTCCGTTCATTGGATCAGCGCGGTGTGCAGTATGAGATTCGCGGCGGCTCCATTTATGTGCCGGGATCACAACGGGATGAGCTGCGCTTGACGCTGGCCAGCGAAGGTCTGCCGGCAACCGGAAACCGGGGCTACGAGCTGCTGGATTCGCTCAGCGGGTTTGGCACAACGTCGCAGATGTTCGACGCCGCCTATTGGCGCGCCAAAGAAGGAGAGTTGGCCAGAACCATTGTCGGCAGCCCCCATATCAGCCAGGCACGTGTGCATATTGCCAACGGTTCAGCCAATCCGTTCCAACGCAGTGTTGCACCAACCGCATCGATCTACCTGGTCGCGTCGGGCACGGACATCACGTCGGATCAGGCAAAGGCGATCCGGTTTCTTGTGTCGTCCGCAGTCAGCGGACTGGCGCCCGAGAACGTCACCGTCATCGATTCGAATGGCGCAGTGATCGGAGCACAGGACAACCCGGTGTCCGCAGATACCGCTGACGATAAATCGCGCCAGCTGCGCGAACGGGTTCTGCGTCTGATCGAAGCCCGGGTCGGAGCTGGAAATGCGGTGGTCGAGGTGAGTGTCGATACGGTTACCAAGACAGAATCAATCCGCGAACGGCGTTTCGATCCCAATGGCCGTGTGGCCATCAGCACCGATGTCGAAGAGCGTTCGGACAGTGCCCGCAACCAATCCGGGGATGTGACGGTTGCGTCAAACCTGCCCGATGGCGATGGCGCGGGCGGGGACGAATCCAATTCTAACGCAACCCAGACCCGAGAACGGGTCAACTACGAGGTTTCCGAGACCGAGCTTGAGGTTCACAACGGCCCCGGCGCCATCAAGCGACTGACGGTTGCTGTTTTGGTAAACGGAACGCGATCCGTGGACGCAAACGGCAGTGAAACATTCACGCCGATGCCGCAGGCCGAGATGGATGCACTGCAGGAGCTTGTGGCCTCGGCAGTGGGCTACGATGCCGAGCGGGGCGACGTTATAACACTGAAATCGCTGGATCTGCCGGCGGTCGAGCCGCAGGGCAGTCTGGCAACCGCCTCGCTGTGGCAGAAGGTGCATTTCGACGCGATCTCGCTGATTCAGATGGCCGTGTTGGCACTGGTTTCCCTGGTACTTGGGGTGTTTGTCATCCGCCCTATTCTGACCCAACCCGCAACCGCTCCGGCACTGCTGCCCGCAGGTGCAGCCCAGGAACCTGACGCATACCTGACCGGCGAAATTGCGACGGAAGAAGGCGGGCAATTCACCACCTTGCCGGGGCAGGGGCCCACTGGGAACGTTCCGGCGCTTGCGACCGATGCCGGGGCGGACCCGGTGGATCGGCTCAGGGCGATGATCGGCGACAAGCAGGAAGAAACGGTCGAAATCCTGCGCAGCTGGCTGGAAGAAGGTGAGGAGCGTGTGTGATGTCGATTGCCCATCTTCTTGAGGATTTCACTTTACAGGCCGGCGGCGGACAGCTGCACGTACTGGATGAGGACGCGTTAGAGGAACAAAGGCTGGCCTCGTTCGAGCAAGGCTATAGCGCCGGCTGGGAAGACGCGGTCCAGGCGCAAGAGCAGAGCCGGGGGCAGGTTTCGGCCGAATTGGCCAAATCGCTCGAAGATATGTCTTTTACCTACCATGAAGCGGTTAACCGGATGGCCCTGTCGCTGGAACCGATGTTTCAGAGCCTGACACAGCTGGTTTTGCCTGAAATGCTGGACCGAGGGTTTGCCGTTCGACTTGTCGAGCAGCTCACCGATATGGCGCGCGGGCAGATCGGACAGCCCATGCAAATCTTCGTACCCTCAGGTCGTGTGAACGAGGTGGAGGACCTGATCCCCGCCGAGCTTTCATCGCCTGTGCAGGTGATCGAAGACCCGACGCTTGAGGTAGGGCAGTCGCGGCTCAAGGTCGGGGTTTCCCAGCGCGAGGTGGATTGCAGCGGCTTGCTTGCTGCGGTCGATCAAGCCTTTCAGGCATATGTTTTTCAGGCAAAAGAGGCAGTGACCAATGAGTGATCCGCAAACCCCGAAATCCGAGAAGCCCAACCCGTTCGAGGCCGTTCCGATTGAAGTCACCGTATCGGTTGGCCGGGCGCGCCCTTTGATCCGTGATCTGCTGAACATGGGGGAAAACGCCGTGCTGATGCTGGACAAACGCATCGAGGATCCGGTTGACCTGTATGTCGGCGACCAGCTTGTCGCGCGCGGTTTGCTAGAGGAGATAGAGGGCGAGCAGGCCGGTCAGCTGGCTGTGCGTCTGACCGAAATCGCGGACCTGCAAAACGGGATCGGCTGATGCGCCGATTTCTAATTCTGGCGGTCGCGTTTGCGGTTTTGACCCCGTCTTTGACCACGGCGCAGGAGTTGTCTGTCTCGCTGGGCGAGGGCGGTTCGATATCTGCGCGAACGATTCAGTTGATCCTGTTGATCACCGTGCTCAGCCTGGCTCCGGGATTGGCGATCATGATCACCTGTTTTCCGTTTCTGATCACCGTTTTGGCGATCCTGCGCCAGGGTATCGGGTTGCAGCAATCTCCTCCCAATATGCTGATTGTCAGCCTGGCGTTGTTTCTGACTTATTTCATCATGGAGCCGGTCTTTTCCGAAGCCTGGACAACAGGAATTCGGCCGTTGGTCGATGAAACGATGGAGGTCGAGCCTGCATTGGAGCGTGCATTACAGCCGTTTCGCGGTTTCATGGCTGCGCGATTGGACCCCAATACGTTTCACGCCATGGCCGCCCTGCGCCCCGGTGGTGATGCCACAACGCTGTCGCCCGACGCGCCGCTGTCCATCCTGATGCCATCCTTCATGCTGTCCGAAATTGCGCGCGCTTTTCAGATCGGGTTTCTGGTCTTTCTGCCATTTCTGATCATCGACCTTGTGGTTGCGGCGGTACTGATGTCGATGGGGATGATGATGGTTCCGCCAGCCACAGTGTCCTTGCCGTTTAAACTGGCGTTTTTTGTCATCGCCGACGGGTGGTCCCTGATCGCCAGCGCGCTTGTGCGCAGTTATGCGACCTAGGTTTTTATTGCCGGGCGATTTGCAGACAGGCGCGCAGGCCGCAGTCGCCGGCCTCAAAGCGCATTTCTCCGCCATGCTGTTCGGCCACGGTGGCGGCAATTGTCAGGCCCAAACCATAGCCGTCAGAAGATCCGGTGTTGGACCCACGACGAAATGGGGCCATCAGGTTTTCGATGTCCTCCACCGACAGATCGGTGCCCTTATCTTCGACCGTGATCGTCGCGGTGGTCGCATCGGTCGCCAACTGCACTTCGGCGTGTCGACCATATTTCAACGCGTTGTCGATCAAATTGGTCAGCGCACGCCTAAGCGATATGGGCCGCGCCATGACCAGAACGCGGCGTGTTTCGGTCAGCTGTCCGTGTCCGCGCCGGGACATGAAAACCGATGTAACCCCATCGACCGCGACGGGGTCGGTCTTTTTTAGTGTCACGGGCAGGTCCATATCCTGATAATCGGCGACCAGAGCCTCCACCAAAGAGGTCAGAGAAATCTGGCGCGGTTCCTCAACATCCAGTTCGGATCGCGTATAGGTCAGGACACTTTCGATCATGCCCGTCATCTGATCCACATCCGCCTCGAGCTTTTCGCGTAGTTCATCGTCGGGGATCAGAGCGGCACGCAGGCGCACGCGTGTCGCAGGGGTACCCAGATCGTGGCTGACGCCGGACAAAACCGTTGCCCGCTTTTCAAGCTGCGCGCGCTCGGCCTCAAGATGGGCGTTCACCGCCGAGACGATATCGCGCAGTTCATCCGGGCCATCCGCCTCGTAGCTTTCCGGCCCCCCAAGGCGCTGCCGTTCGCGCAACGCGCGGGCAAACCGGGTGAAGGTATCTGAGACGTTACTGACTGCGGATAAGATGACCGCCATTGCGACGATCCCCATAAGTATTGCGGGCAGACGTAAATCCGTTGGGGCCGCCTGACAGCCCCATATCTGTGTCCCGTCGACCTGATGCCAGGCCTCGCGTCCAAATTTCGCAATCAGGATCGGCTCACTGCAATATGTTGCCAGCAACCGGGTCAGGTTTCCCATCTTTTCAGGCCCGGTTTGATCACTGCCTGACACAATGTCCGACACCGGATAAACCAACCGGTCGGACAGGATCGCCACGGTTAATTCACGCCCGCTGAGCGGCGAGGAACTGTCGGTCAGGATCGAAAGGTTGGTGACGAAGCGGCGGTTTGAAAACCCGGGCAACCGCTGAAATTCACCATTATCGGCAAGGGCCGTATCCTGGGGCGGCAAGGGCGTAATCGACAACCCTTCGGAGGGGGCCATGCCTGTTCGCAATTCTTCGTAGACGGTGAACCCTGCTACAAAAGATTGCAGCAGGTAGTCATTCCAGGCGCGCGCCGAAGCGAACCATAACCCTGCAGACAGCAAACCGGCAGCAAAGGCTGAAAGGGTCCAAAGCCACCCCAGATTGCGCAGGCGCAGTGTCATTCTTCGACCGAAATGTCAGCGGCAAAGATATACCCGACCCCACGTTCCGTGCGCAGCATTTGCGGATCTTTCGGGTTGGTCTCGATCTTGGATCGCAGGCGACCGACCAGCATGTCGATGGCGCGGCCCTGCGCTTCGGACTTGTCACTGTCCCCCGTGACATCCAGTGCCGTGACGATTTCATCGCGCGTAAGCGGAATATGTGGATTGGCCAGCAAGACCTTGAGCAGGGCGGTTTCCCGCTGTGACAACGCGACCAAATAGCCTTCTGGCGAATGCAAATCATCACGCTTTCCGTCAAAGACCCAGCCGTCAAAACGGAAGGTGCGGGTTCTTCGGCGATACGCCAGCGAAGACGACCGCCGAGCGCGCTGCATCACTGCCCTGACACGGGCCAGCATCAATTGGGGGTTGAACGGTTTGGCAATGTAGTCGTCTGCCCCAACTTCGTACCCTGCCATGCGCTGATGGTCGGCGGACAGGGCAGAGACCAGAATGATCGGGACGTCCTGTTCGCGCCGTAACCGGGCGCAGATATCAATCCCGTTCTCGTCCCCCAGCATGACGTCCAACAAAATCAGATCGATCCGGCCATTGGACAGGTGCGCCCGGATTTCCCGCTCGGAACTGGCGGGAAGGGCGATGAAGCTGTTTTGCTGCAATAGCTGCGTCATCATCGACCGCATCTCAGGGTCGTCATCCACCACCAGAAGCCGCGGAATGCTCACTCTGTCTTTCCTCCCGATCTTTTCCCTCTGTCGTTGTCCATTGTAACGAATGGAAACAGATTCAATGCCAACGTAACACCCTGTAACAGAAGTGGTGAAAATTTGGGCCGTTTCCGTACTTTACTATGAATTCCGCTTTGCCAGACGGCGATCAGACCACAGTAATAGCGCCATCGCTGCTTTGGCAGTCACTGAGTTCTCAGGGAGGAGACAAAAAATGAAGCGTTTTGCATTTGCCACCGTTTCGACTTTGGCCGTTGTGGCCGGATCGTCCGTTGTGGCCGAGCCGCAGGCGGAAGTACTGCACTGGTGGACCTCGGGTGGCGAGGCCAAGTCGGTTGCCGTTCTGCAGGAAGAATTCGCCTCGAACGGCGGCACCTGGACCGACATGCCCGTCGCGGGTGGCGGTGGTGATGCGGCAATGACCGCGCTGCGTGCCCGGGTTCTCTCCGGTAATGCGCCGACCGCCGTTCAGCTGAAAGGCCCTGCCATTCAGGAATGGTACGAAGAAGGCGTTCTGGCCGACATTTCGAACGTTGCCGAGGCCGAAGGCTGGGCGGATGTCCTGCCTGCGTCAATCGCGGGCCATATGATGTGCGAAGGCACTTGGTGCGCTGCACCCGTGAACGTGCACCGCATCGACTGGATCTGGGCGAATGCTGATGTTCTGGCGGCAAACGACATCGAAATGCCCGCCACATGGGAAGAGTTCAACGCAGCAGCCGAAAAACTGCAGGCCGCTGGTGTGATCCCGCTGGCCCACGGTGGTCAGGCCTGGCAGGACGCGACCGTGTTTGAGGCGGTTGTCATGGGTATTGGTGGACCAGAATTCTACCAGAAAGCCCTGGTCGATCTCGACCCCGAAGCGTTGACGTCGGACACAATGGTACAGGTCTTTGACCAGATGCGTACCATGCGTGGATATGTTGACGAGAACTTCTCGGGTCGCGACTGGAACCTGGCCACCGCCATGGTGATGAATGGCGAGGCCGCATTCCAGATCATGGGTGACTGGGCCAAAGGTGAATTCCTGGCCGCTGGCAAGAAGCCCGGCGAAGATTTCCTGTGTGCCTCGACCCCCGGTGACGGTTATCTGTACAACGTCGACAGCTTTGCCATGTTCGAAGTCGAAGGTGACGACAACCGCGCCGGCCAGGAACTGCTGGCCAAACTGATCGTCGCACCGAACTTCCAGGAAGTGTTCAACCTGAACAAGGGTTCGATCCCTGCACGGACCGACGTAGCGCTGGATGCCTTTGATATCTGTGCGAAAATCTCGGCAGAAGACATGGGTACGACCTCGGCAGGTGGTTCCCTGCTGCCGTCTTACGCCCATGGCATGGCGCTGCGCGGGTCGCAGTCCGGTGCGATCACCGACGTTGTGACCGCGCACTTCAACTCGGATATGTCCTCGGCTGACGCGGTTCAGCAACTGGCGGACGCGGTGGCCAACAGCTACTGATCCAAAACGCTCTGCCCCCTATGCTGAGGGGCAGAGCACTTTTCCCCGGAGGAAAAAATGTCCGAATGGCTGGAAAACCACCTGCCCAAGGTGGTGCTGGCACCGTCGTTCATCGCCGTATTGATTTTTGTCTACGGATTTATCGGATGGACCGCATGGGTGTCGCTGACCCGATCGAAACTACTGCCGAAATACGAGATCCATGGCTTCATTCAGTATGAACGCCTGTTCGATTCCCCTCGCTGGGATACGGCAATCAACAACCTGTATATCTTTGGCGCGCTGTTCATCGTGATCGCGATGGTGCTGGGGCTGTTGCTGGCCATCCTGCTGGATCAGAAGATCCGCGTCGAAGGGGTTATTCGCACCATCTATCTGTACCCGATGGCACTGTCGATGATCGTGACCGGCACCGCATGGAAGTGGATCCTGAACCCAGGTCTGGGCATTGAATCCATGGTGCAGGGCTGGGGCTTTCCGAATTTCGAATTCGATTGGCTGGTGAACCCCGATTACGCTATCTACACCATTGTGATTGCCGCGATCTGGCAAAGCTCGGGCTTTGTTATGGCGCTGTTTCTGGCCGGGCTTCGTTCGGTGGATGGTGAAATCATCAAAGCCGCTCAAGTCGATGGTATCCCCACATGGCGCATCTATACGGCGATCATCATACCGTCGATGGCACCGATTTTCCTTTCTGCCTTCATCGTGCTGGCCCACCTAGCGATCAAGAGCTTTGACCTTGTCATCGCGCTGACAGGTGGCGGTCCGGGATACGCGACTGATCTGCCAGCCACATACATGTATGCCATGGCGTTTTCGCGCGGCGATATCGGTCAGGCGGCCTCTTCCGCGATGATCATGATGCTGGTCGTCTTTGCCATCGTGGTTCCATATCTTTATTCAGAGCTGAGGGCGAAAAATGACTGATCTGTCGATGCCCCAAACCCAAACCCGCTCGCAGAGCGCCACAGGCAAGATTGCCCTTCGTTGGCTGCTTTACGTCCTGCTGGGCCTGTTCGCGCTGTACTACCTGATGCCGCTGTTCGTGATGTTAACCACATCGTTGAAAAGCCTTGAGGAAATTCGCACTGGGTCGCTGATCTCACTGCCGCGCGAAGTCAGCTTCGATGCCTGGAAAACCGCGTGGTCCGGCGCTTGTACCGGTATCCAGTGTGAAGGTCTGCGGCCTTACTTCTGGAACTCTGTCCTGATCGCGGTGCCTGCGGTGTTTTTGTCCACCCTGATTGGTGCGCTGAACGGCTATGTCGTGGCGCAGTGGCGGTTCAAAGGCGCGAACATCATCTTCTCGCTGATGCTGTTTGGCTGCTTTATTCCGTTTCAGGTTGTTCTGCTGCCAATGGCGCGGCTGCTGGGCATGATGGGGATCGCCGGAACCATTCCGGGCCTGATCTTTGTCCACGTGATCTATGGCCTTGGCTTCACTACGCTGTTCTTCCGCAACTACTATGTCACCATTCCGGCCGAGCTGACCAAAGCCGCTCGGGTCGATGGGGCAGGCTTTCTGCGGATTTTCTGGTCGATCTTCCTGCCGCTGTCGCTGCCCATCATCGTGGTGACAGTGATCTGGCAGTTCACGCAGATCTGGAATGACTTCCTGTTCGGCGTGTCGTTCAGCCAGGCGGGCACGCAGCCCGTGACTGTGGCGCTCAACAACATCGTAAACTCCACCACCGGCGTCAAAGAGTACAACGTCGACATGGCCGCCGCGATCATCGCGGGGCTGCCGACGCTGCTCGTCTATGTCGTTGCCGGTAAGTATTTCATCCGCGGCCTGACCGCTGGCTCTGTGAAGGGATAACCCATGGCTCCCATCCTTGATATCAACAAACTCTACAAGAATTACGGCGCAACCGAAATTCTGAAGGACATCAACATCTCGATCGAACCGGGTGATTTCCTGGTGCTGGTCGGCCCCTCGGGCTGCGGTAAATCCACGCTGCTGAACTGCATTGCGGGATTGGAGGAAATCACCGACGGGACACTGGCGATTGGCGGCAAAGACATGACCCATGTCAGCCCCAAGGACCGCGACATCGCGATGGTGTTCCAATCCTACGCGCTGTATCCGACGATGAGCGTGGCCAAGAACATCACTTTCGGCATGAAGGTGCGCGGGGTTGATCAGGCAACGCAGGAGGCCAAGCTGAACGATGTGGCCTCGCTGTTGCAAATCGAGCCACTGCTGAACCGTCGTCCCAGCCAGCTATCCGGTGGTCAGCGTCAGCGTGTGGCGATGGGCCGGGCGCTGGTGCGCGATCCCAAGCTGTTCCTGTTTGATGAACCGCTGTCGAACCTCGATGCCAAGCTTCGGGTTGAGATGCGGACCGAGATCAAGAAGCTGCACCAGACATTGGACGCTTCCATCGTCTACGTGACCCACGATCAGATTGAGGCGATGACGCTGGCCACCAAGATCGTGGTCTTGAAGGGCGGTATCGTGCAGCAGATCGGCAGCCCGGCCGAAATTTATAACAACCCGGCCAATCTGTTTGTCGCTGATTTCATGGGCTCGCCGGCGATGAATCTGATCCCTGCGCAGGTCACCAAAAACGGGTCGGGTACACAAATCGTCATCTCGCGCGATGCCGGCGAAACGCTGGTTCTGAACGATGCGCGCGATCTGGCGTTGCCCGAGGATGTAATCCTGGGCCTGCGCCCCGAGGATATCGCCGAGGCGGGTTTCCGTGCGGGTGATGGCGTGCAGGAAGCGGCGTGCATGGTCGATATGGTCGAACCTGCAGGGGCCGACACCTATGTCGTATCAGAACTGGGCGGCAAGCAGGTGACCGCAAGGTTACATGCCGAAACCAGCGCGCAAGCGGGCAAGATGCTGAACTTGGCGTTTGATATGAGTAAAGTATCGTACTTCGCCAAAGAAACCGGCGAGCGCCTGAATTAAAAGAAAAAACGCCGCGCGATTGAGTTCGCGCGGCGTTTCTTTGCGTTTGAACTGGGTCAGCTGACCTTGTTCTAACTCAAGTCCTTGATCAGACGGTTTAAGTCCCCACCGCGGGCGTCCAGCATCGCGCCAACCTCGGTTCGTTCGGTCAGCAGCATATTCACCCCTTCGATGAACATGTTGAAGAACTTGTCGCGGCCTGATTTGTCCGAAACCAGGAATGTCACCTCGAACGGGGACGAGCCCTGCAGCTTAACCGAGGTGCGTACCTCGTAACCGGCCTTGATTTTCCGGGCCTTCCGGACGGTGACTTGCCCACCAATGAATTCGCGGAAACGCCGGCCATATTTGTTCGAGATATAGCCCTGAAACGCTTTGGTGAACTGCTTCAACTGCGACGGGCTGGCCGAACGGGCGTCCGCCCCCAGCACATAACGTGCCATGATCGGCACATCGGCATATTGCACAAAGACCTTTTCGAAATCGCGGATCATCGCCTTTTCGGATTTGCCCGAGGCGATGATGCGGTTGATGTCATCCACGACACTGACGACCAGAGCCTTGGCGCTGGCTTCAGTCTGGGCAAAGGCGGAAAAAGGCAGGGCGGTCAGTGCCAGACCGGCAAGGCCAGTGGCGACAAAACCGCGTCGGTTCATTTGGTTACTCGGCATAGGGGTCCTCATAGGGGTCCTCGTATGGGTCTAGATAGGGATCTCTGACAGGGTCGGTCCCATTGTCTGCATAAGGGTCGTCGTAAAGACCCAGATAGGTTTCTTCGTCGTCTCTCGCCAGTTCGAAGCGGCGATTTTGTAGGTAAATGGTCCGCGCCTGCGCATAACTGTCGGCGCTTTCATACAAGATCGAGTCGACCGTGTCCGAAAAACGCCCCCGATCGCCCATCCGGCGCACGACCTCGGCATAGACACCGATATTGTCGACCGGACGGACCGGAGAGAAGTTGATCGGGTTCGAGAACAGGTTGACGATAACGCCAATCGAGTCCCGCTGCGTTGACGGGCCATAGAGCGGCAGCTCGACATAAGCGCCCTCGCCAAAACCCCAGACGTGCAGCGTTTCACCGAAATCGGTATCCACAGGCGGAAGGTTCAGTTCGTCGGCAGGGGCTGACAACCCCAGACCACCAACGGTCGTGTTGATCACAAACTGCAGCAGTGCGTTGCCCGACTGCTTAAGGTTGCCTTGCAGCAGGTAATCCACGGCTTGGCCCGGCATCGTCAGGTTTTCGGCAAAATGGTTGAAACTGGTCACCATCGGGTCGGGCACGATCTTTACGTACCCTTTCGAGGCCGGACGAAACAAAAACCGGTCGACGCCAAGGTTGAACTTGTGGATGCCCCGGTTGTTGCGTTCATACGGATCAAATGCTTCACCCTGCTGAACACCCTCCGGAGGGCGTGTGGTGCAGGCGCTGAGAACTGCCAATACGGACACAACGATCAGGGGTTTTAGGCTGATTCTGCTCAACACGGTCTTTGCCACTCCAAAACGTTCGGACAGTCCGTGCCCGAACACTTAATCAATACTCTTTTTGGCCGTTGTGCCCGGCCTACCCAAAGTCACATAGGCGTTTCGCCACCAATATGAAACAGATAGCGTTTAACCCGCCGAATAGGTCAACGTAAAGTGACACGGGTTCAACAGTTCAGAATAAGAAAAGTTACGCCCACAACCGGTACAGGTCACATCGCCGTTTTCGCACTTTTCGATCCTTGCCTTCCCGGTTAGCTTCGCCCCGACTCAAATTTGGGAGGAGACCTCATGAGCATCGCGGCGAAACTGGAAAGCTTGGGTGTCAACCTACCGGACGCGCCTGCGCCGGCGGCCAACTACGTGCCCTTCGTGCGCGTGGGCAATATCGTCTATGTCTCGGGGCAGATCTCGAAGGCGGATGATCTGATCACTGGCAAGCTGGGCGACAACATGGAAGTCGAAGCAGGCGCTGCTGCGGCCAAGGTATGTGCGATCAACCTTCTGGCCCAGGTCAAAGCGGCCTGCGGTGGCGATATCGAAAAGTTGGTGCGCGTCATCAAGCTGACCGGGTTTGTGAACTCGACGGCAGATTTTACCGCGCAGCCGCAAGTCATCAACGGTGCGTCAGACTTTCTGGTCGAAGCGCTGGGTGATGCAGGTCGCCATTCGCGTTCGGCCGTCAGTGCGGCGGCACTGCCCTTGGGCGTCGCGGTTGAGATCGAAGGTATCTTCGAAGTTCAATGACGCCCGCGCTGCCTGACGTATTCCTTCAAGTCCCGTTGGCGCATCGCGCGCTGCACGACAAACAGGACAACCGCCCGGAAAACAGCCGGGCGGCCATTCGCGCCGCCGTGGACGCCGGGTATGGGATCGAGATTGATCTGCAACGGACCTCGGACAACCGGGCCATGGTGTTTCATGACTATGACATGACCCGCCTGACCGGACAGCCCGGCCCGATCCAGCTGATCACGTCGGTTCAGGCATCAGGCACCACGCTGTTGCACGCGGACGATGGCATCCCGACGCTGGATGAGGTGCTGCACATCGTGTCAGGCAAAGTACCGCTGCTGATCGAATTCAAGGATCAGGACGGCGCGATGGGCACATCAGTGGGCCCGCTGGAACAAGACGCCGTACGTGCATTGTCAGGTTACGATGGGCCGGTGGCATTGATGTCGTTCAATCCCAACTCGGTCGCTGAACTGGCGCGGCTGGCACCGCATCTGCCGCGTGGCATCGTGACAGGATCGTACCAGCCCAAGGTCGAGCTTTTATCTCAGAGTGTTTGTGATCACCTGCGCGACATTCCGGATTTCGACCGTGTCGGGGCCAGTTTCATCAGCCATGAGGTCGAAGACCTTGACCGCCCCCGCGTGGCCGAACTGAAGGCACGCGGTGTACCGATCCTGTGCTGGACTGTGCGGTCGCCTGAACAAGAGGCAGAGGCCCGCGAAGTTGCGAACAATGTGACGTTCGAAGGGTATCTGGCTGCACAACCGGGTTGAACCAGCCCTGCAACGTCACAGATAAAGATCGGAGGCGGAGGGCAAATGGATCAGGCACAGATCGAGGTTCGGGTGCTGGGCTCGCTGTCGCAGATATCTGCGGCGGAATGGGACAGCTGCGCCTGCCCCGAGGTTGCCGATGGCGGCCGTCCGCTTGATCCGTTCACCACCCACCGGTATCTGCTGGCACTTGAGCACAGCGGCTCGGTCGGGTGCGGAACTGGCTGGCAACCGCAATACCTGACGGCCTATCTGGACGGGATGCTGATCGCGGCGGCGCCGATGTATGCCAAATCCCACAGTCAGGGCGAATACATCTTCGACCACAACTGGGCGCATGCCTATGAAGGTGCCGGGGGTCGTTATTATCCCAAGCTGCAGATCGCCGTACCGTTCACCCCTGCAACAGGTCGGCGTTTTCTGGTGCGCCCCGGCTATGACTCGGTTGGCATGTCTGCGCTGGTGCAGGGGGCGGTGCAATTGGCTGCGGATAATCAGGTGTCTTCGGTCCACGCAACCTTCTGCACCGAAGCCGAGGCGCTGGCGGGTGAGCAGATGGGCCTTATGCTGCGCCAGTCACAGCAATTTCACTGGCTGAATGACGAATATCAAGATTTCGACGGATTTCTTGCGGCGTTGTCATCGCGCAAGCGCAAGAATATCCGCAAAGAACGCGCGCAGGCCATCGATTTTGGCGGCGAAATCCGCACTCTGACAGGGGATGACCTGCGCCCCGAACACTGGGATGCCTTCTGGCAGTTTTATCAGGACACCGGGTCCCGTAAATGGGGCGTTCCCTATCTGACCCGCCAATTCTTTGATATTGCGCATGAAACCATGGCAGGCGACATGGCCTTGGTGCTGGCTGAACGGGACGGATACGCTATCGCAGGGGCTTTGAATTTCATCGGCCGCGAAACGCTTTTTGGCCGGTATTGGGGTTGCACTGAGCATCACGCCTGCCTGCATTTCGAACTGTGCTATTATAGGGCGATCGATTTTGCCATTGCGGAAGATCTGGCACGGGTAGAAGCAGGCGCACAGGGTGAACATAAGCTGGCGCGCGGTTACTTGCCCACGCGCACGCATAGCTTGCATTGGGTCAATGACCCGGGCTTTGCCGATGCGATCAAGAAATATCTGGACGCCGAGGCCCACGCAGTGGGAGAAGAGATCGAGATTCTGACGGATTACGGTCCGTTCAGAAAATCGAATCCGGAGGAACAGCAATGACGGAACTATTGTCGACCGAGACACGCGGCCCTCTTCTTGATCCGCTGTTCGACAACGGCTGGACCATGGTCACGGACCGGGACGCAATCACCAAGACCTTCATATTCGAAGATTTTGTCCATGCTTTTGGCTGGATGACCCAGGTGGCGATCTTTGCCGAGAAATGGAACCACCATCCCGAATGGTCAAACGTGTACCGCGCGGTCGAGGTCGTCCTGTCCACCCATGATGTGGGCGGTTTGTCAGCGCTGGATGCCAAGTTGGCGCGTAAAATGGACAGCCTCGTTTAACGGTCTCCTCTGGATCCCATGCCGCCGGCCAGAGAAGCTATTTCACCCAGACGACGGAAATCGGCGGGTGTGACCGTGCCGTTGCTGACGTCGATGTCTCGTGGAATACCGGTTGTCCGATTCCCAACCGAACGAACGCTGCGCGCCGCCGGATTGATGTCCAAACATCGCGTATCATAGCACGTCAGGCCCGAAGTACTGATCTGGATCTGGGGCTGTCCGTTCGGTCCGGTCACCACGGGGGCCTGCGGCGCATCACAGGCGGCAAGAAACCCCAGAATGCCGAGGGCTATCCACTTTTTCATACCACACTCCTATCGTTCAGCCCGGTCGTGCGATCAATCCAACTGGCCGTTTCCGTCCTGATCGGCGGCCAGGAAATCATCGCCCATCTGCTGGTCATACTCTGATCGTGAAATAAAGCTGTCGTTGTTGCGGTCAACGTTTTGAAACCGCTTTATGTCCAGAAACGGCTTGGCTTCTTCCAGACCCAGCGTTCCGTTCTTGTCTTCGTCCATGGCCTGAAAAGCATAATCCGAAAAGGCGTTGAACTCGTCCTTGGACAGGAAGCCATCGTTGTTGGAATCAATGGCGTTCAGTTCCTTTTCGTGCAGTTCAGCAACTGTTTCCGCCAAGGTTGCACTGGCCGCCAGAATGATCGTTGTCGTTAGAATAGCTGTTTTCATCATCATTCTCTCCTCAGCACGCGTAACGCTGGCCCGAGACACCGCCCGTGACGGCCCCGGCCGCGGTCAGGATGTCTTTGCCGGACCCACCGCCGAATTGATTGCCAATCGCCCCGCCGATCAGTGCGCCGCCTAGTGTGCCGCCGAGGCAGGCGATCTCATGCTGTCGTGCTTGCTGCTGTTGAGGTGTCGGGGCCGGGCCACACGCTGCCAGCGCGCCTGCAGCACCCAGAATGACTGTGATGACTTTGAGCTTCATCAAAAAACTCCCTGAATGAATGGGGCAAGTATCGACACATCAGGAAGTTGCATCAAGTGAAATAGGGTTAACGTGGCCCCGGCTGTACCGGGGCCCGAGTGACTTAGATAGCCTCAAGCAGACCTTCGCCCGCGGAAATCTCGCAGGCACCTGGGTTTTCTTCAAGATTCAATGCAACGACTTTGCCATCTTCGACCAACATCGCATAGCGCTTTGAGCGCGCAAGCAGGCCGACGGGCGGGGCGTCGAAATCCATGCCAATGGCCTTGGTGAATTCGGATGCGGCGTCGGCCAGCATGGTCAGGCCTGCGCCTGTCGCGCCAGTGGCTTCGCCCCATGCGCTCATTACAAAGGGGTCGTTGACCGAGACGCAGATGATTTCGTCCACGCCCTTGGCGTCGAACTGTTCCTTGGTGCGCATAAAGCTGGGCACATGGGCCGAGTGGCAGGTCGGCGTGAATGCGCCGGGCACTGCAAAGATCACAACCTTGCGGCCTTTGGTCTTGTCTGAAATCCGAACCTCTTCGGGCCCTTCTGCCCCCATTTGAGTCAACGTTGCGTCGGGAAGCGTATCACCGGTTGAAATCATCTTGTTCCTCCTGTCGATTGGATTTGCAGAGTCGGCCTCAGCCGCAATATAGGTGAGCCAGAGAATGAAACCACGGGAAGTTGACAGGGCAGGACGAACATGAGCCATATTGTTGTGATCGGAGCCGGGCAGGCGGGATCATCTCTTGTTGCAAGACTGCGCAAGGACGGGTTTGAAGGCGATATCACGCTGATCGGTGCCGAGCAGCATCTGCCCTATCAGCGTCCCCCACTGTCCAAAGCTTATCTGCTGGGAGAGATGGAGCTTGAACGCCTGTTCCTACGCCCCGAAAGTTTCTACGCCGAAAACAACATCCCCCTGCGTCTGGGTCAGCGCGTGACTGCGATCGACCCCAAGGCCAAGACCGTGACCCTGGGCGATGAGGTGATTTCTTATGACGAACTGGCCCTGACCACTGGTTCCGACCCGCGTTACCTGCCTGCTGCCATTGGCGGTGATCTCGAAGGCGTCCATGTCGTGCGCGACCTGACCCATATCGACGAGATGGAGCCCCGCGTTAAAGAGGGCGCCCGCGCCCTGATCGTTGGTGGTGGCTATATCGGGCTTGAAGCGGCCGCCGTCTGTGCCAAGCGCGGGGTCAAGGTTACTCTGGTCGAGATGGCGGAACGGATTTTGCAACGCGTCGCAGCACCGGAAACCAGCGACTACTTCCGTGATCTGCATTCCGAATACGGTGCCGACATTCGTGAAGGCGTCGGGCTGGATCGTCTGGTCGGCGAAGACGGCAAGGTCACCGGGGCCATTCTGAGTGATGGCACCAAGCTTGAGGTTGATTTCGTCGTGGTTGGTGTGGGCATTGCACCGTCGACCCAACTGGCCGAGATGGCTGGGCTGGAGCTGGACAACGGCATCAAAACGGACGCTCATGGTCGCACGTCTGATCCGTCGATCTGGGCCGCAGGCGATTGTGCGTCCTTCCCGCATGGCGGCGGCCGTATCCGGCTGGAAAGTGTACCGAATGCCATCGATCAGGCCGAGATCGTTGCTCAGAACATGCTGGGTGCCGCCAAAGACTATGTGGCGACGCCGTGGTTCTGGTCGGACCAGTATGACGTCAAACTACAGATCGCAGGTCTGAACACCGGCTATGACAGCGTGGTGACCCGTAAGGGTGACGGGCAGACGGTGTCCTTCTGGTACTACAAAGGCGACCAGCTGATCGCGGTCGACGCCATGAACGACCCGCGCGCTTACATGGTCGGCAAACGCCTGATAGACGCGGGCAAAACGGCCGACCCGGCCGTCGTGGCCGACCCAGACGCGGACCTGAAACCGCTGCTCAAAGCGTGAGGATCATCGCCGGAGAGTTCCGAGGTCGCGCCTTGGCCTCGGTCGGCAAAGGAGATGCCGGGGCGCATCTGCGTCCCACCACTGACCGTGTGCGTGAAAGCCTGTTCAATGTGCTGAGCCATCAGATCGACTTTGATGGGCTGCGTGTTCTGGACCTTTTCGCCGGCACCGGAGCACTGGGGCTTGAGGCGCTGTCGCGCGGCGCGGCGCATGTGACGTTCGTGGATGACGGGCGTGTGGCTCAGGGACTGATCCGTAAGAACATTGATCTGACCCACAGCAAGGATCGTACCGATCTAATCCGTCGCGACGCGACACGGTTGGGTGACAATACGGGCACGCCTTGTGATCTGATTTTTCTTGATCCGCCTTACGGCAAAAGCCTGGGACAAAAGGCGCTTGCGACGGTCACTCAAGGGGGGTGGCTGGCAAAAGACGCCTTGATCGTCTGGGAAGAAAACGCCCCCATGGAAGCGCCCGAAGGGTTTGACCTGCACAATGCGCGAAAGTATGGCGACACGCATATTTCGCTGATGTGGCGGACAGAGGTCTGATATGCACGACCTGGTCATTTTCGATTGCGATGGTGTTTTGGTCGACAGTGAGCCCCTGTCCAATCAGGTGATGGTTGCGAACTTTGCCCGACATGGACTGTCCTTGACGGCGGAGGAGTGCCACAGGGTTTTCACCGGCAGGACCATGCCGGAAGTGCAGGATATCGCGCGCGATTTGGGGGCCGACCTGCCCGAGAACTGGATTATGGAATTCGATGCCGAAACCGACGCCCGACTGCGTCAGGGTGTTCCTTTGGTTCCGGGTGTAGCGGAATTGCTGACGCTCTTGGATGCGCGCGGAATTCCTTTCTGCGTGGCGTCCAATGGCGGGCCTGACAAAATGCGAGTCACGCTGGGGCAGAATGGTCTTTGGGATCGCTTCAAGGATGTGATGTTTTCAGCCTACACTTTGGGAGTCGGTAAGCCTGACCCCACCATGTTCCTTACAGCAGCCCGTCAATTTGAGGCCACCGCGCCAGTTGTAATTGAAGACAGTGCCAGCGGCGTTACCGCAGCAATCCGTGCCAATATGCGCTGCCTGGGCTATGTGCCTGATGGAAAAGGTGCATTTCTGGCGGACCTCGGAGCAGAGGTTTTCACCGACATGGCCGAGGTTCCAGCCCTTTTGGGAATTTGACTTGACCGTGGTAAGCTCGGCTTATGGACCGCGCTTTGACTCCACCGCTCTGGACCCCTTCCGACGCCGCTGAAACCCACACCGGACCCGCGCCCAAGCCTTTGCGCGCGCCTGTGTTCATCCACGACGCGATTACGCCGTGGGGCACGGAGACATTGCTGCTGAAACTGCTGCGCGAGCAGGCCGCCGATCAGGACGAATAGGTCGGATGGAATTTATTGCCCGGTGACAGGGTAAAGATATCGACACCATCAGCCGTCACACCCACCGAGTGTTCGAACTGCGCAGACAGCGACTTGTCGCGGGTCACCGCAGTCCAGTCATCGGCCAGTGTTTTCGTCTCAGGACGGCCAAGGTTCACCATCGGTTCGATGGTAAAGAACATGCCCTCTTCCAGAACCGCGCCAGTGCCCGGACGGCCATAGTGCAGCACGTTTGGCGGCGCGTGGAATACCCGGCCCAGGCCGTGACCACAGAAATCGCGCACGACGCTCATCCGATGCGCCTCGACATATGCCTGAATGGCGTGGCCGATATCACCGAAGGTGTTGCCCGGCTTGACCGCCTCGATGCCTTTGAACAGGGCATCATGTGTCACTTGGACCAGACGCTCAGCCTTGCGGGGCAGTTTGCCCGCAACATACATGCGCGAAGTATCGCCGAACCAGCCGTCTACGATGACCGTAACGTCGATGTTCAGAATGTCGCCATCCTTCAGCTTCTTGTCGCCGGGAATGCCGTGGCAGACCACGTGATTCACGCTGATACAGCTGGCATGCTGATAGCCCTTGTAGCCAATTGTTGCCGATGTCGCGCCTGCATCCTCGACCATCTGCGTGATCATGCCATCAATCGCGCCAGTGGTCTGGCCCGGAAAGACATGTTCTGCAATATCGTCGAGTATCCGCGCGGCCAAGGCCCCTGCCGCATGCATGCCGGCAAAGTCACCCTGTTCGTAAATGCGGATGCCGTCCTTGGTCAGACGGCCACGATGTTCTTTCATCGACGCTAAGCTCCAAATGTTGCGCGCAGCCTGCCTTTTACGCTGCTTGTGCAGAAAGTTCCAGAGGGTGCGCGTTTGCGAGTGTTAGATGGCGCGGAACGCCCCCGGATCAAGGCTGCAAAGTCTATCAAATTCGCTCAAAATCATAATTTCAGATAGAATGTTGTTCTTTCCCAGTGAGATCGTTTTGGAGGGTCAAAATGTCCAGCAATTCTGCCAGTTTTATCGGTGAAATTCCACACCATTACGATCAGGGTCTGGGACCGAACATTTTCGTAGACTATGCCGACAGGTTAACCGGGCTGTGTGACGGCCTTGAAACGGGTCGCGTTCTGGAGCTTGCCGCAGGAACGGGAATTGTCAGCCGTAAGCTGCGCAACGCGTTAAACCCGTCTGTTTCGCTGACGGTTTCGGACCTTAATCCGCCCATGTTGGAGATTGCAAAAGCAAAGTTCTCCGGCAGTGAGAATGTCGAGTTTGTCCAAGCGAACGCAATGGAACTGCCCTTCGAAGACAACAGTTTTGACCTGATCGTTTGCCAGTTTGGCGTGATGTTCTTTCCAGACAAAACTGCGTCATATCGCGAAGCTGCCCGTGTTCTGAAGCCAGGTGGCCGGTACGTTTTCAACGTCTGGAGCGATATGTCCGAAAACCCGTTTTCCGAGACAGCTCACAAAGCGGCGATGACGTTCTTTCCCGAAAACCCACCGGGATTCTACAAGGTCCCGTTCCACTATGGCGACCCCGACGTCGTACACGCGGACCTTGCGGCCGCAGGTTGGGGGACCGTTACGCACGAAACCATCAGGTTGAACAAACCAATCGCCGACCTTGAGAAATTTGCGACAGCCCTGGTGTATGGAAATCCGTTGATTGACGAAATCAGAGCGCGCGGAGGTGTCGATCCGGATGCGGTTGTGGCCGAAATGCTGTTGGCGCTGCGGTCCAGATTTGAGGCCAGTGATATGGTGATGCCCCTTTCAGCAACCCAGTTCGAATGCCGAAACAAGGGGTGAACCGGACCTGACGGGGGCAAGTGATATTACCCGGGCAGGTTAAAGTCCCCGAACCGTGTGGTATCCACCCAAACACCGTCGGGCGAAATTTGCGTACCATACACCAATCGCTCGACACCCTTCACCTGTGCCGTCTCAAATGCCGCCGCATAGGCCGCGTCTATATCCGCCGCCAAACCAAACCGATCGCAATCCGTGCGCTGCACCAGATACAGCATGATCGCGCGATGTCCCTGCGCCACCATGTCCGACAACTCACCCAGATGTTTGGTGCCACGCGCGGTAACGCTGTCGGGGAATTCTGCCAAGCCGGGCTCACGGGACAGGGTCACACTTTTGACCTCGACATAGGCGTCGGGCAGGCCAGGTTGCGTCAGCAGAAAATCAATACGGCTGTTTTCGCCGTACTTCACCTCGGGACGGACGGTTTCATAGGCCGCAAGCTCAGGTATTTCACCGGCCTCAAGGGACGCGCGCAGGGCTTTGTTGGGCACCGAGGTGTCAACACCGGTAAAATGCCCGTTCTCATGATCGACCAGACGCCAGCCGTATTTCAGTTTTTTCTTCGGGTCATCGTTGGGTTCCAACCAGATCTTCTCGCCGGGTTCCGCCAGACCCATCATTGACCCCGGATTGGCGCAATGGGCGGTTACTTCACACCCGTCCTCCAACTGGCAATCGGCCAGAAAGCGTTTGTAGCGGCGGATCAGGCGGGCGGGGATCAATGGGGTGGCAAACTTCATGCCACCCGGCTTAACGCGCGCCCGTCCGTATGGGAAGTGTCAGACGAGGCCCGCCATTACGCCACCATCCACATCCCAGACTGCCCCGGTGACCCAACCCGCATCATCGGACAGAAGATGGGTGATCGTATGCGCCACATCCTCGGGCCGACCGACGCGGCCGATCGGGTGGAAAGCGTCGAAAGCACCAGTCAAGGTCGCCTCTATCTGGTCCGGTGCGATGAAGGCACCATAGATTGGGGTCACCACCACCGCCGGAGAAACGGCGTTCACTCGGATCTTATGTTCCGCCAGCTCCATTGCCAGATGCTGCGTCAGGGAATGAAGTCCGGCCTTGGCCATCGAATAGGCCGAGGACGGTGTGGCGCGAACTGCCTGTTTTGCCCACATAGAGCCTATGTTGACGATATTTCCGCCTCCGTTGGCTTTCATGTTTTCGGCCACGGCCTGCGTGATGAAAAAGGTCGCGCGGTTCAGGTCCAGATAGCTATCGTAATCCTCGGCGGTGTGTTCCATGAACGGTTTTGGCGCGAATGTCCCGGCTGCATTCACCAATCCCTGAATGTGACGCGTGTCCGATTTGATCTGGTTGATCAGCCTTTCGACGTCTGCCGCGTCGCGCAGGTTCGCGCGGTATATGTCCGCGGCGCCGCCAAGTTCCGCTTTCGCCGTGTCCAGCTTGCCAGCGGATGACCCGACAAGGGTCACGTGCCCGCCGCTTGCTATGATTTGGCGCGCTGTGGCCAGACCCATTCCGCTGGATCCGCCGACGATAAGTGTTGTTGTCTGTGTCATGATTAGATTCCCTATCTACTGATAGATAGATATATTGAGCTTGGAAATTGAAATTCAACCCCCTATCTAGTGGTAGGTAAATTATAGATTGATGAGCAGATGCCCAAAACGGAAAAACCCCTGTCAGAAACTGCCAGCCGTATTTTAGATGTGGCCGAGCGTATGGCGCGGCAAGGCGGGTATTATGCCTTCAGTTTTCGCGACATCGCGTCTGAAATCGGCATCAAATCGGCCAGCATTCACTACCATTTTCCCACCAAGGAAGCTTTGGGCGAGGCGCTGGTGACCCGGTACACTGATCGGTTCCTGGGGGCGTTGGGGCGGTTGGACGAAGCCACGCCTTTGGAATCTCTTGAACAATATGTGGCAGCGTATCGGCAAGCGCTGATTGAACAGGATCTGATGTGCCTGTGCGGTATGTTCGGTGCTGAATTCGCAAGGTTGCCGGACCCGGTCGCCAGACGGACGCGCGAGTTTTTCGAGCGCAACCTCGTATGGCTTGAAACGGTATTCCGGGCTGCTGGCGCCGCAAATCCTGAAGCCCGAGCAGGGGAAACGATTGCCCGCCTGGAAGGGGCGATGATCCTGGCGCGGTCGATGAACGATATGGACCTGTTCCAACGCGTCACTGCCGATTTGCCCGCCCAAGCGTTGCGAGAATGACAAACGGGCCTTGCGAGGTTCAGCAGGAACGATATCTTGCGGCCTGTGCCATATCAGGAAAGGACAGGTCATGCCGAACCCAACCGCAGCAATGCTTGTGATCGGGGATGAAATCCTGTCGGGTCGCACCCGGGATGCGAACATGCATTACCTTGCGCAGGAACTGACCAAACAGGGCATTGATCTTAAAGAGGTTCGTATGGTCAGCGATGACGCCACAGCCATCGAACAGGCCGTGCGCGCCCTGTCGGACCGCTTTGATCATGTGTTTACCAGTGGCGGAATAGGCCCGACCCACGACGATATCACGGCCGACTGCATTGCCCGGGCCTTTGGTGCTTCGATCGACGTGCGCGCCGACGCCCGCGCGCTGCTGGAGCGACACTATGAGAATTCGGGGCTGGAACTGAACGCCGCGCGCCTGCGGATGGCACGTATTCCGGAAGGTGCGACATTGATAGACAACCCGGTCTCAACCGCGCCGGGATTCACCCTTGGCAATGTGCACGTCATGGCGGGTATCCCCACAATCTTTCAGGCCATGGTCGCCAGCGTTCTGCCAAAGCTGACCGGTGGCGATCCCCTGTTGTCGCAAACGCTGCGGATCAATCGGGGTGAAGGTGATATCGCCTCAATCCTCTCGGCTTTGGCTGAGGATTACCCTGATCTCGCCATCGGCAGCTATCCGTTTCAGGTAAATGGTGTATTCGGCTCTAACGTGGTGGTTCGGGGCACGAACGGGTCACAGGTCGATGCGGCCACGACCCGGTTGGCAAAAGAGCTGGAGCTTTGAGCCCGAACTGGGCCGACGTTGTCGACGGCACATGGCCGGCGGCTCGGTCCGAAACAATTGGCCCAATTCGACTGCGACAAGGGTTGGGTGGTGGCTCACGCGTTTCCGCAGGTAGCGCTCTGGCATCGGCGACCGACGCGGATATTGAAGCCGCTGAAGGGGCGATGCGCGCGATGGGTCAGCGGCCCATATTCTGCTTGCGACCGGGCGACGAACGGCTGGATCAGCAGCTTGCGGATCGGGGCTATGACATTCTTGATCCCGTCAACATCTACCAATGCCCGGTCGACCACCTGACCGATACGCCCATCCCTCGGGTCACCGCCTTTACCATCTGGAGTCCACTGGCGATCATGAACGAGATCTGGGCGCAAGGCGGTATCGGGCCAGAGCGGCTGGCTATCATGGACCGGGCCGAGGGACCGAAAACGGGGATATTCCTGCGTCATTCCGATCACCCGGCGGGGACCGGTTTTGTCGCCATTCACGACGACGTCGCCATGATCCATGCGCTGGAAATCCTGCCAGCCCACCGGCGTCAGGGCTTGGGAAAATGGGCTATGCGCGCGGCTGCAATCTGGGCGCAGAAGAACGGCGCAAAAACGCTGAGCGTGATCTGCACCAAGGCCAATGACGGGGCAAATGGTCTTTACCATGCGCTCGGGATGGAGATCACCGGAGAATACCATTACCGTCAGCTTGTCCAAGGAGAGTGACCACCGTGACCGACCAAACCCTGCCCACCGCGCTGGACCTGCCGATGGTGAATCCGCTGCCGCCTGAGACGCAGAAATACTTTGATATCTGTGTCGAAAAACTGGGCTTTGTGCCCAATGTTTTAAAGGCTTATGCGTTCGACATCGAGAAGCTGAACGCGTTTACGGCGAATTATAACGACCTGATGTTGGGCGACAGCGGGTTGTCAAAACTGGAACGCGAAATGATTGCGGTGGTCGTGTCCGCGATCAACAAATGCTTTTACTGTCTGGTGGCCCATGGTGCAGCTGTTCGGCAATTGTCGGGCAATCCGCAATTGGGCGAGATGCTGGTTATGAACTACCGCGTGGCCCCTCTGGTCGATCGTCAGCGCGCCATGCTGGATTTTGCTGCCAAGATGACGACCGCCAGTACCGAGATCGAAGAACCTGATCGCCAACATCTGCGCGATGTTGGTTTCAGCGACCGGGACATTTGGGACATTGCCAATGTGACCGGCTTTTTCAACATGTCGAACCGGGTGGCCAGCGCAACAGCGATGGCCCCGAACAACGAATACCATACGCAGGCCCGATGATACGAACCGCAGTCCTTTTTCTGATGATGATGGCCAGTCAGGGTCTTGCACAGAACCTGACGTTGCCCTCTGGCGCACGGCTGGTCAGCGACCGGACGAGTGAATTGGACAGCTATGAGCTGCCAATCGGCCCTTTCGTTGACGGTGCGGTGCCCGCAAGAGAGGTTGAAGGAAAGGTCGAGCGGTTAACGTGGCGGTTGCAATCGGGCTCTAGCACCACGCTGCAATTGCTGGCGCCGCTGCGGGATCAGATCGCCGCGCAGGGGTACGAGATCCTGCTTGAGTGTCAGGCCAAAACGTGTGGCGGGTTCGATTTTCGATTTGGCACCGAAGTCGTGCCCACACCGGACATGTATGTGGCCATTCAGGACTTTCGCTTTTTGTCCGCCATTCGGGGGGGCAATGTGGTCAGCCTGCTGGTCAGCCGCAATCCGCCTGACGGGTATGTGCAGATGATCCGCGTCACACCGGTGGGTGCAGAGGCTCCGCCGCCGCTTGTGATCGACGAGCCAGTCACGTCGTCCAGCGACCTGTTGGCCGAATTGGAGCAAAACGGCCATGCAATATTGGAAGATCTTCATTTCCGTACCGGAGAGATGACGTTGGGCGAAGGGCCTTTTGCGTCGCTGAAATTGGTTGCGGAGTTTCTGGACAAAAACCCAAACATCCGGCTGGCACTTGTGGGTCACACCGATGACACGGGCGCGCTGGATGCCAATATCTCGGTCAGTACCGGCCGTGCGCAGGCCGTGCGTGCCCGGTTGATCGAGGCGCATGGGATCGCGGCAGACCGGGTCGAAGCGCGCGGGATCGGCTATCTGGCCCCGCTCACCTCGAATGCCACGCCGGAAGGCCGCGACTTGAATCGCCGGGTCGAGGCGGTCTTGCTGATCAACTAAAGCCTGCGGTGCAGACCAAATCATGATCTGCAAAAAAAAGGGCCCACGCAATTGGCGCGGGCCGTACAGTTTACCGAGGTTAATTCACCAGTCCATCGGGCCTTTTTCGTGAAAGGCATCGACGAGAAAATCTATGAATGCCCGCACCTTGGGCTGTGTAAAGCGTCCGGGCGGGTAAACGGCGTAGACGCCCTGCACCTCGTCCGGAAGCGATGGCATCGCATCCACAACGGCACCGGATTTCAGCGCTTCTGCGTACAGATAGCTGGGTAGATATGCGATCCCCAGACCAGAGATGGCGGCGTTCAACAGGGATTGCCCATCGTTCACGCTCAGCCACCCTGCGGTGCGAACCTGTCTTTTTTCACCCGACGGCGCGGTCAGCCTCCACACGTTGCCAGAAGACTGGCTGGAGTAATGCAGCAGCTTGTGTTCGTTCAGATCGTCAATTTTCTGCGGTCGGCCGAATTTCTCGACATAGCTGGGCGCTGCGACCATCCGCTTGACAGTTTCTGTCAGTTTACGGGCGCGCAGGGTGCTGTCTTCCAGCTCACCAATCCGGACGGCCACATCGAACCCTTCTGAAATCAACTCGACGTAGCGGTTGTTCAGCACCATATTCACGGTGATATCAGGAAAGGCCGCCAGAAAATCCGACAGAACCGGAGACAGATGATTGACGCCGAAATCCGTTGCAACGCTGATCCGAAGCAGACCCGAGGGAGCGGATTGCATCGAGGTCACAAGCGCATCAGCTTCGCCCGCATCATTTAGAACGCGCCGTGCGCGATCGTAATATGCCAGGCCAATTTCCGTCGGCGACACGCGCCGGGTCGTGCGGTTCAGCAGCCGTGCGCCCAGACGGGCCTCGAGGCTGGAAACATGCTTTGACACGGCCGATTTGGAAATGCCCATTTTCTTGGCCGCATCGGTGAAGCCACCTTGGTCCACCACATTGGCAAAGGCTTCCATTTCGGTCAGTCGGTCCATTCTCATTCCCCAGGTCTTAGTCCTTTTTTCCAACCTGACGTCCAATCTAGGCGGAAACAGGGCGGACATGGGATAATATCAGGGTTTCAATTCGGATCGTTTGCATATGGGAAACGCGGAAACGATGGTTTCCTAGATGGCCACAAAGCCTGTAAGCCAAGGGTTTTGGGTGATTTCGGCCAGATATGCTAGGGTGACAATGGCAAATTTGTGACCACGGAGGAGATCATGAAAGCCATTTATACCATCGCAGCCATATGTCTGTCCGCAACCCTTGTATGGGCTGGTGGCGAGACGCCGTCGAACCCAGACGCACGGGTCTATTTTGTAAACCTGTCGGATGGCGACACGGTTTCATCGCCGGTGACCGTGGTCTTTGGGCTAAGCGGGATGGGCGTGGCCCCCGCCGGAACCGAGGTGGAAAATACCGGGCACCACCATTTGCTGATCGACCGCCCGCCATTGGGTGAGGGCGAGGACGGTGTGGACGAGCTGGCCTATGGTCTGCCTGCGGACGACAACCATCTGCATTTCGGCGGGGGACAGACCGAGGTGACAACGGAATTGGCCCCTGGTGCACACACGCTGCAACTGGTGCTGGGCGATGCCGGGCATGTGCCACACTCCCCTCCTATTGTGTCCCAGGTGATCACGATAACGGTCGAGTAGCCGACGTGCCTTCGCGGCGCAGGCAACTATGCCACGTCGGGCAATAGGAAAATACGGCGCGCCAGCGCCGAATTCAGCCGTTCTTGTGGATACCATTGGCTGAGGGCGGTCTTGGCCATCAAATCGGGGTTTTCCGCAATGAATGCCTCGAAAGTACTGGATTGTGAACTGGCAAGACGCTCTGCGATCAGGCTCATGAATGCGTAAGTGATCGTCAGGTTGAACTTATCCGGGGCGCCGGCTTTGGCCGCAAGTGTTCGGATCCCTTTGGCGTAGATCGCTGCAGCATCGATGAAATCGTACTTTCGCAGCAGGTCATATGCGACCTGTACATGTTCGGCATGTCCGAACGTTGTGTTATCGATGGCGTGTGCCTCAAACGCGCTGGTGATGTCGGTGCTCATTCTCCGTCCTCCTTGAAACGGTGGCTGTCCTCGGCTGTCCAGTCGAGGTCGTAGACACTTTTGAGCTGTTTGATCTTCTCCAGCGTTTCCTCGGAAAACGCTGGCTTGTTCTCAAAGCTATGCAGAGCAATCCCCTCGATCAGATCGCCAAGGGTCATGTCCAGCGACTCTGCCAGCCCCTTGAGGACTTTCAGCAGGCGTTTTTCAATACGAATTCCCGTTTGGGTGCGTTCAATTTTTTGACTCATGAAGTACATATGTACATAAGTAACAATAGAGTCAAGCAGCACGAAAAAAGCCGCCTCTTTCGAAGCGGCTTTCGTCAGAGCAATTGTGACAATGGCGTCAGAACGTAGCCGCCAACCGCGTCCCCTGATTGATCGCCCGTTTAGCATCCAACTCTGCCGCCACATCCGCGCCGCCGATCACGTGAGGGGTGATACCCCGTTCGATCAGCGCGTCCGCCAGACTGCGCTCGGATACCTGACCAGAACACAGAACGATGGTATCCGCGGCTATCACGGTCGGGTCGGCACGTTCCTCACCAAAGCTGACATGCAGGCCGTCTTCGTCGATGCGCTCGTAATTCACACCGCCCACAAAATTGACGTCCTTCATCTTTAGCGTAGCGCGGTGAATCCAGCCGGTTGTTTTACCCAGACCTTTCCCATGCGCCTGTTTCTTGCGCTGTAACAGAGTGACCTCACGCGCAGGTGCCGCAGGTTGCGGACCCTCAGGTGCCAGACCCGAGCGGTGTTCGGCCGGGTCTGTGACGCCCCATTCCTTCATCCATGCGGGCAGGTCGGTGGTAACGCTGTGGCCGTCTTCCAGCAGAAACTCGGACACATCAAACCCGATGCCTCCCGCACCGATCACGGCGACTGACTTACCGACATCCGCTTTTTCGCGCAGCACGTCGATATAATTGATGACGTCGTCCCGATCCTGACCCGGGATTTGCGGATCGCGCGGCATGACACCTGTGGCGATGACCACCTCGTCAAAGCCGGTCAGGTCGTCAGCGATGACTTCGCGGTTCAGCTCTACCTTCACACCCAGATCGGTCATCATGGTGCGGTACCAATCGACCAGTCCCCAGAACTCTTCTTTGCCCGGAACCTGCTTGGCCATGTTCAATTGGCCGCCAATCTCCGAGGCGCGATCGAACAGGGTCACGTCGTGTCCGCGCTGGGCTGCGGTCATCGCGGTGGACAATCCCGCGGGGCCGGCGCCGACAATGGCAATCGTCTTTGGCGCTTCAGCTGTGGTGATTTCCAATTCGGTCTCATGGCAGGCGCGCGGGTTCACAAGGCACGAGGTCAACTTGCCGCTGAATGTGTGGTCCAGACAGGCCTGGTTGCAGGCGATGCACGGCGCAATCTGTGCGGCGTTACCTGCGATAGCCTTGTTGACGAAATCCGCATCGGCGAGCATCGGACGGGCCAGAGATACCATGTCAGCGCAACCCGTCGACAGGACTTCTTCGGCGACCTCGGGTGTGTTGATCCGGTTCGAGGTGATGACCGGAATCGAAACCTTGCCCATCAGCTTTTTTGTCACCCAGGCAAAGGCCGCACGAGGAACGCTGGTGGCAATGGTCGGAATCCGGGCTTCGTGCCAACCGATGCCGGTGTTGATGATCGTGGCACCGGCTTCTTCGATGCGCTGGGCCAGTTCAACGACCTCTTCATGGGTCGAGCCGTTCGGGATCAAGTCGATCATCGACAGGCGGTAGATGATGATGAAATCGGTGCCCACGGCCTCGCGCGTGCGGCGAACGACCTCGATCGGCAGGCGCATGCGGTTCTCATAGGACCCGCCCCAACGGTCGGTGCGCTTGTTGGTGTGTTTCACAATGAACTGGTTGAGGAAATATCCCTCGGACCCCATGATCTCGACCCCGTCATAACCCGCTTTCCGGGCCAGAACGGCAGCGTTCACGATGTCGCTGATCTGTTTCTCGATACCTTCCTCGTCCAGCTCATTCGGCGGGAAGGGCGAGATCGGGGATTTCACCGGGCTGGGGGCCACACATTTCGGACCATAGGCATAGCGACCCGCATGTAGGATCTGCATCGCGATCTTGCCGCCCGCGTCGTGCACCCGCTGTGTCACGATGGAGTGGTTCGCGACCTCTTTGTCATTGGTCATCATCGACGCGCCGGGCAGCACCGATCCTTCAAAGTTCGGGCCAATCCCGCCTGTCACCATCAATGCGACACCGCCACGGGCGCGGTCGGCATAGAATTCGGCCACACGGTTCCAGTCGCCGGTTTCCTCAAGCCCTGTGTGCATCGACCCCATCAGGACGCGGTTCTTCAAAGTCGTAAAGCCCAGATCCAGCGGGGCCAGCATATTTGGGTACGCAGTCATGGCGAACTCTCCCTCCCGATTTGTCGACGCTAGATTGACCTTCGCGTCAACGTTGTCACGCGAAACCTAACGTCACACCCTTTGCCTTCACTCCGCTGCTTGCTACAGAACCTGCAAAGCATGTTTATGAGGCTGCACATGACCCCCGAAGAGATCGCCAAACTGCCCTATCGCCCCTGCGTGGGGCTTATGCTGATGAATACCGAGGGCAAGATTTTCGTCGGTCAGCGCAATGATCGCCACAAGGATGCATGGCAAATGCCTCAGGGCGGCGTGGACAAGGGCGAAGATCCACGGGACGCAGCTCTGCGTGAGCTGTGGGAGGAAACCGGCGTAACCTCGGACTTGGTCGAGATCGTCGCCGAAACAGACGGCTGGCTGCCTTATGATCTGCCACACGACATCGTGCCGAAAATCTGGAAAGGCCGTTATCGCGGGCAGGAACAGAAATGGTTCTTTCTGCGGTTCACCGGCCGCGACGATCAGATCGACATCCGGACCGAGCACCCGGAATTCATCAAGTGGAAATGGCAGGAGCCCGGTCAGCTGATTGACGAGATCGTGCCGTTCAAACGTGAGGTTTACCGACAGGTGGTTGCCGCCTTCGCCGATTACTTGGGCTTTGGGCGCTAACCAAAGCCTTGGGGCTTGAAGCGAACGCGTGCGGCAGGTCCTTTGGGGTCCAGTTCGAACAAATCGTCGCGCGCGGTCAGGTATCCGCGCCAGTTCTTTTCGGGATACGTACTGATCTTGATATCGTGTAACCGACGCATACGCACGTTTAGATCGGCGATGGGTATGCCTTGCCCATTCTGGCTGCCCTGAGAAATTACAGTCTGGATTTTTCTGTCGAGGTCGGACGCCTCGGAGGCTCGGCTTTGCTGAAGCTCAACAAACACAGTGCAATTATCCCGAACGTGCTGTGGTGCTTTGGCTTCGCCAACGCCGACTGTCCTGACGCCGAATTCGCGTAGCCGCCGATGCAGGTGCGTAAAGTCGCCGTCCGAGCTGACGATCACCATGGCATCGATGCCCCGGTTCAAGGCGAACTCGATTGCGTCGATACACAATAGAATATCTGAGGCGCTCTTGCCCGTGCCGCTATGGATCAGGTGATATTCGCTGGCCTCATGCCACGCCGAAGAAACCTGAGCATTCATATAAACCCGTGCGACGTCGATACGCCCATATTTCTGAGCGATCCGGCCAACGTATTTTTTGTAAGTGGCGCTGATATTGTCGCCGTCCACCAAAACAGCTACGCGAAGTGTCATAAAAAATCCGGAATTAATCTAATTGGCGATGAGATACATCGACACTGAGGCAAATTTTTGGCGTTGTAGCTGGCAACCTCGCCTTGCCAAAAATCGCGCCGGCAGACCTGCAAAATCGGTTCCTACAAACGTGCGGAGTACGAGCAGGTGGTTGCCGCCTTTGCCGATCACCTGTCATAAAGCGGCATGCAGATTGAAGACATCTGGCCCAAGTACCGCGCGCGCCTGAAGGCGTTCTTGCACTCGCGTGTGTCCAACCCCGCGGATGTGGAAGACCTGTTGCAAGAGATCTCGGTCAAGGTCTTCACCGGTCTGTCCAACCTGAAAGACCCTGCCAAACTGCAACCGTGGTTGTTTCAAACGGCCGACCGCACGATCATCGACCATTACCGAAAATCCGGCCGTGTCGAGGCGCATCCGGATGATCTTTGGTATCACCGGGATGATCCGGAAACGCGTCAGGACCTTGAGGGATGCGTCGAACCTTTCATTCGCGGGTTGCCGCAGGAAACCGCAGACATGCTGATGGAGATCGACATCAATGGCATGTCCCAACAGGATTATGCACAGGCGCAGGGGCTGGCGTATTCAACGCTTAAATCCCGGGTTCAAAAGGGCCGGGCAGAGCTGCGAAAAGCGTTCGTGGATTGCTGCAATATCTCAATGGATGTGCGAGGCAATATCGCGGACGTGCAGAAAAAACCGAAATCCTGCAAAAAATGTTGATCTGATCGTCGTCTTTTTGATGCGGGCTTCGTCTGACAGATGAAACCAGCAAAAGGAAAGACAAATGATCCGCATCATCAGTTTCAAAATCTGTCCCTTCGTTCAGCGCGTCACTGCGCTGTTGGAAGCCAAGCAGGTACCCTATCAGATCGACTACATAAGCCTCAGCGACAAGCCGGATTGGTTTCTAGAGCTGTCGCCGACAGGTCAGGTTCCGGTTCTGGTGACCGAAAGCGGTATAGCGCTGTTTGAGTCGGACGCGATTGCCGAATACCTCGATGAGGTGGCCGCCCCGCTGCAACCCGATCTGACACCCGAACAGCGCGCTCTGAACCGCGCGTGGAGCTATCAGGCCAGCAAGCACTACCTTGTTCAGTGCAGCGCAATGCAAAGCGCGGATCTGGTGATCTTTGCGGATCGGACGACCAAGTTGAACGCCTCGTTCGCGAAAGCCGAGAAGCAGCTTAGCTGTGGCCCATTCTTTGCGGGTGAGGCGCTGGGCAATGTCGATATGGCTTGGTTGCCGTTGCTTCACCGGGCTGCAATCGTGGCCGATCACAGCGGGCACGATATGTTGGCTGACTATCCTAAGGTGAAGGCGTGGCAGCAGGCTTTGATGGCGACCGGCATTCCGCAGAAAACCGTTTCCGAGGATTTTGTGACCCGGTTCACCGATTTCTATCTCGCAGACCGGACGTGGTTGGGGCGGGGTGCGAACCTGAACGAAGCGCCTGCAACCGCTCAGGTGAAACAATCCGGCGGGTGCTGTGGGTGATTCACTCACTAAGCCGCACGTTGGCGTGAGGGGGCGTGGCCGCATCTGATCGACCTGTCTAGCTTGACGGGTATGAAGGACACGGCCCCAACTCTCTCTTCTGTAAAACCCGCCGGACGCAAGTTTACCGGCACCGACCGTCGCGCGCCTTTGCGCGGCGGTCTGCAAGGGTGCGGGGAATATGGCGCAGGGCAGACGGCAGGCCGGTTCTACCCCATCGCCTGCGTCGCGCTTGAGGTCACCCAACGCTGTAATCTGGATTGCACACTGTGTTACCTCTCGGACCGAGCCGAGATGACCTATGACCCACCGCTGTCGGTTCTGTTTGCGCGTCTTGCCACAATTCACAGCCATTATGGCCCCGGTGTCTCGGTCCAGCTGACGGGGGGTGATCCGACCCTGCGCAAGGTGGAAGACCTAGAGGCACTGTGCCGCGAAATTCGCCGGCTGGGCCTGCGGTCGTGCCTGATGACCAACGGCATTCGCGCCAGCCGGGCGTTTCTGACGCGGCTTGCGGCGGCGGGGTTGGATGACGTGGCCTTTCACGTCGACATGACGCAGGAGCGCAAGGGGTTCAACAGCGAGACTGAGTTAAATGTAGTGCGCCGCGCCTATATCCGCCACACGCGCGGACTGGGCCTGCGGGTATTGTTCAACACGACGGTTTTCGGCGGCAATATTGCTGAACTGTCTGCGCTGGCACGGTTCATGCGAGACCGCCCCGAGGTCGCCTTTGTGTCCTTTCAGATGCAAGCCGATACCGGGCGCGGGGTGTTGCGCGAACGTCCCGACGCGATCACGCAGGACAGTGTCATGCGTGCGGTCGAGGCCGGATATGAAACGCCCCTGCATTTTGACACGGCCGCCGTTGGGCATTCGAAATGCAATCGCTATGCAAGTGTTGTGACTGCCGGTGGGCGTGCGGTTTCGGTTTTGTCAGCCAAACGCCTGACGCAGAAAGTGATCGCCGCGCTAAGCCGGGCCGACCAATCAACCGACGGCCATATCGACACCCGTGACAGCGTCCGGCGTATGGCGCGGCGCAACCCGTTTTTGGCGCTGCGGGCCGGGTTGCATCTGCTGAAATGCGTGCTGCGTTTGGGCAGAGGTTTGTTGCGGGGACCCGTCCGCCGGCAATCGGTCTTCATTCATAACTTCATGGCCGCCGACGCGTTGGAGGATGATCGCTGTGCCTCTTGCGTCTTTATGGTCGCAACCGCAAACGGGCCGTTGTCCATGTGCGTTCACAACGCGCAGCGTGACATGCATCTGGCCTCACCGGATCGGGTGGACGGGCCTTCAGGCCCAAGCTGGTGGAACGCCGCCGTCCCCCACTTGTCCGCTGGACCCGATCTGCCGGACCTGAGCGATCCGGGTCTGGCCCCGCTTAAGCGGCTCAAGGGGCAGATGCGGGCCATGCGCCGGAACCTAAAGGACGTCTCATGAGAAAACTTCTGATCCTGCTTCTGCTTCCGGTTTTGACCGCTTGCGCAAGTGTCGAGCGTCTGGCCTTGCCCGCCCCCGAGGCATTGCCAGGACAGACCCTGACCAGATTTGCGTCCCCGCCGGGCGAAAAGGTTGATCACCGCGACTGGACCGCCTTTCTGCACCGTTATGTCGTGACCGACGGGCAGGGCGTGAACCGGGTAACTTACGGGCAGGTGACACAGGCAGATCGCGCGCGCCTGGACGAATATCTGGTCGATCTGCAAGCCATTGACCCCGCGCGGCTGACACGTGATCAGCAACTGGCGTATTGGATAAACTTGTACAATGCGCTGACGGTGGATGTGGTTCTTGAAAACTATCCCGTTGCTTCGATCCGCGACATCAAGGATGGGCCATTATCGATTGGGCCGTGGAATCAACTTCTGGCGCGGGTGGCCGGGCAGGAGTTGACCCTCAATGACATCGAACACCGCATTATTCGGCCCACATTCGGCGAACCGCGCATCCACTATGCGCTGAACTGCGCCGCTGTGGGCTGCCCTAACCTGATGGATCGCGCCTGGCAGGCCGAGACATTGGAGCGCGATTTCGCCGCTGCCGAGCACGCCTATATCAACGATCCGCGTGGCGTGCAGTTCGACCAACGCGGCGGATTGATCCTGTCAAAGATCTTTATCTGGTTCCGCGAGGATTTCGGACCGAATGAAAAATCCGTGCTGGCCTATATAGCGACAGCAGCAGAACCCGAGCTGCGCGCTCGTCTTCAGCAGACGCCGCGTGTCAAAGCGTATCAGTATAACTGGGCTTTGAACGACGCGGCGGCTGGATCTTAATCAGCGGATTACAGCAACCCTTCGGCGCGCAGCAGGTCCTGCATGTTCGCCTCGGGGCGCGGGCCGATGTGACTGATGACCTCGCGGGCGCAGATATTGCCGATCTTGGCGCAGGCTTCGTGATCGCGGCCTGTGGCCATGCCAAACAGGAAGCCGGCGGCAAACTGATCGCCCGCACCGGTTGCGTCCACGGGCACGACTTTCTCGACCGGTACGTCGACGCGTTGCCCGTCGCTTAGGACAGTCACGCCGTCGCCGGAGCGGGTGCATACGACAAGCGGGCAGATCGCGGCGGTTTTGGCCAACGCCTCTTCCAGATCGTCGGTTTCGAACAGGGATTTGATCTCGGCCTCGTTGCCAATGACAAAATCAAGCTCGTTTTCGATCAGCAGCAGGAAATCGACACGGTGGCGTTCCACACAGAAGGGGTCGGAAATGGCGATACCCGCCTTGCCGCCACCTTTGTGGCACGCACGCGCGGCCTCTAGAAACGCAGCTTTGCCCTTTTCCTTGTCGAACAGATACCCCTCAAGGAACATGATCTGGCTGTTGCCTGCGACGTCATCCGATACGTCCTGCGACGACAGTTCCGAGGAAATCCCCAGATAGGTATTCATTGACCGTTCCCCATCGGGCGAGACAAAAATCATCGAGCGCGAGGTCGGCAGTTCGCCACCCGGAACCGGAGGGTTCACGAAATCAACGCCGTCCTCGTTCATCGCATCCGCGTAAAACCGGCCCAGAGCGTCATCATGAACCCGCCCGATAAACGCTGAATCCAGCCCCAGCGCACCTGCGCCGGCGATGGTGTTGGCGACCGAGCCACCCGGCGTCTGAACCCGACCTTCCATCGAGGCATAGAGGACCTCGCCACGCTCCTGCTCGATCAGCTGCATGATGCCTTTTTCAATGCCCATCAGCTCTAGGAAACTGTCGTCGGCTTGGGAAATCACGTCCACAACTGCGTTTCCGATGCCGGTCAGTTGGTAGGTTTTCATAGGTTCTTGTCCTCAAATTCGCAGAGATCGCGGATGATGCAGGTAGGGCACATAGGCTTGCGCGCTTTGCAATGATAGCGGCCATGCAGGATCAGCCAGTGATGCGCATGCAGTTGAAAATCAGTCGGGATATTGTCTTCGATGGCGCGTTCGACGGCGTCCACATTCTTACCGGGGCAAATGCCGGTGCGATTGCCAACCCGAAAGATATGCGTGTCCACCGCCTGCGCCGGATATCGCCACCACATGTTCAACACCACATTGGCGGTTTTGCGGCCCACTCCCGGCAGCGATTGCAGTGCTGCACGGGAATTGGGTACCTCGCCGTCATAATCGTCGACCAGAATACGGCTGAGCTTGATGACGTTCTTGGCCTTCTGGCGGAACAGACCAATGGTCTTGATGTGTTCGATCAGACCTTCTTCGCCCAGATCCAGCATCTTTTGCGGTGTGTCAGCGATCTTGAACAAGGCGCGTGTCGCCTTGTTCACACCGACATCTGTGGCTTGCGCAGACAGGGCCACGGCGACCACCAGAGTATAAACGTTGACATGCTCAAGCTCGCCCTTGGGTTCGGGGTCGGCTTCCTGAAAGCGCGTAAAGATCTCGCGGATCCGGTGATATCCGAGTTGTTTTGCCATCCGCGTCTTAATGCCGTTCGGGGCGCGTCGATACAAGTCCAAAGCCAATGCGCAAGTTCCGGGTCGCGAGGGCGTAACCTGCGCGCTATGGTTTGGTCAAGAATATGAGGTAATAGCCATGAACGTCCAGACACCGGAAAGCGGATACCACTACAACGTCATGCGCCGCGCGATCGACCTGATTGATCGAGGCGGAGAAGGCCTGAGCCTGGAAGAGCTAGCCCGCCAGATGGATATGAGCCCGGCGCATTTCCAGCGCCTGTTCTCGCGTTGGACGGGGGTGTCGCCGAAACGCTACCAGCAATATCTGACCTTGGGCCACGCCAAGGCATTGTTGCGGGAACGGTTCACCACGTTGGAAACCGCACACAACGTCGGCCTGTCCGGCAGTGGCCGTCTGCACGATTTGTTCCTGAAATGGGAATCCATGAGCCCCGGCGAATACGCGCGCAGAGGCGTGGGGCTGACGATCTATTGGGGCTGGTTCGAATGCCCCTTTGGCCCGGCACTGGTCATGGGAACCGATAAGGGTATCTGCGGCATTGCCTTCGGGGCCGAAACTGGCGAAGAGGCCGCGATGGAGGATATGATCTCACGCTGGCCCAAGGCCGAGTTCATAGAAGATCCGATGCGTCTGCGCCCTTGGGTTCTAAGTGCTTTTGGCGCGGCAAGCGACCGGTTGGAACCTACGCCGCTGTACCTCATTGGCTCGCCCCTGCAAATCAAGGTTTGGGAGGCGCTGATGCACATCCCGTCGGGTCAGGTCACCACCTATTCTGAGATTGCGCAACGTGTGGGATCGCCACAAGCAGTGCGCGCCGTGGGTACTGCGGTTGGCCGCAACCCGGTCAGCTGGCTGATCCCTTGCCACCGGGCGCTACGCAAATCCGGCGGGCTGGGTGGCTATCATTGGGGCTTGCCGGTCAAACGCGCAATGCTGGCATTCGAGGCCGCTCAGGCCGACGCATAGTCACGTCAAAAACAAACTTTGCGCTGCTGCATCCTGTGATAGTGAGATTCTATGAAGCAGGACAGCAGGCAGATCACACAGACATTCGCGGCGTGGGCCATTCCGGTTTCAGTGGCGGTTTTGCTGCTGAAACTGCTGGCCTGGTGGGTGACGGGCTCGGTCGCCCTGCTCTCGGACGCCTTAGAATCGGTGGTGAATGTGGCGGCCGCTCTGCTTGCATTTTTCGCGGTGCGGATATCTGGCATGCCGCCAGACAAAAAGCACCCGTTCGGGCATAAGAAGGCCGAGTACCTGTCGGCTGTGGTCGAAGGGACGCTGATTGTTCTGGCCGCACTGCTGATCATTCGTGAAGCTGTTTTCGCATTACCTGATCCGCATCTGGCCGGGGAACCGTTCCTGGGCATTGCCATAAATGTGGGCGCGACGTGCCTGAATGGTATCTGGGCGTTTCTGCTGTTGCGGGTTGGGCGACGAGAATCCTCACCGGCGTTGGAGGCGAGCGGAAAGCACATATTAACCGACATTATGACCTCGGTCGGTGTTGTTGTCGGGTTGCTGATAGCGATGGCGACAGGTTGGTTGGTCCTTGATCCGATCATCGCGATTCTGGTGGCGTTGAACATTCTGTGGGAGGGGTGGAAGGTCATCCGCAGCTCGGTCGACGGATTGATGGATGCTTCGCTGGTCGATGGGGAATTGACGTCTGTGCGCGAAACAATCGAAGCCAATTTGGGCCCGGCATTGGAGTATCATGATCTGCGCGGTCGCAGGTCAGCCAACATGATTTTCGTTGAGTTTCACCTCGTGGTTGACGGTGCCATGTCGGTCGCGGCCGCGCATGACATCTGCGACGATATCGAGACGGCCCTGAACAGGAAGTTTCCTGGGTCAGTCTTTGTCATCCATCTGGAACCGGACAGCGAGTTAAAAAGTACCAGAGCCTGATTGACAGACACATCCGCCAGTGCGAAATGTCGCCTCCAGGTTCGGGTCCCCTGCCGTTCGCAGCCATTTGGCATTGGTGAAACCCGGTTGATGAACATCTGTTGCCCTTTCCTGGCGCGCGGATGGCAATGCGAACCCCGTCCTGACTTGGCGCCCGTTTAAGGAAACGAGGCAAGAAATGACACGTTCAAAAAATATTGCTCCACTTGAGGAGCTAAAAGCGCAAGCGAAGCGACTAAGAGAGAGGTTGCGCGGTGCGGGGGTCACGCTCTCGCATAGTGAATCGCTGGAATTGTTGGCGCATCAACATGGGGTGCGCGATTGGAATACGTTGCACGCCATGGCCGGAAATCGCATGCATTTGCGTGTTGGTGACCGGGTTGAAGGGTTCTATTTAGGGCAGCCCTTCAGGGCGGAAATCCGTGGTATGACCCTATTGGGTGACGGGTCGCATCGGCGCGTTACGTTACATTTTGACACCCCCGTGGATGTCGTTCAGTTCAACAGCTTCTCGGCCTATCGTCAGCGCGTAACCGGTGAGATTGGCTGGGATGGTCGATCCACGCGGCATACCTCGGACGGCCAACCGCAACTGATCGTGCGACCCACGTAAAGAAAAGGGCGCGGCGGGTAACCACCGCCGCGCCCTTTTGTTAAGTTCTGGTCTGGCGTCACTCTGCCGCCCAGCCACCGACGGCTTTGACCTCAAGGAAATCCTCCAACCCCCACAAGCCGCCTTCGCGCCCGTTTCCGGACTGTTTCATGCCGCCAAACGGTGATCCTGCACTGCGCGACTGGCCATTCATTTCGACCATTCCGGACCGCAGTACCCGCGCCATTCGGTTAGCCCGCGCGCCGTCTTGTGTCTGAATATAATTGGTCAGGCCGTATGGCGTGTCGTTGGCAATCTCGACCGCTTCTTCTTCGGTGTCGAAGGGGATCATGGTCAGGACCGGGCCAAAGATCTCTTCGCGCGCGACGGTCATCTGGTTATTGGCGTCAGCAAAGACGGTTGGACGTACATAATAGCCCTTGTTCAGCCCCTCGGGCCGACCGGTGCCGCCTGCTACCAGCCGGGCGCCTTCATCGATGCCCTTCTGGATCAGGTCCTGGATTTTGTTCCACTGCACCTCGTTCACGACGGGGCCGATATGGCGGCCTTCTTCCTGCGCGCTGCCCACGGAAACCATGCTGGCCACTTCAGCCGCCGTTTCCACGGCCTGATCGTAGATCGGGCGCTGCACCAGCATGCGGCTGGGCGCATTACAGCTTTGGCCGGTGTTGTTCATCATGTGCAGAACACCACGTTTGACGGCCTTTTCATCGGCATCGGCAAAGACCACGTTTGCACCCTTGCCGCCCAGCTCCAGATGTACCTTCTTCAAGGTGTCTGCAGCACTTTTTGAGATCGCTGTGCCTGCGCGGGTCGAGCCGGTAAAGCTGACCATATCCACATCCGGATGCGCCGACAGCTGGGAACCAACGCCCACGCCATCACCGTTCACCAGATTGAACACACCGGCGGGGAAGCCGGCCTCATCCATCATCTCGGCAAATATCATTGCGTTCAGTGGGCTTTGTTCGGAGGGTTTCAAAACCATGGTGCAGCCTGCAATCGCCGCCGCGCCAACCTTGAGCGTGACTTGGTTCATCGGCCAGTTCCATGGTGTGATCAGGGCGGCAACACCGACGGCCTCATAGATGATCCTGTCATTGGGCGCGTGATCGCCCAGAGGGCGGTCGAATTGGAACGCTTTGGCTGCGCGCACAAAGTTCGCAAGGTGATACATGCCCGCGCCTGATTGTTGGGTGCGCGCCATGTCGATTGGCGCGCCCATCTCAAGTGACATCGCCTGTGCCAAATCCTCGGACCGGGATTGGTAAATCTCGATCAGTTTCTCGACCAGCGCGATGCGATCTTCGACCTGTGTGGCCATCCAGCCGGGCAGGGCGGCCTTTGCGGCAGCAACTGCGGCGTCGGTATCAGCTTGTGCGCCCAGTGAGATCACCGCGCAGGGTTCCTCGGTCGAGGGGTTGATTACCTCGAAATCATTCGCTGCAGATGGGGCGACCCATGTTCCGTCAATGTAGAAATTGCGTTTCTCGATCATCACGTATCCTCCTGATCCCGTGGCCCGGATGGCGGGAATTTGCGCCACTCTGGCACCGGCGTATCTGTGTGGCAAGGCGCAATTTGATCAAATTAATTTCCTCAAAAATGAATACCCTTTCAAGCAGCGAATGGTTTAACAATGGCGCAGAGTTATTAGGTTTCCAGCGACCGACTCGGTTTGTTTCACAAAAAAGGAGATGCCCCATGGGTTTGCGCATCAATGACACCGTTCCGAATTTCACTGCAGAGACGGATCAGGGCACTGTTCAGTTCCATGACTGGATCGGTGACAGCTGGGCGATCCTGTTCTCACACCCCAAGGATTTCACACCGGTCTGTACCACTGAGTTTTCGGCCGTTGCACAGCTGAACGACGAATGGGCAGCCCGCAATACCAAGGTTATGGGCGTCTCCGTCGATGGTGTCGAGGACCACAAAAAGTGGAAGAAGGACATCGAGGCGTATGGCAACGCCAACCCCGGTTTTCCGATCATCGCCGACGACGGCCTGGCCGTGTCCAAGGCGTTCGACATGCTGCCCGCCGAGGCGTACCTGCCCGATGGCCGCACCCCTGCCGACAGTGCAACCGTGCGTTCGGTCTTTATTATCGGCCCGGACAAACAGTTGAAACTGTCGATGACCTACCCGATGACCGTGGGCCGGAACTTTGCCGAAATCCTGCGCGCGCTGGACGGTCTGCAAATGAGCGCTAAGGGCGTGGCCACCCCCGCAAACTGGGTGCCAGGTGAAGATGTGATAATCCCGCCTGCCGTGTCGAACGACGAAGCAAAAGAAAAGTTTGGTGAGTTCGAAACGATCTTCCCTTACCTGCGTAAAACGAAAGCGCCGAGCTAAAACAAGTTCGGGCGGGGCTCAAAGCTCCGCCCGGTTCCAAAGCACCTTAAAAGCCGCTTAAGCGGCGGATCTTTGAGGGTGCAGATACAGTTTCCGACGATAAGCCGCGCGTTTGAATTCGCGCGTCAGCTTGTCGGCCAACGGCGGGCTTGCCTGAATGGTCGAACCGCCGATTTCCTGCGCGACTTCCTGATTGCCGCTGCCCTGCAAGGATAGGATCGGTTGTCCTGTCACCCAGTGCATTTGCAGGAACGTGTCCACCGGCCGGTCGATTTTGTTGGTTATGGCAAGCAACCGTTCAGCTGCACGCCGCCCCACCATTTGACAGACGCATTGCAGGCCAATGATCTTTGGCAGGATCAGACGCATTCCGTTTTGCTTTGCGAGCGTTCGCGCCGCATCCTCACGCTGCTTCACCGGAATTCGGATATAATGATCCGGGGTTGCAAGCGGTTCCAGCATTTCCAACGCATCGGCCATGCGGCATGGATCTATGCGCAGATCATCCTCTGTAATGATGGCGCGGTCGATCTTTTCATCGACCAGCTTGCGCCAGATTCGGCGGTGGCTTTCAAAAACGCCGATCTCTGCCGGGCGCAGCGGAAATGGATATCTGGGGCGATACAGGTCGCCTGGAAACAACTGAACATCCGCGATCTGTGCGGGATCCTTCCCGTTGACGGCCTCGAACAGTTCCGCATTGGGCAGACTGGCACACAGCCGTTCGGCATTGGGTCGCCGCGCTGTGCTTGCAGTCATATGGATGACAAAAGTCCTCATGCCACAGTGCATAGAACACAGGGGCGGGAGGGGGAAGAGAAACCCGAAAGAAACACTTCCCCGTGAAGTATCAGAAACCGTATCGCAGGCCGACATTGACGCTGAAGGCGTCGATGTCATCCTCGACCGTCCCCGTGGACGCGCCGTTTGGTGCCAAGCGTGCCGAGGAAACGTCGAATGCGCGGGCATATCGGGTGTCCAGGGTCAGAGAGGTATTTGGGCTGATCTCATAGGCTACACCGGCAATAATTTGCGCAGCAAAGGTGGTGTCGGTGTCGTTCAATTCGACGCCCGGCCCGTAGACAAAGTCCAGATCAGAATAGGTGGCACCAAGACCCAGACCGACATAGGGCGTGAAGGCCCCTGCCTGTTTAAAATCAACCAGCACATTGGCGAACAGCGATGTCTGCGACACGTCACCCGAAATGTTGCCTTCTGCGCCGGGCCCGTTGCCCGAAAAATTGACGCCATCCACATCGTTGTCACGGTAGGACAGCTCCAGCTCGATCCGGGTGCCAAACTGATCGTTCGACCACTGCGGGATCTCTTTGCCGACCGCGATACCCAGCCCATAGCCACCATCGAAATCGGTATCTACTGACTGCGACGATCCATTGATCGTGCCGCTAAAGTCGCTGTCCTGTAGCTGGCTGTACCCAGCAAAACCCTGAATATAGAGACCATCCGACAGGCTCTGTGCGGCCAGCGCGGACGCGCTGATCGTCAAAGCTGTCGAGGCGAGAAGAAGACGCGTAACCATGACCATGTCCTTTGTTCCACAATTGGTATGGCGCACATGTGGGCAGTAGAGGCAGGAATGAAAGGCGCCAGCCCTTCACTTCAATTCACAGGATATTGGGCGTGTGTGAGTGAATAAGATCAGTACCGAGCTGACACTTTGATTCACGTTCTATGTGGTCGAATTCGACCTTTCAGAACTGTTTGTAAGCAAAGGTTCGGAAAGCAACTCATCGATGAAGTAGCTCAGCAATTGCACGCGTCCCGTAACTCCTGCCTTGCGATACACCGCGGCGCATTGCGCTTTGACCGTGCCTTCTTTGGTTTGCCGCAAAGTCGCGATGTCTGCGATCGAAAGACCCTTAATAGACAACAGGGCAACGTCGCGCTCAGCATCACTCAGGTTCCACTCAGTGAATTGAGAGGCAATGAGTTGAGCAAACGCGCCCTGCGCGACACTCAGCTGTCGCTGCATGTCGCGCACACGCCTGTTCTGGGACCGGATCAATGCAATCGTCGCGGCAAGACCGCCGATCAATGCCAGGGCCAGAACCAGTTCGAAACTATGCAGGTGGCGAAAGCCCGCGCTTTCCCCGCCGGTCCAGTCCAGCATCGCGTCCGTCACGAAAAAGGCGGCGCAGACGGCCTGCACCACCAGAAGGAGCCAAAGCAATGACGTTTGTGAAAGCTTCATGAGGCTCCTGTGATTTTATCCGATCAATCGTCGTCCTCTTCGAGTTCGATGGCAGTTACCATGCCGTCCGTCTCGGACAGGACCAATTCAGTTTCCACGCCATCCTTGATGAGTTCAACCTCGATCTCGCCATCTTCGAATTCGATCTCTTTGATTTCGTATCCCTGCGCCTCCAGGGCCGTGCGGATATCGGACTCGGTGGTGCCCAGTTTGTCGCCCAGCCCGACATTGGCCAGTGCAAGAACCGGCGCTGTTGCAATCAATCCGGTCAGTGTCAGCAGTTTCAAGGTTTCCATTTTGCATCTCCTTTTTGCGTTGTGGCGATGTTGTGAAACTGGGAACAGGGCGCGTGCGCTGCGATTGGCTTTTGGTTGAAACGCAAGGAATTGGACCAAGGTTTATCCCGGTAAAATGCGGTTTCAGGCCGCCTGGTTCTGCATTTGCCCGAATTGTGTTAGGTTTAGAGGGGGGAATTCTACAGGCATGTAACCAAGACGTCGGGCGTTCAGGCTGTGTAAAACAGGAGAAGACGATGGCATTCACAGATTGGTACGTTGAAGGCGATGCATTCGGGAACTGCAATTGCGGCTATGCCTGCCCTTGCCAGTTTGAGGAGCTACCAACCCACGGAAATTGTCGCGGCTTTGAGGTGCTAGAAGTTTCGAAAGGGCATTTTGGCGACACCAACCTTGCCGGTACAAAGGCTGCGCTGATCTATGCCTGGCCCGGCCCGATCTTTGAGGGCGGCGGTCAGATGCAGGTGATCATCGACCCAAGCGCCTCGGACGCGCAACGGGCCGCATTGGAAAAGGTCTTTCACGGGGAAGAGACCGAGGAAATGGCAACCCATTGGCATGTCTTCCGCACGATGTGCGACACCGTTCACGAGACCCTGTATGTGCCGATTGATTTTGAGATGGACATGGAGGGGCGCACTGCCAAAGTCTCAATCGGTGAGGTGCTGAACTCAACCGGCCGTCCTATCGAGGCCCCACATGGCGGTGGTCCGCATCGCGTACGGATCGACATTCCCGGTGGTATCGAATTTACCCTGGCCGAGATAGGCAGCGCCTCAACCAAGGCAGATGCGGCGATCCAACTGGATTTGAACGACAGTTATGGGCAGTGGCATGTGATGAAACACGGGCCGTCTGGCGTGGCGAATTGACAAATACGACAATCGGGCATGCCTAAACCAAACCTGAACCTATAGGCTCATAGAAAACCCGAAAGTGGACTTAGGCAGAGTGTTCCGCTGCGTAGGTGGTGTCACCTTTTTTCGGAAAAATCATTGGGGCCGACAGGTCTGACCGAAGTAGGCGGACTTCGTAGGGTTTGAGGACTGGCAGAGCGGTCTCGCCATAACCCGTTTTGCTGCACATAAGTTCAGGGAACAGTTCAAACAGCTCGCGTTTGGTGGCCGTGGCCATTGCGCTCATTGTGGTGTCGCCGGGGAAAAAGGACTCGGACCAGACACCTTCGACATTCACCAGCTCATGTTTGTCGAACAATATATGGATGTATTCGACCCCTTGTTCCGGAAGGAGTTGTTCGATGCCCTGACCGTCGACCATGCCTTTGGCTGGGGCCAGCATTACAGTATCAAAGTAATACAGCTCCATAACAGCAGAGGTTACAGCAATCCGATGCTGGGGAGAGACCAGAAGATCCCGACTGGGACAACCTTCGGTAAAGCGGCCGGCGCGGATACGAACCGGGCAAAGGTGCGGATCATGTTTCAACTCTTGCGCAGATAGCTGGCGCCGGCCAATCCAGCGCACCGGCTGCGCACTGCCATCTGCCGTGATCACTTCGTCTCCGGGTTCCAGTGTTTCAATTAGGCGTCGACCTGACGGCGTAAGGATCAGGGACCCGGAAGTAAAGCAAACGAAAGTTGGAAGTGTATCGTAGACCGAAGGCGACGCAGGGTTTTGCGTCAGTGTGTTGCCTGACAGAACATCGTTGACCGCAACCTGACCGGATGTGACAACGATGTACTGAGTTCCTTGCCATTGCAGCAAAGTAAAAGTAACTGGCGATCCGCCGACATTGGCGGTGTAATTCTCAAAAACCTGGAAATCTTCGGAAGTATTCAACCCAGCGATGCCGCTCACATCAAATTGCTGGCTGCCATCGGCGTCCGGGTTTTCAAGTTGGTTGTCATTGTCGGTAATTGCCACCTGAAAGGCGTTCGTGACGGTGACATTCGGATTACCAAGCGGATCGGCGCTTACTTGATATAGTGTAAAAAAATTCATGGATTAACGATGCCCCTGAAATTGAAACACTCATCTTCATCCCCACTATAATACACGCAATGCGTGTATTATATAAGGTGCTGATTTCTTTTTTCGGGACCTATGGCACCAATGGCAGAGTGAGGCGGGTTAAGTAAGTCCGGAGCATCTGACCTAACCAGAAGGCGCAAAGACAAAAAAAGGCCCCGGTCAATCACCGGGGCCTTTCTGCATTCAAAGAGGGGCAGATTACTCTGCGCTTTCCTCTTTCTTTTCTTTCTTCTCGGGAACGATTTCTTCGCCAGTTTCCTGATCGACAACTTTCATCGACAGGCGGACCTTGCCGCGGTCGTCAAAGCCCAGCAGCTTAACTTTCACTTCCTGACCTTCCTTCAGAACGTCCGACGGATGGTTCAGGCGGCGGTTTTCGATCTGGGACACGTGCACCAGTCCGTCGCGCTTGCCAAAGAAGTTCACGAAGGCGCCGAAGTCGACGATCTTCACGACTTTACCAGTGTAGACCTGACCTTCTTCCGGCTCAGCGACGATCGAGTGGATCATCTCATAGGCCTTCTTGATCGATTCACCATCTGGCGAGGCGATCTTGATCACGCCCTCGTCGTTGATGTCGACCTTGGCACCCGACACTTCGACGATTTCGCGGATCACCTTACCGCCCGAACCGATCACTTCACGGATCTTGTCGGTCGGGATGTTCATGGTCTCGATGCGCGGGGCGTGGACCGAGAAATCGTTGGTCTCGGACAGGGCTTTGCCCATCTCACCCAGGATGTGCATCCGGCCGTCCTTGGCTTGTGCCAGGGCTTTCTCCATGATCTCGGGTGTGATGCCCGCGACCTTGATGTCCATCTGCAGCGAGGTGATGCCGTTTTCGGTACCTGCCACTTTGAAGTCCATGTCGCCCAGGTGGTCTTCGTCGCCCAGAATGTCCGACAGGATGGCGTAATCGCCGTCGTCTTCCAGGATCAGACCCATGGCCACACCGGCAACCGGTGCTTTTAGCGGAACACCCGCATCCATCATCGACAGCGAGCCGCCACAGACCGACGCCATCGAGCTGGAGCCGTTGGATTCAGTGATCTCCGACACGATACGGATCGTGTAGGGGAAGTCGGTTGCCGCAGGCAGAACTGCCTGCAGGGCGCGCCATGCCAGCTTGCCGTGGCCGATTTCGCGGCGGCCCGGGCCACCCACGCGGCCAACTTCACCAACCGAATACGGAGGGAAGTTGTAGTGCAGCAGGAAGTTCGATTTGAAGTTGCCATGCAGCGCGTCGATGAACTGTTCATCGTCACCGGTACCCAGCGTGGTCACGGCCAGCGCCTGCGTTTCACCACGGGTGAACAGGGCGGAACCGTGGGTCCGGGGCAGCATCGAGGTTTCTGCAACGATTCCACGGATATCGGTGGTCGAACGACCGTCGATCCGCTTGCCGCCTTTGACAACGTCGCCGCGCAGAATGCCAGCTTCCAGCTTTTTCATTGCCGAACCGAGGTTGCCGTCTTCCAGCTGCTCTTCGGTCAGCGCTGCTTTGATCGCGTCACGGGCAGCAGCAACAGCGGCGGTGCGCTCTTGCTTGTCGGTGATTGCGAAGGCGGCGCGCATCTGCTCTTCACCGGCAGCTTTGACAGCGGCGGACAGCTCGGAATAGTCGGGCGCCTGGAAGTCGAACGGCTCTTTCGCGGCGTCTTCGGCCAGCGCGATGATCAGGTCGATGACCGGCTGAATCTGCTCATGTGCGAATTTGACCGCACCCAGCATTTCGGCCTCGGACAGCTCATAGGCTTCCGACTCAACCATCATCACGGCGTCTTTGGTGCCGGCAACAACCAGATCCAGACGCTGTTCAGGGTTCAGGCGCAGGTCCTGCATGTCGTCAACGGTCGGGTTCAGAACGTATTCACCGTCCTCAAAACCAACGCGGGCACCGGCGATTGGACCCATGAACGGCGCGCCGGAAATAGTCAGCGCGGCCGAGGCAGCGATCATCGCAACCATGTCGGGGTCGTTGACCAGATCGTGGGACAGCACGGTGCACATCACCAGAACTTCGTTTTTGAAGCCGTCAACGAACAGCGGGCGGATCGGACGGTCGATCAGACGCGCAGTCAGTGTCTCTTTTTCGGTCGGGCGCGCCTCGCGCTTGAAGAAGCCACCCGGAACTTTGCCGGCGGCATAGTATTTTTCCTGATAATGGACGGTCAGAGGGAAAAAGTCCTGACCCGGTTTTTGCGCCCGCGCAAAGGTCACGTTCGCCATGACGCTGGTTTCGCCCAGTGTCGCGATCACGCTGCCGTCAGCCTGACGGGCAACTTTGCCGGTTTCCAGTGTGAGCGTCTCTTCGCCCCACTGCATAGATTTTTTCGTTACATCAAACATATGCGTATCCTAGATGGGAGCACTCCCGCCCCTGCGGGTCTCCCGTTTGCATGGCGACCCCATTGCCGCCGATCCCATTTTAGCTTTCGTCTGAGTGCCGGGATCAGGGCACAACGTCTCAGATACCGCGCGCATACATGAGATTGGGGCGGATTGAAAGAGGTCTCGCTTACAGCAGGGTTCCCGCCGGAATTCAGAAAGAACGCTCGCGCGACTTTCGCAACGCCCGCAAATCCGTTGCTGTTTCCAGATCCGGGGACGGGGCAGTCACGGCTACTGTGTCATCCCCTTCGAATTTCAAAAACGCCAGAGCACACACTGACCAGAGCCACGAATTCAGCCATAGCAAAGCCCCACCTGCGGCGGCTCCCCTAAGAATGATCTCAAGATCGAAATTTGGCAAACTCTGTGCCGTCAGGATCGAGACTACCGACATAAGGATCGGAAGCAGGGCGTAGAAAGCTGTGTAGAAGCCAAAATAGAGCTGCAGGAAGATCGAAACGAAGAAGACGCAGAACAGCGGTATGAAACTACGCCCCAGCCCATTGAAGAAGGCGTGGCTCGGCGCACGGCGCCCGGCGGATTGTGCGGCTCTGGCTATCGGTACGGCCATGATCGCGTAGAACGCAGCCCATACAAAGCACATCACGATCAGACTGCTACCTCCGGCAAGCAGGCCAAAAGCGCCCAGAGCCGGCTTGGGAACGTTCTGGAAAGCGGCCCAAGATATCGGTTCCCCGATCTGCCACAGGGCATATGCAATGCCCGATACAGCCACAATCAGTTTCAGAACCCATAGTACAGCAGCAAAAAACAACCCGTACATTACCGAATACAGGGCCATGGCCCTGTAATCCGTGTGTCGCTTATCCCCTTTCAGCGCAAGCGCTGTGCGAATTCCGAAAAGGGTGAAAAATGCGGTTGTGACCGGTCCGCTAATGTAATTGGCCATCCCGAGGGTGAAAATACCCAGAACCGTCCAAACAACAACTGAGGCGAGGCTAATCACAAGAACGGGGACGATCATGTGCAGCATCACCCGCATCGACAGTAGAAGAGAGTTGAAGATAAGCGTCATAGGGCAGGGCCTGTTAATATAGCGAAAGTATCAAAGCGCGAAAACTACCTGAAGGCGATTGGTTTGCAAGGGGTGAGTGCAACGCAATTGCATTCGCTAACAGGAATGCGTTTGGTGAAATTATGTCGTCAGTGTAAGCTGTTATCACGAAGCCCGCGGTCGAATTGACGGAGAAACGCCAAGGGACAAAATCTCGTTTCCGTCCGCTGGTCGAATACCTTGGCGTTTGCATTTAGCGAACAGAAGGGCAGACGAATGGCACAAACCAAGAAAATGCTGGATCCGGACCCCCGGATTTATGACTTCGAGACCGAATACGAGCTTGGGCAAGACAACGTCCGGCCATTCGGTCTGGACATCCACAACCCGGTCTTTTTGATCTCGAGTATCCTGATCTTCGCGTTCGTTCTGATCGCTTTGGCCAACCAAGAAGGTACCGCGGCACTGTTTGGCTGGCTACGACCATGGCTAACCAGCACGTTTGACTGGTTCCTGGTCCTGTCGGTCGACGCAATCACGTTGTTCTGTCTTGTTCTGATCGTGTTGCCGGTTGGCAAGGTGCGGATCGGTGGCAAGGACGCAAAGCCCGACTATTCCTATGCCGGATGGATTGCGATGATGTTCGCGGCTGGTATCGGCATCGGGCTGTTGTTCTTTGGAGTGATGGAGCCCGTCTATTACAATTTTGCCGAAGACGGCAACGCGGTGCCACTGGGCATCGACATCGCTGTTCCGGGCAATGAATATGCTGGAGTTGTCGGTACAATCCATCACTGGGGGCTGGAAGGGTGGGCGGTCTATGCCGCTGTTGGTCTAAGCCTGGCCATATTTGCCTATAACCTTGATCTGCCCCTGACCTTGCGTTCAGCCTTCTACCCGATCCTGGGCGAACGCGTCTGGGGTTGGTGGGGCCATATCATTGATACCTTGGCTGTGTTTGCGACGCTCTTTGGCCTGACCACCTCGCTGGGTCTTGGCGCGCAGCAGGTTGCGGCAGGGTTGAATGAGGTGTTCGGTATCGAACCCAGCCCAACCGTCACAGTTCTGCTGATTATCGGTATCACGTTGATTGCGTTGGGTTCGGTCCTGATGGGGATGGATGCTGGCGTCAAACGGTTGAGTGAAATCAACATGATCATGGCCGTTGGTCTGTTTGTCTTCGTGATCGTTGTTACCGGCGTCGGCACTGCTTTCGCACGGTATTTCAACGTGATGAAGGACTACGTGTGGCACCTGCCGGCATTGTCCAACCCGTTCGGACGTGAAGACACCAGCTATTTCCACGGCTGGACAACCTTCTACTGGGCTTGGTGGATCGCATGGTCACCTTTTGTGGGCATGTTCATCGCTCGCATCTCGAAGGGTCGCACAGTGCGCGAGTTCATTCTCTGCGCCCTTCTGGCACCGACGGCAGTCTGTGCCCTGTGGATGTCGACATTCGGTGGTGCTGCAATCGACATGCTGAACGCAGGCGGTGCCGAAGGTGTGCGTGCAACGGTGATCGACAGCTACGCACCTGAGGGCGCATTGTTTGGCTTCCTCAAGGAACTGCCCCTTTATGGCATTGTAGCGCCAATCGCGCTGGTCCTGATCGTGATTTTCTTCGTCACCTCGTCGGATTCCGGTTCACTGGTGATCGACACCATTACTGCGGGTGGCAAGATGGACGCCCCGGTTGTGCAGCGGGTGTTCTGGTGCACGCTTGAGGGTCTGGTCGCGATTGCACTGTTGCTTGGCGGCGGTCTTTCCGCCCTGCAAGGCGCTGCGGTCTCGACCGGTATCCCGTTCACGCTGGTGGTTCTAGTCATGTGCTACTGCTTGTGGCTGGCGCTGAAATCAGAACGGGCCAAGATGTAGGTTCTTGATCTGAGAACCTTTTGGCGTCCGCCTTTTGGCGGGCGCTTTTTTGTCACTGGACAACCAAAAAAGCCCGGAAACTTCGAGGCCAAATGGCACGAATCTGTGGCCCTGTCGCTTATGCTTTGTCGACATTCACGGCAGTTTCGAGCGCCTGATCAAGACTGTTCGCCACCTGATCCACATCGTCGAGCGACAAACAAAGTGGTGGCACCATCCGCAGGCACTGTTGAAACGGACCGGATTTGGACAGGATAATCCCTTGTGCGCGGCAGGCTTCGAAAACCTCTGTCGTCATGTCCTTGTCAGGCGTCTTGCTGTCCCGGTCTTTGACGAACTCCAGCGCAAGCATCAGGCCCTTCCCGCGAACATCGCCGATGACGTGATACTTGTCTTTCAAGCCGTGCAACCTTTCCAGCAAGGCGGTCCCCACTACGCGGGCGTTTTCCTGCAACCCTTCGTCCCGCATGACGGCAAGAACCGCACGGGCTGCCGCCGCCGAGGTCGGGTTGGCACCATAGGTGTGGAACATAAACCTCTCTGCCATGGGTTCGGCGATATGCTTCTTGGCCACAACTGCACCAATCGGAAAGCCATTTCCCAGACCCTTTGCCATGACCACAATGTCGGGAACGACGCCGTCCGCCTCGAACCCCCAGAAATTTTCGCCAGTGCGGCCAAAGCCCGATTGAACCTCGTCCGCGATATAAAGACCTCCTGCCGCGCGCACGCGCTCGGCGGCACCGGACATATAGCCGGGCGGCATTTCGATGATGCCACCATAACCCTGCACGCTTTCCACAAAGATACCTGCCACCTTGCCGGATGTGGCTGTTGCAATGGTGCGATCGATCTCATCCAGATAGGGCTGGGTTCCAGGTCCAAAGATGCCGCGGTATTGATTGGGTTCGGGCACAAAGGCCACGTTGCCGGGCATGCCCGGGTGGCGCCAGCCCGAGATGCCGGTGATCGACTGCGCTGCTGCCGTTGGTCCGTGATAGGCGGTACGCAGCGCAAGTAAATCCAGATTGCCTGTGTAAGTGCGCGCCATGGTCATCGCCAGATCAACCGCTTCGGATCCGGAGTTGGTCAGATGCACCACCCAGTCATTTCCTTTGGGCATCGTCGCAGCCAATTCTTCGGCCAGATGCGCAGGTGTCGGGTGGTAGAACATTGTCGTGCAATGGGTCAGTTCCTGCGCCTGTGCTGTTGCCGCCGCCACCACGCGCGGATGCGAGTGCCCGACCGAGATACAGACATTCATGCCCAGCAGATCGGTGTATTTCCGCCCCTCCGTATCCCAAAGGTATTGGCCCTGACCTTTCTTGAAAACGATCGGTTCGCGAAACGGCGTGAACCGCGTCAGCGAGGCGGCATAGTACTGGTCCCGTCGCGCGGCGGTGTTCGAGAAGTCCCAGTCGGTATGAAGGGGATGGTTGGTCATTTGGAACCTCCGGTTTTCGGGCGTGAGTTTTCGGGGTCAAAGGGGGCCTCAGGCAGGATCGTTGCCGCACGATGCTGGCCCAGTATTGAGATGGTCAGCCCGTCTCGCGCAGTCGGGTCGCGCAGATAGGCCAAAGCCAGAACCTTACCGGTCCGGTGGCCATAGGCACCCGAGGTGGCGATGCCGACAGGCAGACCGTCTTTCCAGACCGTGTGCGCGCAGAACGGATCTATCTCACCGGCGTCGACCTCAATCAGCACCATTTCCCATGCGTTGTCCCTTGCTAGTTCGTCGCGTAGGTCCTTGCGGACAAATGGGGTCAGACCTGCCTCAAATGGGCTGCGTTCGGTCGTCAGATCACTGCCCCAACCGCGATAGCCTTTTTCAAGACGCATGGAGTTTGCAGCATAGGCCCCGTAGAATTCCAGACCATGAGGTTTGGCGATCTCTTCAAGCGTCATGAAAAGTTGCACGGCATGTTCTTTAGCCACGTGCAGTTCCCAACCGCATTCGCCCAGATAGGACACTCGCAAGGCGCGCAGGGGAAACCCCGCTACATGGATCTCTTGCGCGGTGAGCCATGGCAAATGGTTCAACTCAGGCAACACATCGGCGGATTTGGGCCCCATGACGCCGATAACTGCCAGATTCTCAGAGACGTTTCGGATGGTGACGTCAAAGCCTTTGGCAACCTGTGTCAGAAGATCATGATCGATCTGCTCGGCCGCGGCGGCGCTGGTCAGATAGGCGTGATCCTCGGCCAAGCGGGTGACGGTGAATTCCGACAATACGCCGCCTGCAGGGGTCAGCGCATGGGTCAGGCCGATCCGGCCCGGCGGGATCGCGCGGTTCGCGCCCAATGCTTGTAGGAAGGCCGCGACATCGGGGCCGGTGACGTCGAATTTCGAAAACACCGACAAGTCGGCCATGGCGACGCGATTGTGCGCGGCCTCGACCTCTTGCGCCACGGGTTCGAACCAATTGGCGCGGCGGAAAGTTTCATCGGCGATTGCTCCGGGCGTGTTTGAGAACCAATTTGGACGCTCCCACCCATAAACCGCGCCCATCACCGCGCCACGTTTGACCATCAGGTCGTGCAGCGGGGACAGCCGCAGGCCGCGCCCTGCGGGCCGTTCCTCATGCGGATAGTGCACGCCGAATTGCAGGCCGAAACACTCGACGGCTTTGGCAACCCGATAATCACGATCTGCCCAGGACCCAAAGCGGCGCGAGTCCACCGCCAGCGCATCCATCGGCGGCGCGCCGTGGGTCATCCAATGGGCCAGGAACCAACCTGCGCCACCACCTTCCATCACCCCCATGGACGAGCCGGTTAAAATCCAGGCGTTTTCCAGCCCGTGTGCAGGTCCGATCAATGGATTTGCATCCGGGGTGAAGGTAATCGGCCCGTTGATCACCGATTTTACACCACCGGTTTCCAGCGCCGGTATTCGTTCCATTGCGGCCATGATGATGTGTTCCACACTGTCCAGATCCGGCGGCATCAGGTTCGCGCCAAACTCGGGTGGCACACCATCAACGGACCAGACCTTGGCGTCCTTTTCATAAGGCCCCAGGATCAGCCCATCGCGTTCCTGCCGCACATACCAGCTTTCTTCAGGGTCGCGAATGATCGGCAGTTCGGGCAGACCCTCTTTGATCCGGGACGATACGGCCGCCACCGTGTCCGTCACCAAGTATTGGTGCAGCACCGGAACAGACGGGATGTTGAGTCCCATCATTTGCCCGATTTCCCAGCCCCAGGTGCCTGCGGCGTTGACCACGTGGGTGGTTTCTACGATCTCTTTCGCAGTCTCGATCCGCCAATGATCCTGCTGACGCTCAATCGCGGTGACTGCGCAATTGCGTATGATCCGAGCCCCGCCACGCCGGGCAACCTCAGCCATTGCGTGGGTCGCCAGCGTAGGGTCTACATGGCCGTCATCAGGTTCATAAATCCCGCCGATCAGCCCATCCAGTTTGGCCAGAGGGAAGATCTCGGCGATCCGATCGGGCGTCAGGACCTCCAGCGGGTAGCCGGTGAATTCGGACAGACCGGCCACATGGCGGAACTCATCCATTCGGTCGGGGTTGCGGGTAATCCGCATCGCGCCAGAGCGGTGAAAGCCGCAATCGCGTCCGGTTTCCCGCGGAAGTATATCGCGGTAAAGCCGAACAGAGGTGGCGCGCAATTCCTGAATGGTGGGATTATGCGCGAAATGGGTGCACAGTCCCGCCGCGTGCCATGTCGAACCATGGGTCAGGTCGTTTTTCTCGACCAGCAGAACATCGGACCAGCCCGCCTTGATCAGGTGATACATCAGCGACACGCCCATCGCGCCGCCACCGATGATGACAACCTGCGCCTTGATCATGCGCGCATCCTTTCGCCTGAGGGATCAAAGGGCGGACGTCGCAAGGGCTGCGCCAGATAGTCCTGCCCAGCAACCCGAACCGCGAAATTTCGATCGCATATCTGGGTCAACGTCTCGCCCGATTGGACCGCGACCATGGCAAAACACAGGTTCAGCCCCGTACGCGGCCCGCGCCCGCCCGAGGTTGTGAGCCCGACATGGATGCCGTTCTCGAACACCGGTTCGTCATGCAACATCAGGGCATTGCCGTGAACCTGCAGAAGGATCAGGCGCTGTTGCAAGCCGTTGGACTTTTGCTGTTCCAGCGCCGCTTTGCCCTGAAACTCCTTGGACCAGTCGATGGTGAACCCCAGACCGGCTTCCAGCGGAGTGATCTTGGGGCCAAGTTCATGCCCCCAGTGTTTGAAGCCCTTCTCCAACCGGCAGGCATCCACCGCATAGTGGCCCAGCGGGCGCGCGCCTGCCCCGTGCAGTGCAGCGAACAGTTGAGCGGCCTGAGCGTTGGGCATGGTCAATTCCCAGCCCAACTCTCCGACAAAGCTTACGCGCGTGGCGCGGCAAGTAATGCCTGCCAGTTTGACGGTGGCGGCATGGCCAAATGCCATTTCTGGAAGGCTGCCAAGACCCTGTAGCAGCGTCCGACTGCCACCTCCCATTACACCGATTGTGCAGAATGCTTCGGTCAAATCCTTTACAGACACATCGCCCTTCAAATGCCTGCGCAGGAACACCCGATCGCGCATCCGCGTGGCGGCACCTGAGGTCAGATGAAACGCATCCCTACCCAACCGCGTGATGGTCACATCCATTTCGATCCCACCGCGCGCGTTAAGTATCTGCGTATAGACAGCCCGACCAATGGGCACGTCCATCTGCGCGGTTGTCAGGTGGTTCAATGTCTTCAGAGCATCCGGCCCGGTGATTTCCAGTTTGGTAAACGGGCTTAGGTCAATCAGCGCAGTGCCCTGATCCAAGACCGCCGCTTCGGCCTCAACCAGCGGCCACCACCCCTGATCTGTTGTTGAATAGGGCTGTGCCGGTCCGTAATACAGCCCGCGTTCCCAACTGGCCGTCAGGCCAAAATGCGCCCCAGCCTCAGCCCAGAAATCGTGCAGTGCTGTGGTGCGCAGACCTCGGCCGGCGTTGGGCTGTTTATATGGCCAATGCAAAGCGAAAAGATCCGCGACGGCCTCTTCCATACGGTCGGCCATATGTTTGGCGCTGGCTGTGTGCGGGTCGACCCGGACGACATCGACCTCCCAAATGTCCATCGGGGGGTGGCCGTCGACCATCCAATCCGCCAGCGCCCGCCCAATCCCCGCCGAAGACATGACCCCGACCGAGTTCATACCCGCAGCCACAAACAATCCATCGACCGTGGTTTCACCAACAAGCGGCCTTGTGTCCGCGGTAAAGCTTTCCGGGCCATTCATGAAATGCTGAATGCCGACCTTTTCAAGGCTGGGGCATAGCTCTAATGCGGCCTCCATGAAAGGGGCAAATTGATCCCAATCCTCAGCCAGTTCAAGAAAGGGTCGGTCGCCTTCGGGGCCATAAGCGTCCCAGCATTTGGCGTTGGGTTCAAAGCCGCCGATCACAAGCTTGCCCGCATCGCCCTTGATGTAGATGCCACGGTCCAGATCTCGGATTACCGGGAACGGGTTGGGCAGGTCGGGCATGGGTTCGGTGACAACATACATGTGCTCGACCGCCTGTAACGGAAGCGCGACGCCAACATTGGCGGCCAGCTCACGTGACCAAGCGCCGGTGGCAAGAACGACCTGATCGGCGTCTAGTTTCGTCCCATCGGTCAGGGTTACACCCGTGATCCGCTGACCCTTTTTCCGCAGGGACTGAACCCCGGTGTGTTCGCGGATTGAAACGCCACGATCCCGTGCACCTTTGGCGTATGCCATGCACAAATCGACCGGATTCACATTGGCATCTTCCTGCACATGCAGCGCGCCGACATGGTTCTTCAGATCAAGGTGTGACAGGGGCACGTCCGAGGCCTCGATCATGTGTGGGGTCAGTCCCAGCGTCTGGCCCAGATCCGCAATCCGGCGCAGCTCGTCCAGGCGGGCAGGGTCGCGGGCCAGCCAATAGCCAGAGGTTTGGCGATATCCAGTGGACATGCCAGTCTCGGCCTCAAGGGTAGGAAAAACCTCAAGTGCGGCCATTGCCAATCGGGTCATGTTTGGCGTTGCGCGCAGCGGGCCGACAATCCCCGCCGCATGCCAGGACGTGCCCGAGGTCAGCTGATTGCGCTCCAGAACAGTGACGTCAGTCGAGCCGCGTTTGGCCAGGTGGTAGGCCAGGCTCAGACCAATAGCGCCACCTCCGATGATCAAGATACGGCTCATCAGAAGTAATCCTGATCTGGCTTCTCGGCCTTACGCTGCGCGATATAGTCGTGCAGCGCGGCGTCGATGTTGGAGTCGAGGCCGGGGTCTTGATATGCGTCAAGCCGCTCTTTCCAGATTGCATTGGAGCGGGCTGCGGCATCCAACTCTCCGGCCGCGTGCCATTGTTCGAATGAATTGTCATCCGGGGTCCAGGGCCGGAACAATGCGGACATGAAATTGGCCTGCGTATGCTCAGAGCCCAGAAAATGCCGCCCCGGTCCGGTCGCGGCAATTGCCTCCATCGCCTGAGCGTTCTCGCTCATGTCGATTCCATCGAAGAACCGTCCGACTTTGCCGCACAGATCATGATCCAAGATCGTTTTTTCGAACGAGGTCACCAACCCACCTTCGAGCCATCCCGTGGCGTGGTTGATCAGATTGGCGCCTGCGAACATCGACATCATAAGGCCCCATGTAGCCTCTTGCTGGCTCTGGGCGTCCGGAACTTTTGAGGCGCTGAGCGTGCCAACCGTGTGCAGCGGCACCCCCAGCCTGCGGGCAAGCTGACCGGCCGCCAAAACCATCAACCCGGCTTCGGGCGTACCAAAAGTGGGTGCCCCGGACTTCATCGACATGGTTGAGGCAAAACTGCCCATCATGCAGGGTGCCCCGGGGTTTATCAGTTGGGTCAGCGTCATCGCTGCCATGGTCTCGGCCAACACCTGAGCCAACGTTCCTGCCACGGTGGACGGCGACATGGCCCCGGTTAGAACCCAGGGGGTGCAAGCGACCGGTTGCCCGGCCCGGGCATAGGTTTTCAACGCGCCCGACATGTGACTGTCCATCACCAACGGCGCGTTTGTATTCGAGACACAATACAGGACGGCGTTTTCCGCCACGAAATCATCACCGAACACAATCCGTGCCATGTCGATTGCGTGGCCCGCGCGTTCGGCCCCGATAAAGGCCCCCATAAAGGCGCGGTCAGAGTGGCGAATATGACCATAAAGCATGTCGAGATGGCGTTTGTTGGCCGGTAAATCCACCGGTTCGCAGACCACGCCGCCCGAATGGTGCAGCCAGGGCAGGCTGTGATGCAGCTTGACCAGATCGACGAAGTCCTGATGCGAGGCATAGCGCCGCCCGCGGTCCAGATCGTGCACAAAGGGCGGACCCCAGGCCGGGCATAGCACGCTGGCGTTGCCGCCCAGCTGAACGTTGTTGGCCGGGTTTCGTGCATGTTGAACGAACTGAGCTGGCGCGGTTGCCATGATCGTTTTGCGGCAGAACCCCGGCGCGAACCGAACTCGAGAGCCGTCGACGTCACAGCCTTCATCGGCAAAAATGCTCAGGATTTCCGGGTCGTCCTGAAACTCCATCCCGGTTTCAGAAAGGATGGTATCTGCATTGGCCTCGATCTGTTGCAGGCCAGCCTCGCTGAGGACATTGAAGGTCGAAAGTTTGCGCAGAATGAACGGCGCGCGCGCCTCGGGAAGAGTGCGAGATCCAGCGGCCCTGCGGCGTCGAGATGAGCGCGAACGTGTCATGGTCAAAGCGTTGACCGAGTGCTTGACGTAAACCAAGAAAATTCCAACAGTATAAAAGTTATTTATACTAAGGATGAGCAATGCTGGATCATCGTAAACTCTCACCAAGTCTGATGCGTTCACTTGAGGTTTTCGTCGCCGTTGCGGAAACGGGTCAGATGCGGGCGGGCGCAAAACTTCTGAATCTGTCGCAGCCAGCAGCGTCCCAGCACGTCACAGCGTTGGAAAGGGCCTTCGGCACTGTGCTCCTGGATCGCAGTACACGTCCGGCACGGCTGACCTATGCGGGTGCGCGTTTGCATGGAAAAGCGCAGAAGATTCTGGATGCACTTTCCGACATGGAAACGGAACTGCGCCACGTTGGCCAGAAATCCCTGACGCTGCTGCGAGTCGGCATTCAAGCCTCAATCGCCACAACGCTGACGCCCTCTTTGGTCGATTTTGCGCAGCGTGAGTTCAACGTCGAAGATATCACCTTGCACGCCGGTCAAAGCGGTAACCATGAACACCTGCTGCGGACGAAACAAGCGGACCTCGCGATCACATCTAACCCGTTTCTGGATATGGATGGTCTGGAGCGTCATCACGTTCTGACCGAACGATACCTTCTGGTCCTGCCAGAAACATATGACGGCCCGACGGACAGCCTGGAGGCGATCCAAACGCGGCTTCCTCTGGTGCGGTTCGGAGATACAACCAACGCGGGCCGCCAGATTGCGCAGCATCTGCGCCGATTGCGGTTTGAGCCCGACAAGGTCATCCAGGCGGACCGCTCCAGCATGGTTACGTCCTGTGTTTCCGCAGGTCAGGGGTTCAGCCTTTTGACGCCAACATTGCTGATCGATGGTTTGGTCGAGAATATGAGTCTGCAGTTGAAAGATCTTCCGGTCTCGGGCCTTTCACGCACTTTGACAGTTGTCGCCAGAAAGGAAGAGCTTCAGAGTTTTCCGGAGGCGCTTGCAGACATGTCCAGGCAGAAATTGGTGCAGCGCATCACCGGCCACATGGGCGACATCGGAGCCAAAAGCGTAGAGTACGATATGGTTTAGCGCGCCGTCACAAGCTGAACAGTGCGGGGAACTTCGGGCTAAGTTTTAGCCCAAAGTCGCTACCTGTTGATGAACTTCGACAACATTGCCTTCGGGGTCGCGAAAGAACACTTGGTGCCACTCTTTCGAAAAGGCTGTGCCATAGTCCGAATAAGGAACCGCGTTTTCATCAAGTATCCTCAAGACCGCGGCAAGATCATCCGTTCGGAACGCAATGTGTCCGCGGCTCACTGGATTGATGACCTGATCATTTTTGAAAGCGACGTCAAAGTCCCGTTCCGCAAGGTGCATCTGCATGCTGCCGTCCGTTGCAAAGCGGATTTGGCCGTCATAACCCGAGTCTTCGGTTGCTTCAGAGCGCGGGAAATTATGCTGCGGAATATCACCCAAACCCAAGACGTTTGTATAAAAGTCGTGTAGGCGGTCAACGTCGTCTGCCACCAGGTTAATATGATGAAATTCCAGCTTCATTTGGTTCCATTTTACTTGTCGTCACACACTGGATGTGTGTTTGGGGGACTGAGGTATTGAGCAGCTGTTGATCAGGTCCCGGGATAGTGCCGACAGAGTTTGTGAACTGCAAGCCGGATTGAGCCCCACCATACCGCTACTCCGAGCGCGCGTTCCCTGATCCAACAAAAAACGCCCGCCAATTAGGGCGGGCGTCCGAAATCCAAAAGCGGTAAGATCCGAAATTAACGACGGATGCCCAGCTTTTTGATCAGGTCCTGATAGCGCGCTTCTTCTTTGCCCTTCAGGTAGTCCAGCAGCTTACGGCGCTGGGCGACCATTTTCAGCAGACCACGACGACCGTGGTTGTCTTTTTTGTGGGTCTTGAAGTGCTCGGTCAGGGTGGTGATGCGCGAGGTCAGGATGGCAACCTGGACTTCTGGCGAACCGGTGTCGCCGTCCTTGGTGCCGAATTCTTTCATGACGCGTGCTTTTTCAGCGGCAGTAATCGACATCGGGGTCTCCTTTAAAAGGTTAGAGTTGATGGCGCAGGCCGGGATGTCGTCCAGCACAGGCCCATGGAGAAAACCGCACCGATTCCGATGCGGATGGGCGCGTATAAGCGGATTTCAGGCAAATGGCAAAGGGATTCTATTGCTTCAACTCAGCGCATTGAGCTGCGGCAGTTCCTGACCGTTGATCAATTGGATATCGTCCAGGGTCAACCCTTTGGCACCCAGCAGTTGGGCGACGTCTTGTCCGTCGACCATGACACGGGTCAGGTTTTCGTTTTCAGTGTCTGTTTCAATGTTGATCTCCGGATCTTCCTCGCCTTCCCACGAGATCAACAGCTTGTCCTGCCCGGGTTCAAAATCCATGACCTTGACGGCATCGTCGTCATCCTCGGGGTTCAGGTGGATGCTGTCGGCGCCTTCGCCTCCGGTCACGATATCACCGCTATGGGCAGCAATAATGTCGTCGCCGGCACCGCCATTCAGAAAATCCACGGAGTCTTCGTTTTCGCCATCCTCACCGGTCAGCACGTCGTCACCGTCGCCGCCAAACAAGACGTCTTCACCTGCGCCACCAGCAAGCTCATCGTCGCCATAGCCCCCATGCAGCGCATCGGCGCCCGCGCCTCCGGTCAGCGTGTCGTTGTCCTGACCGCCGTACAGGTCGTCATCCCCATCGCCACCGTCCAGCCTGTCGTCGCCGAAATGACCAAAAAGCTTGTCGTCGCCATCCTCACCGGACAGGACGTCATCGTTACCTTCGCCATGCAAAACATCATCGCCTTCGCCGCCCTGGATTGTATCAACGCCATCGCCGCCATGCAGGGTGTCATCGCCCATGCCCCCCAGCACAGTGTCGTCGCCACCGTAGCCGTTGATCAGGTCGTCGCCATCTTGCCCGGTCAGAATGTTTGTGTCGTCGTCCCCGGCCACAACCAAATCGCCTTCGAATTCCGAGACTGTGGTCCCGGTCGAGGGCTCTTCGACTTCGTCGATGTTTTCACCAATCTCAAGATACCTGCCGTCAGAGACCTCTTGCGGTTCATCTTCGATGATCTCGTCTTCTTCGGTGTCGTCGTCAGCCTCGATAATACCGCCCATCGCATAGGCTGCTCCGCCCATTGCGGCCAGGCTCAGCAATCCGAACAGAAACATGGCAACCCTCCGAGAACGCACTGCTCCGAGGGTGAAATATCCCATGTGATCAGTCAGTTGGTCAAAGCCAAGCTGAACTTGTGGTTAACCGTCGGTCACCACGGTTCGGGCTGTTGGGTATAGGCGATGTAAAGCGGGTGCTTGGGGTGTCCGGCCTTGGTCAGCCCCAAATGAAACAGTTGCTGACCGGTGCCGCGCAGCAGCGTCTCAACCGCCGGGCCGCGGTCCAGATGTGCACCATGGGTGCCCCATGCGGCGATGACCTGATCGGCCCATTGAACACCATCCAATATGGCCGCGTCGTTCTCGGGTCCTACCGGGTCGGCAGCAGCGCGCATCTTGCGCGGGTCGGTGTCGCGCCAGGCAAAGATGTTGGTTACCTGAAATGCTCCGAACCCCAGCGCCCGCGCGCGGCGTTCGCAACGTTCCACCGTCGGGTCGTTCTGAACCTCGGTCGCGGTAGACGGGTTCAGCATCACGAACAGCGCTTTGCGCCCCGCAGGATCCCAGATGCGGGTCAGGCTATAGCGATATTTCTCGCAGTCGGAATAGATGGCGGTCGAGGGCGCGTCGCCCTTGGTGTGGAAACGGGTAATCATGCCCTTCGCCTAGCACGTGGCTTAGGTAACGAACACCCGGCTGGGGTGCAATTCGCCCGATTTGTAGATCCCCACCGCCACGGCCTTGCCGTCCAGCGAAGCCCAGGCTTCATCGCCGTATTCCACGTCCGAGGCCAGAACCATGCCCGGATTTCCGTTGCGTAGGCGGGTTGCGCCTTCGGGTGTGCATTTCAATTCAGGCAGACCGGCGAGGCCGGTTTCCAGCGGGTGCAGGTAGTCGTCCAGTGCGGTTGTCTTGGCCATTTCATCGATCTGTTCGATGCTCAACCCGTCTTCAACCTCGAACGGGCCGGACCAGACGCGGCGCAGTTCCCGGACGTGTCCGTGGCACCCCAGCGCTGCGCCCAGATCGCGGGCGATTGAGCGGACATAGCCGCCCTTGCCGCAGGTCATTTCCAACGTCACGTGGTCTTCGTCGGGGCGGTCGACCAAAATCAGTTCCTCGACCCATAGCGGTCGCGCGGCCAATTCCACATCTTCGCCATCGCGTGCCAGCTTATAGGCGCGCTGGCCGTCGATTTTCACGGCCGAGAACTTGGGCGGGACCTGCATGGTATCACCCAGAAACGGGGCCAGCGCCTGTTTGATATCGTCATCCGAAGGGCGCGCGTCGCTTTGTGCGATCACTTCGCCCTCGGCATCGTCGGTGTTGGTCGCCTGACCCAAACGGACGGTGAAGGTGTAGGCCTTCAGCGCATCGGTGATGTAGGGAACGGTCTTGGTCGCCTCACCCAAAGCCACGGCCAGAACGCCGGTTGCTTCGGGGTCAAGCGTGCCTGCATGGCCCGCTTTCTTGGCATCCATCGCCCACCTAACCTTGTTGACCACAGCGGTCGAGGTCATGCCCGCGGGCTTGTCCACCACCAGCCAACCGGAAATGTCGCGACCCTTGCGTTTGCGTCCCATTCTACACCCTGAATCTTACCGAGGCGCGCGACCTAACGGATCGTTCTGCCACTGTCAATTTCAGGGCGTATCTTCGACAACACCTACAATAGGGCCAAGCGAAAACCCGACATCCGACCGATTGCCCGCGCGTTCATACATACGAGAGATATTGCCGTCGAAGAACAGGGCATTCGGCGTTTCAAGGACATCGCGGAACAGGCTGCCGAATTCGTGGAAGGTGACATAGTCATCCGAGATCGCGAATACTGCCCGTGTCCCATCCGCGCTTGTACCAACGCCGTTGCGCACGTAGCGCGAGGTCGAATCGGGCAGGAATCGCGGGTGCAATTCCCCGTCGATGACCAGCATAGGACCGGATTGCGTGGCGAAACGGCACTGCGGGGCCTGATCCACATAATCCAATGTCTCAAACACGTCGGCGCGGCCTTCGCGGATGCAAAACACTCCGTTCGGCAACAAACCGAAATTGCCCGGCCCGGCATTGGGGATCACCCGCATCTGTTCCTGGCCGCCTTCGACATAATGCCCGACGGGCGAGCGGTCGTCATGATACATGCCCGCGTTCATGGCAAATGCCAGACGCTTTCCCTGTAGGGCCAGGGTCTCGTTCACCGATGAGAAATGGCCCAGCACCTTACCGTCTTCATCATTGAGGAAGAGGCGCAACTCTTCGCTGGCGGCATCCACCTCGCAGATGGTGTACCGCTTGTCCTCATGGGTCACCTTCTCGCATGTGACCGCTGAGGCCTGCGCGGCCCAGAAGACCGCGCCCAAAATGACAAATGCGCGGATCACTCGTCCAGATCGCGGCGCACCGCGTCCTGATCGAACATGCGGCGCGTGTCATCCATTCGGTCAAAGGTGTCATCCAGCCGGAACCGCAGATCGGGTGAGAATTTCAGACCGACCTTCTTGCCGACCGCCCGCCGCAATTCACCCTTGTTGCGGGCCAGCAGCGCGATCACATCCTCCTGCCCCTTGCCGCCCAAGGGCAACACATAGGCGGTGGCGATCTTCAGATCGGGCGAGGTGCGCACCTCACCCACGGTGATTGACATGCGGTTCAGGTCGGGGTCGTGGACATCTCCGCGCGCCAGAACCTCGGACAGGGTGCGGCGGATCAGTTCGCCGACACGGAGCTGTCGTTGGGACGGGCCGGGGCCATCGTGGAATTTGTTCTTTGCCATATCCCCGATCTAAGCCCAAAGCAGGGCTTTGCCAAGCGGGCGCGAACGGGGTAGGAGGCTTTGAGCCGAATTCAACAAAAGGACCAGCGCAATGACCCATATTCCGGGGATCGTCATCACAGGGGCTTCGGGCCGTATGGGGCAGATGCTGATCAAGACCGTCACCGACAGCGATCAGGCGCGTTTGGTTGGTGTTGTTGAGCGGACCGGCCATGACTGGATCGGTCAGGATGTGGGCGAGGCGATGGGCGGTCAGGCGCTGGGCGTCAACGTCACAGACGACCCGCTAGAGGCGTTTTCGCAGGCGCAGGCGGTGATCGATTTCACGGCGCCCGAGGCGACGCTGGAGTTTGCGGCACTGGCCGCGCAGGCACGGTGCGTCCACGTGATTGGTACCACTGGCATGTCGGATGAGCAGATCGCAGCGCTGGAACCGGCCTCTCGCCATGCGGTCATCGTGCGGGCAGGGAATATGAGCCTTGGCGTCAACCTGCTGGTGCAGCTGACCAAAAAGGTCGCCGCAGCGCTGGATGAAGATTTCGACATCGAGATCATCGAAGGGCACCATCACCACAAAGTCGACGCGCCCTCGGGTACAGCACTGATGCTGGGCGAGGCCGCCGCCGAAGGGCGCAGGGTTGATCTGGCCGATGTGTCCGATCGGGGCCGCGACGGAATTACCGGCGCGCGCAAGCGGGGCGATATCGGGTTCCATGCCATTCGCGGCGGTGACATCGTGGGCGAACACGACGTGCTGTTCGCAGCCCCCGGAGAACGCATCGTCCTGCGCCATCTGGCCACCGACCGCACCATCTTTGCCCGCGGCGCTTTGAAGGCGGCCCTATGGGGACAGGGCAAAGCGCCCGGTCAGTATGACATGGTGGATGTATTGGGGCTGTAAGGGATCCTATCTGAACGCGGCGATTCCCGGCGGTTCTGCATGTCCCAAGTCAATATGCGCGAACAGAGCATCCAAACGCTGGTCCCATGTCGGGAACTGACCTGTCAACGCATAGGTCAGACGCTCTGCTCCGATTGATATGCCTAACGGTGCGGCCTCGCCGCCGATGATGATCTCTCCGATTTCGGTCCAGTTGGCAGATGGTGGATAGGATTCGGGTGCGGGTTCAGTTTGATTGCCGACGCGGTAATAAACGCCCATCGTGACCAGGTAATCCTCGCCAAACGGATCGGGAAAGAAATAACCAGAGGCGTCGCGGGCGGCCAATGCCTCGGCCTCATCGCGCAGCAGGACCTTTTGCGAAAACGGCAAGTTCATCCCATCTAGAACCGGGCGCACGTCATCGGCCTGAGGCACGCTGACAAAAGCAATGCGGGAAGGGTCAAGGCTGAACTCTTCAGTCAGAAGACGCACCATAAGTTCCGTGGTGTCACGCCCGCTGACCGCACCTTCTGGATGGCAGCCAACCTCGTGAAACAGGGGCAGGACATCGGGGCGGTTTTTTTCTTCCACATCTGCGACGCGAGCCAGCGGTTGTATGACGAAAGCGTTTGGTTGCAATTTCTTTTGCTCGAAATCGTGCCGCAGCCCGCCATTATAGTCGACGTTCCCGGTGACAATCGAAAAAGGTTGTGACTCGGAAAACCCGAGCTTGGCGAACGCGGCTTTGAGACCAGCCAGTGTTTCGGCGAACTTTGCCTCGAACGCCTCATTCTGGCCAGTTGCGCCGACAGCAAATCGCGACAGCGCCGCACTCGCGGTGGCTGCGGTGCCTAGTTGTACCAATTTCCGACGGTTCAATCCCATCTGCGCCTCCCTTATGCACACACAGGGTGAGTATCGCAGAAGTTTGCGGCAAAGGTTAAGGGAATCTGAAAAGCGCCGCCCGGAAGAGACAGGTTTGGCTACAGATCGCGTATCTTGTCCGCGCGCAAGGGGCAGGCAAGGTAAACGCCGAACTCTTTGCCGATATCGGCGCTGACCCGGGCGTGCACCCGGCCCTGCCGATCAAGGAAGCGTTGGTTGTCTTCGACGGGGAATATCCCTTCGTGCCAGATGCCGGGATGAATATAGAGGCCACGCGTGCCGTCACACCAGAATGCGACCACCTTTTCTGGCGTCAGGTTGTCGCCGGGCAGGGCGACAGGCACGATGAAGGGCTTGTTGTCCAGCGGCCAGAACATCTGCCCGCCATCGGGGTGGTAGTTCATGTGCCACAGTAGAACCTGATCGCGCGGTGCCGTCTGCAGGTCGGTCTGCGCCTGTTGTGGATCAGCGGACCAACCCAGAACATAGTGGCCTTTGACGGCCTCGTTCTCACCATAAAGCACGTCACCCTGCCAATCGCATTTGAACGTACCTTCGACCCAGCCGCCCTCGTCGCCGGTGCCTTCGTCAATCTGGCGCCAGCCCTGTTGGGGCCAGCGAGCTATTTCAATCTCGAAGGTATCGGGGTCATCAACCAGACAGCCATAGCCTTTGACCGACGTGTCCGTGGCCCGGATCAGCGGAACCTCGTGCCAGGGAAGGGACGGTTTTGAACTGGCCTCGAAGATATATTCAGGCGCGCTCATGATGTGCCCAGATGCCTGTCGACCATGCGCTGTACCATCGGTGCGAAATGGGTGAAATCCGGCGTGTCCATGTCAGCCCGCTTGCCCGCCTCGTCCAGATAGCGCACCTGAACGATCTCTTTCAGGTTCGGATTACTTTCGAACTCTGCGACCTCTTCAGCGCTCATCGGCCCGCCCTGTAATTCAAGCGTATGGACCGAGGCGGTGGAGAGACGGTTGAAATATTCCGGTTTGGTGGCGCAGAGATACCGCTTGGCTGCCACGTGATAGCGGCAGCAATCGGTGATAACCGAGGGGAAGAACTGTTCCAGCACCTCAGCGCCTGCATCCTCGTGATGACGGTCCTCGGTGTCATCTGGGTGATAAGTGCCGAACTCGGAGGTGAAATGGCCGATATCGTGCAGCAATGCGCCAACGATGATTTCCTCGGGCTGGCCGTTCTGCTCGGCGATCGTGGCACCTTGCAACATGTGTTCAGCCATGGTGACGGGCTCACCCAGATATTCCTCACCGCCGCGGCGGTCGAAGATATCGCCGATGAAGGCCACGATATTGTCCCGGCTCAGGGTCGAGAAATCGGGCTTCATTCTGCGGCCTCCGGTTGGCTCATCTCCATCGCGGCCAATGTGGACAGCAACCCGTCTTTGTCGGCGTAACAGCCCTGTAACCAGCGTGACCCCGCACCGGAATAGCCCAGACGCGCGTGCAGCACGCGGGTGTTGTCGACGATGAAACTCTCGCCTGGTTCCAGTTTGAACGACACGCCCATGGCAGGGTCGTCGATGATCTCGCCCAATTGGCGATAGGCGGCGTAATAGGCCTCCATCTGGTCGAACGGCACGTCGACGAACGGCGCGGATGAGCGGTTGTTGAACCGGATACCGACCAATTCTCCATCCGGTGACAGCTCAATCATCGGGCGGCGTGACCGTAGGCAGATACCGTCCGAGCCCTTGTATTCGAACCGGGCGGGGTAGCCTGCCAGCAAGGCAAAACCTTCCGGGTTCTGTTCGTGCAGTTTTTCAGCAGCGCGGAAGCCGTCAACCACGATGGAATCACCACCCTCGGCGCTGTTTTCCAGGCAATACAGAATTTGCAGCGTCGGAACCGGATCACGATAGGGGTTGTCGGTATGCGCCTGCAGACCAAGGCCTGTATAGGCGAGGTTGGTCGGGTTCACCTCGGTTCGGACCTCAAAATAGGGGCCATAGTTGGTTTCGCGCACATAGCCGAACAGATCGGCGACTTTCAGCAAGGATTCCGGTTCGGTCGGGCCGCCGGTCAGCTTGGCAAAGCCGTATTCGGCCACCGCAGCTAGCCATCCGCGTTTGGCGCTGGGATTGGCGTGGACCTCATCCCAATCAGCGCTGGGCGCGTCGATGCCGCGTCCCCAGGTGGTGATGTCGGGAGCCGTCCGACCCATGGGGCGGTTTTGATCGCGGTCATAGCCGTGCTCGGCCAGCCAGTCGGCGGGAAAGGTGACGGTCTTGCCTTCTGGCTGAAAGGTGACTGTCAGATCACCATTGCTGATTTCGGCGGCGCTGACCGAAATGTCTGAGGGGATATCACCGATGGTGATCAGACGTTGGCCATTGCCGGGCGCGCGCGTTTCGGGGTCCAGCGCGTTGTCGCGTAGCCAGATGGCGTGAAAGCGAGCTTTGGTGCCGGTGTCGAACTCAACGGTCACGACCAAGGTGTCATGGGTGGCAGAGCGCAGCATGGGGGGTCTCCTGTTCAGCGCGGGCTTTGGTTGAGGAGATACGCCTCTTGTGGCATTACGACAATTAATCCTTCTTTCTGCTGAGGCTTGGAAAAACTTATGGCTAAGAAAAAAATCGGGTTGCCGCCCTTGGACTGGCTGCGCGTTTTTGAGGCGGCGGGGCGTCTGGGCGGGTTTTCGGCAGCGGCGAGGGAATTTGGTCTGACACAAGCGGCGGTAAGCCAGCGGATCGGTAACCTTGAGGCCTGGCTTGGGCGCACGTTGTTTGTGCGTGAGGCACGTGGCGTGTCATTGACCGTCGAAGGCGAAAGCTACCTGCCGCTGGTGCAAGACAGTTTGCAGGCGCTTGAACGCAATACCGAGGATCTGTTTGGCAAATCCCCGCGCGAATTGCGGGTGGCCGGTTTGTCATCGCACATCCACGCGCTTGTGGTTCCCAGCCTTGCGCGATTTCAGGAGATGCAGCCGAAGGTGCGTGTCCTCACCGATTCCGTGGCACGACGGTCGTCGCTGGATGAAGAGCGGACATGGCTGCAAATCCGCTACGGTCGCGGTGCCTGGCCCGGGCGGGATTCCGAATTGATCGCAGCTGAAGTGTTGGTGCCGATGGCGGCTCCGGGTGTTGAATGGGGCGCGCCTTTGATTGATCTGCGCGGAGAACGGCCGGGGTGGCGAGATTGGGCGCGAAAGGCAGAGCAGGGCGATGTGACGACGTCGACCATCAGCTTCGATTCAATGGAACACGCGTTGTCCGCGGCACGTCAGGGCATGGGCGTAGCGTTGGGGTCGGTGCCACTGGCCAAGGCGGATCTACAGGACGGACGGTTGCGCCGGTTGCACCTGCCCGAGCTGAAAACGAAGGATGGGTATTGGCTGACATGGCCGGAAGAACGGGCGAAATCAAAGAAGCAGCGCGCTCTGATAGCGGATTTTCTGGAAGCTCTGCGAGGATAGGCGATCAGAAATCGATCGCGATGCCTTTCTTCTCCCAATCGCCATAGCGGGCCGGGTCGGGACCGTCGCGACCGCCCAGTTCCCTTGGCATCTCTTTCGCTTTGGCCTCGGCCTTGCGACGGCGCTCTTCGGCTTCGGCCAAGGCGCGCTGGGCGGCAGGCGGCAGGTCTTTGCGGTCGTCACTCATGACATCGGGTTCCTTTCCGTGCATGGGCTTGATATACGCCCGCGTCCGCCATTGGCAATGCGGGCGAGGATTTATTCAAAGGCGATTCCATGTCCGACAACGCAACAGCAGCCCGACGCAGCGCGATCTATCTGCTGGATCAGATACTGGGCGAAGGACGCCTGCTGTCCGAATGTCTGGCCGCCGGTGCGCTGGACCGGTTGGCCCCTGAAGATCGCGCGCGGGCGCAACGTCTGACGCTGGAAACCTTGCGCGGGTTGGAGCGTGCGGATCGTCTGCTGGAAAACCACATGAACCGCACCCCCGCTTTGACTGTGCATAACGCCCTGCGCCTTGGCGCGGTCGAGCTGTGCCACGGTGAAGCGGCACATGGTGTGGTGAATTCAATGGTCGACATTGTAGGGCGTTCACGCAAGCACGGACGGCTGAAAGGCCTGGTGAATGCCGTGTTGCGTAAAGTGGCCGCCGAAGGGCCCGAAGCATGGCCCAAAATGCGCGTGCCGCGTTTGCCCGAATGGCTGCGTGATCCGCTGATCATGGCCTGGGGGGAGGATGCAATCGCGGGAATGGAAAAGGCGCAATTTGCTGGCGCACCGCTTGACCTGACTGTGAAGCCAGGCACCAGCGGACCCGGTGAAGTCCTGCCGACCGGTTCGACGCGGCTGCACGATGCCGGTCAGGTCACTGCCCTTCCGGGCTATGGCAAAGGTGATTGGTGGGTGCAGGACGCGGCAGCCGCTATTCCAGTGCGCATACTTGCTCCGAAATCGGGCGAAAGGATCCTCGACCTTTGCGCCGCTCCGGGTGGAAAAACACTGCAACTGGCGGCAGCTGGGGCCGATGTTACGGCGCTCGACGTCTCGGAAACGCGGTTGGCGCGGGTGCATGAGAACCTCAAACGCACCGGGCTGAAAGCCACTGTCGTCGCGGGCGACGCGCTTGAACATCAGGGCCAGTATGACGCCATCCTTTTGGACGCGCCGTGTTCTGCCACGGGAACGATCCGCAGGCACCCCGACTTGCCTTTTGCCAAAGACGGATCGGAATTCGGTGAGCTGATCGAGCTGCAGGCGCGGATGCTGGCCCACGCCTGGAGCTTGCTGAAACCCGGCGGGCGGCTGGTCTATTGCACTTGTTCTCTCCTGCCGGATGAGGGCGAGGTGCAGGTCGAAGAAGCGCTGGACCAACACCCCGATATGTCGGTGGATCGGGCGGCTGTGAACATTGCCGGAATCGAGTCCGAATGGATCACCGAGGAAGGCGGCCTGCGTCTGCGGCCCGATTACTGGGCTGATCTTGGTGGAATGGATGGGTTCTACATCGCACGCTTGAACAAATCGGCGTAGAAGCACGCTTTTCGATGACTTGACGATCGCCCCGGTCTATCGTTGGGTCTCAGGCGCCAGCAGAGCGCAAGGGGCAGAGTAACGAGCGTCATGTCGAAGACAGATACCATGACCAATCAGTGGACACGGTTTCAGAACCGTCTCTACGCGCGGCTCAGCCAGCGTCGCAAAGCGGTCTCGGGGTTTGTTGGCGAGCCGGAACCACGCACGGTCGGCTCATTTGCGCGCGGGCGTCAGTTGGTCGCCGGAAATCTGCTGTTCGCAGGCTTTTTGGTCGAGGCTCAGGATACCGAGCTGTGGGATGTGACCGCGCCCAGTACCGGGTTTGACAATGAACGCCACGGCTTTGCCTGGCTCGACGATCTGGCGGCTGTTGGCGATATGCGCGCGCGTGAAAAGGCCCAGCGGTGGGTCTGGGGCTGGATCAACGCGCATGGTCGCGGTCAGGGGCCGGGCTGGGCACCTGATCTGACCGGCCGGCGCGTCATACGCTGGATTAACCATGCGATTTTCCTGTTGCGCGGCGCAGATGAACACCAAAGCAGGATGTTTTTCCGTTCGTTGGCCCAACAGACATGGTTTTTGTCCAAGCGTTGGAAGGCAGCGACACCCGGTCTTCCCCGGTTTGAGGCGCTTGCCGGGCTGGTGCAGGCTGGTCTGGCGCTGGAGGGGTTGGAGCAAATGGCTGATCCTGCCCTTCGTGCTTTGGCACGCGAGTGTGACAGTCAGGTAGACGAACAGGGCGGTATCCCAACCCGCAACCCCGAAGAGCTGCTTGAGGTCTTTATGCTGCTTTCATGGACCTCGGCCGCGCTCAGCGCGTTGGGCCGGGGCACGCCCGGGGCGCAGGCAAGTGCCATCAAACGCATGGCCCCCACCTTGCGCAGCCTGCGCCATGCGGACGGGGCTTTGGCCCGGTTTCACGGCGGTGGGCGCGGTGTCGAAGGGCGTTTGGATCAGGCACTGGCGCAAAGCGGTGTCAGGCCACATCACACCACGGGGCTGTCCATGGGATTTGCCCGACTTTATGCGGCCAGAACCAGCGTGATTGTGGATGCTGCCACTCCACCCAAGGGGGCGGCGTCATACAACGCCCATGCTTCGACCCTGGCGTTCGAACTGACGTCGGGCCGCAGACCACTGGTGGTCAATTGCGGATCGGGCGAAAGCTTTGGGACGGAATGGCGGCGTGCGGGTCGGGCGACACCGTCGCATTCGACACTGTGCCTTGATGGGTATTCAAGCGCTCGGCTGGCGCCACCGACGCAGGGAGCCGAACGCGAGGCACTGGTGGATGCGCCGCATGAGGTTCCCATTGATTTCGAGGATGCCTTTGAAGGCACGCGATTCATGGCCGGGCATGACGGGTATACCAAGGTCTTCGGATTGACACATGCGCGTACCTTTGAGCTGCGCTTTGATGGGCGTGAGCTGGCCTGCGAGGATATTCTGCTGACGGCCACCGACAAGGCGAAGCGCCAATTTGACAAGGCGATGGACGCCTCGGGTCTGAAGGGCATCGCCTTTGACATCCGGTTTCACCTGCATCCGGACGTGGATGCGGCACTGGATCTGGGGGGCGCTGCGGTGTCGATGGCGCTGAAAAGTGGTGAGATTTGGGTTTTCCGCCATGATGGCGTCGGAAAATTATCTGTAGAACCAAGCGTTTATTTGGAAAACGGGCGTTTAAAACCACGCGCGACAAAACAGATCGTTCTATCTGGCCGCGCAATGGAGTATGCGACGCGCATCCGGTGGACGCTGAGCAAGGCCCAGGACACAGCCTATGCCGTGCGGGATATACACCGGGACGAGCCCGAGTTTTACTGACGCCAAAAGGACCTTTGACCCCATGACCGATCTTCACCCCGTGCGCCGCGCGTTGCTTTCCGTTTCCGACAAGACCGGGCTGATCGAGCTGGGCAAGGCACTGGCCGAGCGCGGGGTCGAGCTGTTGTCGACCGGTGGTACCGCCAAGGCGCTGCGGGATGCAGGGCTTGAGGTGAAGGATGTCAGCGAGATCACTGGCTTCCCCGAGATGATGGATGGCCGTGTTAAAACACTGCATCCCATGGTGCATGGCGGTCTGCTGGCACTGCGTGACAACGAAAGTCATGTAGCGGCGATGGATGAGCACGGCATCGGTGCGATCGACCTGCTGGTGGTGAACCTCTATCCGTTCGAGGCCACGGTAGCCAAAGGTGCGGGTTACGACGAATGCATCGAAAACATCGATATCGGTGGCCCGGCGATGATCCGCGCGGCCTCGAAAAACCACGCTTTTGTGAATGTAGTTGTGGATGTTCAGGATTACGACGCGCTGCTGGCTGAGCTGGCGGCTAACGATGGGCAGACTTCCTATGCGTTCCGTCAGAACCTGGCGCAGACAGCCTATGCTCGTACCGCCGCCTATGACGCGGCCGTGTCGAATTGGATGGCCGATGCGCTGGCCGCCGAGGCCCCGCGCCGTCGCGCCTTTGCCGGAGAATTGAAGCAGACCTTGCGTTATGGCGAAAACAGCCACCAACAGGCGGTCTTCTACACCGATGGCACCAACCGCCCCGGTGTGGCGACAGCGGTGCAGCATCAGGGCAAAGAACTGAGCTACAACAATATCAACGACACAGACGCGGCATTTGAACTGGTGGCCGAGTTCGATCCGGCGCAAGGCGCAGCCTGCGCGATCATCAAGCATGCCAACCCCTGCGGTGTTGCCAAGGGCGCGACATTGATCGAGGCCTATAAGGCCGCGTTTGATTGTGACCGCACTTCGGCCTTTGGCGGGATCATTGCGCTGAACCAGCCGCTGGATGCCGAAACCGCGCAGGAAATCACCGGAATTTTCACCGAAGTTGTGATCGCTCCGGGTGCGTCGGATGAGGCTAAGGCAATCTTTGCCGCCAAAAAGAACCTGCGTCTGCTGACAACCGATGGCCTGCCAGACGTGACCACAGGTGGCAAAACCGTCCGTCAGGTAGCCGGTGGCCTTCTGGTGCAGGATAAGGACAACGGATTTGTTGGCCTGGATGACCTGAAGGTCGTCACTAAGAAATCCCCGACCGAGGAACAGATGCGCGATCTTCTGTTTGCGTGGAAAGTGGCGAAACACGTCAAATCCAATGCCATCGTCTATGTCAAAGACGGAGCAACCGTGGGTGTGGGTGCCGGGCAGATGAGCCGCCTGGACTCGGCGATGATTGCAGCGAAGAAAGCCGAGCGCATGGCCGATGCTCTGGGCTTGGCCCAACCACTGACAATCGGGTCCGCCGTGGCGTCGGATGCGTTTTTCCCGTTCCCGGACGGTCTGATGGAAGCGGCCGAGGCCGGCGCGACCTGTGTTATCCAGCCGGGTGGCTCGATGCGCGATGAAGAGGTGATCGCAGCCGCGGATGAGGCCGGTCTGGCCATGGTCTTTACCGGCATGCGCCACTTCCGCCACTGATGCGCTATCGTCTGCTTCTCTGGGCCGCACTGGCTGCGTTACTGATCGACCAAATCAGCAAGTATCTCGTCGTTCACGTGATGCGCGTGGCTGATGGGAACATCGATGTCCTGCCGCCGTTGCTGGTGTTCAAATACGGTGAGAATCGGGGCATCAATTTCGGCCTGTTTCAGGGCAATACCGATGCTGCCCGATGGGCGTTGATCGGAGTTTCCATAGTCATCGCAATCGGTGTGCTGATCTGGCTGATGCGCACAGCCCCGTCGAAACTGATGCTGGTTTGCGGCGGGTTGCTGATTGGCGGGGCGCTGGGCAACGTCGTGGATCGCCTGCTTTATGGTTATGTTCTGGATTTCCTGAACATGTCCTGTTGCGGCATCAACAACCCTTTCGTGTTCAACCTTGCTGATGTGTTCATTTTCGCGGGAGCGATTGGTCTGGTGGTGTTCGAAGGCAAAAAGGCCTCGTGACGTGCCATTTGAAATGCGATAAAAGCGCCTGAAACAGGCTGGAGACTCTGATGCGGCTGCCGCGTTCCATATTTGCTTTGACAATGGCCTTTGCGGCTGCAGGCTGTTCCGATATCGGATTGCGCCACTTGGAAGCGCCCGGGCAGGGGCCGGACGAATTCTCGGTCCTGCCTGTCAAACCACTGACTCAGCCCAAGGACTACGCTTTTCTGCCTGCGCCCACGCTGGGTGGTGAGAACCTGACCGATCCGAACCCTAAGGCCGAAGCTGTCGTTGCCCTTGGCGGGAACGAATCTTCGCTGAACGCAAATACGGCCATCCCGTCCACGGACGCCGCCCTTGTGACGGCCTCCAGCCGGTATGGGGTTCCGGCGAATGCCCGGCAGGTGGTTGATGCCGAGGATGCAGAATTCCGCAGAAAGCAGAGCCGCCTGACGCGCTTGCGCTTGTTCAACGTGGATCGGTATTCGCAGGTCTACCGCCGCGAAACGTTGAATCCCGACCGTCAGAATGAGGCTGCACGCCAAGCCGGGATCGAAACACCATCGGCGCCACCGGTAGATGAATAATCTTTAACTTTTCGTCATTGGCCTTGAACCCGCGTGGTGCCACCGTAGTTTGAACAACATAAATCAAACGGAGGACGCCCTATGGTTCGGGCCCTGGCATTGTCGGCAGCCCTGATGGCCGCAACCCCTCTTGCTGCAAGCGAGGGGCACGAAGCGGTCACGACCTTTACGCTGGACAACGGCATGGATGTCGTCGTGATCGAAGATCACCGCGCACCGGTTGTGCAGCATATGGTCTGGTATCGCGCAGGGTCAGCAGATGAGCCCGTGGGATCATCGGGCGTGGCGCATTTCCTGGAACACCTGCTGTTTAAAGGCACTGACACTTTGGCCCCGGGCGAATTTTCGGCCACCGTTGCGGCCAATGGCGGTACCGACAACGCGTTCACTTCGTATGATTATACCGCGTATTTCCAACGCGTTGCCGCCGACCGGCTGGAACTGATGATGCGGATGGAAGCGGATCGGATGCGCAATATTCGCCTGAGCGAAAATGATATTGTCACCGAACGCGACGTGATCCTTGAGGAACGCAACCAGCGCACCGACAACAGCCCGCGCGCCCTGTTTGGCGAACAGATGAGCGCGTCGCAGTATCTCAACCATCGCTACGGCGTGCCAATCATCGGCTGGCGCCACGAGATGGAAACGCTGGACATGGAGGACGCGCTGTCCTTCTACCAGACCCACTACGCGCCCAATAACGCCATTCTGGTCGTCACCGGTGATGTCGAACCTGACGAGGTCAAATCGCTGGCCGAGCAGTATTACGGCGTGATCCCCGCCAACCCTGACCTGCCAGAACGGGTCCGGTCGCAGGAACCGCCGCAAACGGCAGAACGCCGTCTGACATACAAAGACGCGCGCGTGTCGCAGCCCTATGTGCAGCGCAGCTATCTGGCACCCGAGCGTGATCCGGGCGAACAGGAAAAAGCGGCTGCTCTGTTTTTGTTGGCAGAACTGTTGGGCGGAAGCACGACATCCTACCTGAACGAAAAGCTGCAGTTCGAGCAGCAGAAGGTTGTCTACACCGGGGCGTTCTATCGGGGTGTCTCGCTGGATGATACGACCTTTGACCTGATCGTCGTCCCGGCTGCAGGCGTTTCCCTGCAAGAGGCCGAAGATGCAATGGATCAGGTGGTTGCCGACTTCATTGCTGAGGGTGTGAACGAAGAAGACCTTGACCGGATCAAGATGCAGCTGCGGGCGTCGCAGACCTATGCGCGCGACAATGTGGATGGGATTGGCAACCGCTATGGCCGCGCACTGACCAGCGGCCTGACAGTTGAGGACGTGCAGGCCTGGCCCGATATTCTGCAAGCTGTCACTGGGGATGAGATCATCGCCGCTGCCCGCGAGGTAATACAACCGGAAACATCGGTCACCGGCTGGCTAATGCGCGATGACGAGGTGACGCAATGAAACGGATATTCGCAACCCTGATCGCGTTCGTTGTCGCTCTGCCCGTGTGGGCCGATATCGAGATCGAAGAGGTTACTTCTCCTGGTGGTATCACCGCCTGGCTGGTCGAGGATCACTCGATCCCCTTCACCGCGCTGGAGCTGCGTTTTCGCGGCGGCACATCGCTGGATGACGCGGACAAACGCGGTGCGGTCTACCTGATGAGCGGCCTGATTGAGGAAGGCGCAGGTGACATGGATGCCCGCACCTATGCGCGTGAGCTGGAATCGCTGGCGGCCTCGTTCCGGTACGGTGCAACCGATGACTCGGTGTCGATCACCGCGCAGTTCCTGACCGAGAACCGGGACGACGTGATCGACTTGCTGCGCACCACCATTCACGAGCCGCGCTTTGATCAGGATGCGGTGGACCGGGTAAAGGCGCAGGTGCTGTCCGGCCTTAAATCCGATCAAACCGACCCGAATGACATTGCGGGTCGTAACTTTGCCCGAATGGCCTACGGCGACCACCCTTACGGCACCGAAGGTAAGGGTACGATCGAAAGCGTGACCGCCCTGACGCGCGATGACGTGGTCACCGCCTATCAGGATGTCTTTGTCCAAGACCGGATGTATGTAGGCGCAGTGGGTGACATCACACCCGAAGAGCTGGGCGCGTTGTTGGATAAACTGCTGGCCGACCTGCCAAAAACTGGAAAGCCGATCCCTGAACGCGCCGATGTGTCAATCCCCGGTGGTGTCAGCGTGGTTGAGTTCGACACGCCGCAATCTGTGGCCCTTTTCGGACATGCCGGCATTGACCGCGATGATCCCGATTTCTTTGCCGCCTTCATCCTGAACCACATCCTTGGCGGGGGCGGGTTTGAAAGCCGCCTGATGCAGGAAGTGAGAGAGAAGCGTGGCTTGACCTATGGAATCGGCACTTATCTGGTGCCCAAGGACTTGGCCTCGGTTTATCTGGGATCCGTGTCGTCCAGCAATGATCGCATTGCCGAAGCGGTCGAGGTGATCCGCGACGAGTGGGCTCGCGCCGCGTCCGAAGGTGTAACCCAAAAAGAACTGGACGATGCCAAAACATATCTGACGGGCGCTTACCCGCTGAGGTTTGATGGCAATGGCCAGATCGCAGGGATCATGGTCGGGATGCAGATGGAAGACCTGCCCATCGACTATATCGCCACCCGCAACGACAAGGTGAATGCGATCACGCTGGAAGAGATCAACCGGGTCGCCAGCGAATTGCTGGACCCTGATGGGCTCCACTTCACCATTGTCGGTAAGCCCGAAGGTCTGGACGGCTAAACCCGATCAGGCCGCGACGGGCTGTTTCTGTGCCCGAAGCGTATGCTTGTTGCTGCTCAGAAGCTTTTGCCGCGCATGCCTGAAATGCGCGGCTTTAAGCGCGTCGTCGATATGCCGGTTGCGGCGCAGCAGGCGCGACAGACGGAAATTGTCGAACACCAGGCAAGTTGTCGGCTCTGAGGCGATGACGGTGGCCGTTGCGGGTAGGCCAAGGCCGAATGTCAGCTCTCCTAGTGTCTCGTCCGAGCCGCAAATATTGATGACCTGACCATTTTGAAGGATGGTTGTTCGCCCGCTCAGGACATAGCCAAGGAAATCTGTTGTTCTGGCTTCTTCGATCAGAATGTCGCCTTTGGCGAACTCCTGAACCGACGCAGTGTTCAATAGCTTTCGGGCATGATGCGGTTTCAGTGACCCAAGATGATGCGAGATGAACTGGCGCTCGGCTGCGGAAAAGCGAATGAAATGCCGCGAAAGGTATCCGCGCAGCAATCCGATGACCGAGATCGCGATATAGGCCATCTGTATGATCGAACCGGCAAGATTGAATTCTTCAACCATGCTGATCAGAACGCAGGTTGCAGCAACGATAACTAGAACCGGGTAGAGCACGCCATTGCCGCGGACTATGCCGATTTGCAGTAAAAAGTAGTTCAGAATGTAAAGGCCAGCCCCGGCTACGCCGATCATGGTGGCCAATTCGACAAACTCGGTAAATTCAAATGGACTATTCAGCATGTAAGGACCCACCCTCGCAATGAATGGGTCTTACGCTGTGCCAATTACGTGAAGCCGTAAATGAACAACCTCACAGGTTAATGGGTTTTATGAGCGTGCTTTCGCCTGCGCGCGCAACATTTGCCCCATCATCTGGCCGAACTTGCCCGAGCCACGTTGGTACAACGCGCCATCGACGGCCAGAACCGTGCCGCTGATATAGCTAGCCAGATCAGAACTTAGGAACATACAGGCGTTCGCCACGTCCTGCGGCTGACCCCAACGGCCCAGGGGGACGTCCTTACGCAACGCTTCTCCGGCATCCGGCGTGGGGGCCAAACGCTTGGCCCCTTCGGTGCCCTCGATAAAGCCCGGCACGACCGAGTTCACGCGGATACCCTCGACGCCCCATTCCATCGACAGGGTGCGGGTGATCTGATCCACGCCTGCCTTGGCGGCACAGACATGGGCCTGGCCTTCGTAAGGCAGGTAGGATTGCGGGGCCGAGATGTTGATGATGCTGGCACCCGGACGCTTGAGGAAAGGATAGGCCCCCTTCATCACGTGGATCGTGCCCATCAGGTCGATATCGATCACGGTCTTGAACGCATTGACCGACATCTCTGCTGCGAGCGCCGGAAAATTACCTGCTGCGCCCGACACCAAAACGTCGAAGTCACCGAATACATCGTAGAACTGTTTGAGGCCCTCAGCGACTGCCTCCGGGTCACGTACATCGAACGCCGTACCGATGGCGTCTTGGGCCCCCGCAGCTTTCAGCGCAGCAACGGTGTCATCGACCTTTTCCTGCGACCGGCTGGCGACCGCCAGTTTGGCACCCGAGGCCGCAAAGGCCTCGGCAATGCCGCGATTGATACCGCTGGTTCCACCGATGACGACGACGGTTTTTTCTGAAAAGTCCATGTAGGCCTCCCTTGGCGGGGAGCCCTACTCGCCGTAGGGCACCCAGATGTTTTTGACTTCGGTCGCAGCCTGCAGGAAGCGGCGAGAATGGTCCACGCCCCAATCAAATGCCGTCGCGTTATTCACCCAGGTCCGTTTCAGGTTCCCAGCCGAGACGACCTCGATCTCTTTCGACAAGTCGGTGGATGAGAACGACCAGACCGCATCGACATTCAGGTGCGAGGCCAGCGGTTTCGCCAATTCCGCATGGCTGCCGGTCAGGATGTTGACTACACCGGCGGGCACGTCCGAGGTTTCGAGGATTTGGTAGAAATCGGTAGCCGCCAGCGGGTAGGGCTCCGAAGCCACCAGAACTGTCCGATTCCCCATCGCAATCGCCGGGGCCATGGCCGAGACCAGACCCAACAAAGGCGCCTCATCCGCACAAAGCGCGCCGATGACACCCACGGATTCCTTCATGGCAATCGCCACGCCACGGATCGGAACGCCGTGCACCTGACCGTCATATTTGTCGGCCCAAGCGGCGGCGGAGAACAGGCGTTGGATTGAAGCTTGGACCTCTTTCGCACCGTCTTTCTTGCCGGTCATTGCGTCGATGCGAGCGGCAAACTCGTCGGCGCGAGCCGAGAGGTTTTCGCCGATGTAATACAGGATCTGTGCCCGCAGATGGCCGGTGGTCTTGGACCAACCTTTGGCCCCTGCCGCAGCTTCAACCGCATTGCGGACGTCCTTGCGATTGGCGAGGCTCACGTGGCCCAACAGCCCGGATTTACCCCAGACGGGTTTCGAATAGCCGCTATCGGGCCGTGCCTGCTTGCCTCCGACATACATCTTGGCGGTACGGTCAATCGGATCGACCGGAGAGCCCTCGCCGATGGCCGCTTCGACCTTCGCCAACGGCTTAGCTTTGCCTTTGAGCCTGGTATAGGCCGTCAGCCCTTCCCAGCCGCCTTCACGGCCAAAGCCGCTTTCGCGCACGCCGCCGAATCCGGCTGCCGCGTCGAACAGGTTGGTGGCATTCACCCAAACCACGCCCGCGACCAGTTTGGGCGCGATATCCAGTGCAAGGTTCACGTTCTCGGTCCACACGGTCGCGGCCAGCCCGTAACGGGTGTTGTTGGCCAGCTCGACCGCCTCTTCCGGTGTGCGGAAGGTTGACGACACCAGAACCGGACCAAAGATTTCTTCTTGCATCAGCGGGTCGGATGTCTCGAGGCCCGAGATCAGCGTCGGCGGGTAATAACACCCGTTCGCCGGCAGATCGCATGTCGCTTGATGCACGTGACCGGCGGTGTTGCTTTCGACCATGCTTTTGATGGTTTGCAGTTGGACCGGGTCTACAACCGCGCCCACATCAATGCATTTATCCAGCGGATCGCCGATGCGCAGCGAGTCCATCCGTGCGCGCAGTTTGTCGTGGAAACGGTCCGCGATGCCTTCTTGGACCAGCAAGCGGGACCCTGCGCAGCAGACCTGACCCTGATTAAACCAGATCGCGTCGACCAAACCTTCGATAGCACTGTCGATATCGGCGTCATCAAAGACGATGTAAGCCGACTTACCACCCAGCTCCAACGTCAATTCCTTACCAGAACCAGCGGTCGCTTCACGGATACGGCGGCCAACAACAGTCGAGCCCGTAAAGGCGATCTTGTCTACGTCCGAATTCACGATCATCTCACCCACCGCGCCGTCTCCGGTGACGATGTTGACCACGCCTTTGGGCAGTCCGGCTTGCGAACAGATATCAGCAAACAACAGGGCTGTCAGCGAGGTGTACTCGGCCGGTTTCAGAACTACTGTGTTGCCCATGGCCAGGGCCGGGGCAATCTTCCACGACAGCATCAGCAGCGGGAAATTCCACGGAATGATCTGCCCGCAGACGCCCAACGCCTCAGCATCGGGCAGTTCGCTTTGCATCAGCTGCGACATGCCTGCGTGGTAGTAGAAATGACGCTGCGCCAACGGGATGTCGATGTCGCGTGATTCACGGATCGGCTTGCCGTTGTCGAGGCTCTCAAGCACCGCAAACAGGCGCGAATGCTTCTGCAACAAGCGCGCGATGGCATAGAGGTACCGCGCACGGGCTGCACCGCCCAGCTTCTCCCATTTCGGTTGCGCCTTGCGGGCGGCAGAAACAGCAGCGTCCACATCGGCCTGTTTGGCCTGCGTCAGCTTGGCCAAAACCTCTCCGGTCGCCGGGTTGCGGCTGTCGAACCCTTTGCCGGGTTTGGTGAACGCACCATCGATATAGTGACCGAACTTGTCGCCCTGATCGACCAGCCAGGCCAGAGCCTCGGCGGCGCTTTCGGGGGCAGGGCCGTAATCCATGGTTTCGAATATCTCTTTGACTGTCATTGTTTTTGTCCTCAGCCCATGGAGTGACGGTAACCGGCGGAGTATGCGCCAGTTACATAGTGTTCCAACTGCCGCTCGATATCGCCCAACAAGGACGACGCGCCAAAACGGAACAAGTCCGGCTCCAGCCAGCGGTCGCCCAGTTCGTCCTTGATCAGCGACAAATAAACCAGCGCGTCCTTGGCCTTGGATATGCCGCCTGCCGGTTTATAGCCGACCCGGTATCCGGTGCGGTCATAATAGTCGCGGATCGCGCGGATCATGACCAGCGAAACCGGCAAGGTGGCGTTGACGCTTTCCTTGCCGGTCGAGGTCTTGATGAAATCCGCCCCGGCCATCATGCAGACCAGCGAGGCGCGCGCGACATTGCGCAGGCTGCCCAGTTCGCCGGTGGCAAGGATGGCTTTGACATGCGCATCACCGCAAGCCACGCGGAACGCCTTCATCTCGTCATACAAGGCTTGCCAGTCGCCCGACAGCACGTGACGGCGCGAGATCACGATGTCGATCTCTTCGGCGCCGGCTTTCACACTTTCTTCGATCTCGGCCACGCGCAGATGGAATGGCGACAAGCCAGCAGGGAAGCCGGTCGAAACTGCCGCAACCGGAATGCCGGTGCCATGCAGCGCATCCACTGCCGTTTCGATCATGTCGTGATAGACGCAAACGGCCCCGGTTGTGATAGGCGGCATATCCAGCGCCTTCAGAACCGAAGGTGCAACGGGTTGCCGTGCCTTGGCACACAGACGGCGGACTCGACCAACCGTGTCGTCACCCGACAGGGTGGTCAGGTCGATCATCGTGACCGCCTTTAACAGCCATGCGGCCTGATATTCTTTTTTGACGGACCGACGACCGGGCAGGGTCGCGGCGCGGCGTTCAATGGCCGAAGTATTGACCTGCACGGCGCGTACCCAGTCCAGATCAAGATCCATACCGGGGTTTCTGGGCTCGGTCACTTGCGGCAGATGCGCGGTGCGCACGGGGCTTTCTGAGCTCTGCGTTTCCATCTTCACATCCTTTGGGAGGTTTGCGCCAAATTCGCACGGCTTGGCGCTAATTGGAAGGCATAGCGGCCTTCCGTGTGCAATTTTTTTGACCAAATGGACAAATTTGAGGTTTTCTTGCGAATAATTCGCAATAGCGTTGACTTAGTTGCGAATGGTTCGCATATTCATTCTCAAGAGGATACCTAAATGGGGTCAGAAATGATTCGTCGTAGTTTTCTTGCGGTTATGGCTTTTGCCGCCGCTTTGCCCCTCGCGGCATGGGCCGAGGCGTCGCTGAAGGTTGTTGCCACCACGGGCATGATCGCTGATGCGGCACGTCAGATCGGTGGCGATCAGGTTGAGGTCAAGGGCTTGATGGGCCCGGGCGTCGACCCGCATGCCTATCGTCAGACCCGCAGCGACATCGTTGCTATGACCCGGGCGGATCTGATCCTGTGGCACGGTCTTTACCTTGAAGCGCAGATGGAAGACTTCTTCCATGATCTCGGACGTAAACGTCCGGTCGTGGCCGTGGCCGAAGGTGTCGATAAGTCCAAACTGCGCGCGCATGACGACTATGCCGATAAGTATGACCCGCATGTATGGATGAGCCCGGCCGTTTGGCGCGATGTTGTGGTCGAGGTTCAAGAAGCCCTGACAGAGGCCCGCCCCGAGGCTGCTGATTTCTTCGCCGCGAACGCGCAGACACATCTGGCCGAGATTGATCAGTTGGAAGCCTACGGCAAACAAGTGCTGGCCGACGTACCGGAAAACAACCGTGTGCTTGTAACGGCGCATGACGCCTTTGGCTATTTCGGTGAGGAATACGGCTATGAGGTGCTTGGTATACAGGGCATCTCGACCCAGTCTGAGGCTGGTCTGAACCGGATCGGCGAACTGGTCGATACCTTGGTAGATCAGCAGCTGACGGCGGTGTTTGTCGAAAGCTCGGTTTCTGATCGGTCCATGCGTGCGCTGATCGAAGGTGCTGCGGCCAAAGGTCATGATGTTGGCATCGGCGGAGAGCTGTATTCCGACGCAATGGGTGAACCGGGCACCTATGAAGGCACGTATATCGGGATGCTGGATCACAACATCTCTGTGATTGCCGGAGCGCTGGGCGCAGACGTGCCCGAACGCGGCATGAACGGCAAACTGTCGGCGGGGTCTTGAACGATGCTGTCGCTGGCTGCGCATCAGGGTGCTTCGGTTGCTGAGAAAATTACAAAGGACTGCCCGCTGGCCATTCGCGGCCTGACTGTCTCATACGGTCAGAAACCTGCCGTGTTTTCGGTGGATATGACCGTGCAACCCGGCGCGATGACGGCGATCATCGGCCCGAACGGGGCGGGGAAGTCTACGCTTCTGAAGGCGGCGCTGGGCATCGTTTCGCCCTTGTCCGGGCAGGTGTCCGTCTTTGGTGAACCGCTGGAGAAACAGCGTGCACGAATTGCCTATGTGCCGCAACGCGCAAGCGTCGACTGGGATTTTCCGACGCGCGTGATTGATGTTGTGTTGATGGGTCTGTCCCGCGAGCTGGGCTTGCTGGGTCGTGTCCGTGCCCGGCATATGTCCCGGGCCATGGACTGTCTTAACCGGGTCGGGATGCGCGATTTTGCCGATCGTCAGATTGGTCAATTGTCCGGCGGCCAGCAACAGCGCGTTTTTCTTGCCCGTGCTCTGGCGCAGGATGCTGATCTTTATCTGTTGGATGAGCCATTCGCAGGTGTCGATGCAGCGACGGAAAAAGCAATCATCGCAGTGCTGAAGTCGCTGAAAGAGGCGGGCAAGACCGTTGTTGTCGTGCATCACGATCTGGCCACGGTGACTGATTATTTCGACCATGTATTCCTGATCAATACCCGCAAAGTGGCCGAGGGAACTGTGGCCGAGGCCTTTACCGCCGAAACCCTGCAATCGGCGTATGGCGGCCGTTTGGCCACTGCGCAGATCGACCAGATTTCGCGCGCATTGGGGTAAATCATGCTTTGGGATGCTCTGACCCTGCAGCTGGGCTATAACGCCACGCTGGTCGCGATTGGTGCGACCTTGCTGGGTATATCCGCTGGTGTGACCGGCACGTTTCTGTTCCTGCGCAAACGCGCGCTGGTCAGCGACGCAATCAGCCACGCGACTCTGCCCGGTGTCTGCCTTGGGTTCATGGTTTTGGTCGCCCTTGGCGGCGATGGGCGCAACCTGATCGGTCTGCTGGCCGGATCGGCGGTGTCGGCCTGGGTTGGATTACTTTGCATGAACTGGCTGACACGCCAAACACGACTGGCCGAGGATGCCGCCATTGGTGCCATCCTGTCGGTGTTCTTCGGTCTTGGCATCGTGCTGTTGACCGTGATCCAAACCATGGGCGTCGGTCGTCAGGCCGGGCTGGAAGGGTTCCTGCTTGGCTCGACCGCAGGGATGTTGTGGGCCGATGCGCTGGTCATCGCAATCGGTGGGGCAGCGACGCTGTTGCTGGTCATGATCATCCGCCGACCTATGACCATGGTGGCTTTCGACCCGGAATACGCCGCTGCCCGGGGGCTGCCGGTGCACCGGATTGATCTGGCGATGATGGGGCTGGTCATGGCGGTTACCGTGGTGGGCCTGAAAATTGTCGGGCTAATCCTGATTGTGGCGCTGCTGATCATCCCACCTGTCACGGCGCGGTTCTGGACGGACCGCTCGGACCGCGTGGTGCTGCTGGCTGGCCTGGCCGGAGGGTTGGCGGGCTATCTGGGGGCGGCGATGTCGGCCTCGGCCCCCAATTTGCCCACCGGCCCGATCATTGTTCTGGTCAGCTTTGGCTTTTTCGCACTGTCCCTGTTACTTGCGCCTGTTCGGGGTGTTCTGGCAGCGGTTCTGCGGCAACTGCGGTTCCAGCGTCGGGTTCACATTCGGCAGGGTCTGCTGGCACTGGCGCAAGGGCAAAAGATCTATGAGCCGTTGACCTTGCGCCTGTTGCGGCGTGCCGGTTTTGCGCGGGCAGATGGCGTGGCCACCGAAATCGGCAAAGCCCGGGCTGCCAAGGCGCTGCGGGATGAAAAGCGCTGGGAAATCGTCAGGGCCGATCAGATGCATGAGGCAACGGCAGCGCTGTACGACGGGTTGCGGGACATCGAAACCGTCCTGACCCAAGATCAGATCGCCGAGATCGACCGCCAGATCGGCGGCCCGCAGGAGGTTCCGGCATGAACGGTGAAGAATTCGTACCCCTGTCTTTGACACCCTTGCTGATCGGCACGTTTGCCGCCATCGCTTGCGCTTTGCCCGGGAACTTCCTGGTCCTGCGCAAACAGGCCCTGATCGGGGATGCGATCAGCCATGTGGTGCTGCCGGGTATTGTCGTGGCCTTTCTGCTAACCGGAACGATTTCAACCTGGCCAATGATGCTGGGCGCCGCGGGTGCGGCGGTGGTGGCCGTGGTTCTGATCGAAGCCGTCAGGCGGCTGGGGCAGATCGAGGCGGGTGCCGCGATGGGGGTGGTTTTCACCACGATGTTTGCTGCTGGTGTGCTGCTGCTGGAACAAACCGATACTTCGACTGTACACCTGGATGTTGAACATGCGCTGTATGGCAATCTGGAAAGCCTGATCTGGTTGGACGCTGTGGGCTGGTCTTCGGTGTTGGATCCCGTGGCGCTGGCGGGGTTGCCGCCGGAATTGCCTCGGATTGCGCTGACTTTGCTGGGGGTATCTGTCTTTGTATGGCTGTTCTGGCGGCCGCTGAAGATTTCCACCTTTGACGAAGGGTTCGCGCGCACCATTGGTGTCCGGACCGGAATTTTGGGCATGGCCCTTGTGATCACGGCAGCGATTGCCGCCGTGGCGGCATTTGACGCCGTGGGTTCGATCATTGTGATTGCCATGTTTATCTGTCCCCCGGCGGCGGCGCGCATGATGACCAACCGGCTCGAATCCCAGATCGCGTGGAGCATCGTCTTTGCCATCCTGTCGGCTGTCTCCGGGTACGTGCTGGCTGGATATGGTCCGCTCTGGCTGGGGGCGGCGGACGCGGTCAGTGCAGCGGGCATGATCGCAACGATGTCTGGTCTGATCCTTGCGTTTGCGGCTTTGTGGGGGCCGTGCCGGACCCGGGCGAGTGCACCCGGGACCGCGTGACCCGGCATTTTCCCGCCGCTGGGCCTTGTGCGGTATCGGCCAAACTTCGCCACCCGACTTGAGGCCCAGAGAGTCTTCGCATCGTGAAACCGTATTCGTGGTATGAATTGATCCATTGATTATTGGATGACCACCACTCACTCCGGATCGTTCGAGCAATCGCGCCCAGACTGGCCGCAAGTCTAGGCTGGCACGGTGCGATTGTTCGAACGCCCCCTCCTCACATTAAATGCAAGCCAAAGCTGTGGCAGAATCGTGCGCGAATGTGCTAGGTCTGGTGGTATGGCGCAGGCACACCCCAATATCAGCGAAAATCGACCGGTCATCCGGCAACTTGACGACGCAGCAATCAACCGTATTGCGGCAGGCGAGGTTGTTGAACGTCCGGCTTCTGCAGTCAAGGAATTGGTGGAAAATGCCATCGACGCAGGCGCAACCCGCGTCGCGATCGACATTGCCGATGGGGGTAAGACGCTGATTCGCGTCACCGATGATGGCTGTGGGATTGCTGCTGAGGATCTGCCATTGGCCTTGTCGCGCCATGCGACTTCGAAAATCGACGGGTCTGATCTGCTGAATATCCACACCTTCGGGTTTCGGGGTGAGGCGCTGCCATCGCTCGGCGCCGTCGGGCGCCTGACCATTACCAGCCGGGTGCCGGGGGGCGAGGCGGCTTCGGTCCATGTGGCGGGTGGTCGGATCGAGGCGGTGAAACCTGCCGCCTTACGTGCTGGCACAGTGGTCGAACTGCGCGATCTCTTTTTCGCAACGCCTGCGCGATTGAAATTTATGCGCACCGACCGGGCCGAAGCCCAGGCAATCTCCGACACCGTCAAAAGGTTGGCCATGGCCGAGCCTGCGGTGACTTTCACTTTGCGTGACGTCTCTGGCGGTGGAGAAGGGCGCGTGACCTTCCGCGCTGACCGCGAAAATGGTGATCTGTTCGACGCACTGCATGCCCGGCTGGCCCGCGTTATAGGGCGCGAGTTTGCTGAAAATGCCCTGCAGATCGATGCCACGCGCGAGGGGATCCGGTTGTACGGTTACGCCGCCCTGCCGACCTATTCGCGCGGTGCGGCGGTGGCGCAGTATCTGTTCGTCAATGGTCGTCCTGTGCGCGACAAGATGCTGACGGGCGCGCTGCGGGCGGCCTATTTCGATTTCCTCAGCCGGGATCGTCATCCGGCAGCAGCATTGTTCATCGACTGCGATCCGACGTTGGTCGACGTGAATGTGCATCCGGCAAAGTCCGAGGTCCGGTTCCGCGATCCGGGCGTCGCGCGCGGGTTGATCGTCTCGGCCCTGAGGCACGCGCTGGCCGAGGCCGGGCACAGGGCCTCCTCCACAGTGGCCAATGCGACACTGGGCGCGATGCGTCCTGAACCCGCAAAGCCTACGCCTGCGCGCGTTTATCAGATGGACCGACCTTCGCCATCTGCACGGCGGGCGGCGTATCAAGCGCAGGCGCAGGGGTTTGCCGAGCTGTCACAAGACTACAGCGGCAACGTGGTCGAGCCGGCCCCAGTGCCAACCGCTGAAGCTCCGGTCGAAGATCTGCCTTTGGGCGCGGCACGTGGTCAGGTACATGAAAACTACATCATCGCCCAAACCGCAGACGGCATGGTGATCGTCGATCAACATGCGGCACATGAGCGGCTGGTTTATGAAAAGCTCAAAAAACAGATGGCCGAGAATGGGGTTGCTGCGCAGGCGCTTTTGATCCCGGAAATTGTTGAACTGTCTGACAGCGATTGCGCGCGCTTGATGCAGGTGGCTGATGATTTGACGAACCTGGGGCTGACCATTGAACCTTTCGGCGGCGGTGCCGTCGCGGTGCGTGAAACTCCTGCCATTCTGGGAGAGGTGGACGCGCGGGCGATGATCCTCGATATCCTCGACGAACTGGCCGATCAGGGCGAAAGCCAGACCGTGCAGGCGCGGATTGAGGCGATTCTCAGCCGGGTGGCCTGTCATGGGTCGGTCCGGTCGGGTCGCCGTATGCGGGCCGAAGAAATGAACGCCCTTCTACGGGAAATGGAGGGCACGCCCCATTCCGGTCAGTGCAACCACGGGCGGCCGACTTATGTGGAATTGAAGCTGAGCGATATCGAGCGATTGTTCGGCCGCAGTTGATCCATTGGCTTGGTTGGGCTATGGAGAATAAAACAAGAACACCCGAGGCGACATGATCGAGATTGCAGGAACCCAATATGCGCTGAACGACCCCGTGATCCTGACCGTGGGCGGGGTTGTTACGCTGATCCTGCTGTTGCTGTTTTTGTCGCTGCGCGCAGCCAACCGGTCGGCCCGGATGGCGGAACCTCTGTCCCGCCAGATGGCGCATCTTGGCCAGCATGTGCAGCAATTGGGGCAGGGGCAGGAACAATTGCGCGGTGGCTTGCAGCATGTTTCGGACACGCAGGCCAATGCGCAGGTGCAGGTGATCCAAACGGTTGAATCCCGTCTGTCCTCGGTCCAGCAGCAGATGAATGACCGACTGGCGGATAACGCGATGAAATCGGCGCGTGCTTTGGCCGAGATGCAGGAGCGGATGAAGGAATCCCTGCATGGATCATCCAAACAAACCGCGACATCGCTAACGCAGTTGCAGGAACGTTTGGCCGCCATCGACAAGGCGCAGGACAATATCACAAAACTGTCGGGCGACGTGCTGTCTTTGCAGGATATCCTGTCGAACAAGCAAACGCGTGGTGCTTTCGGAGAGATTCAGCTGAATGATATCGTCTCTAAGGCGCTGCCTTCGGATAGTTTCCAGCTGCAGGCAACCCTGTCGAATGGACGGCGCGCAGATTGCCTGATCAACCTCCCGAACCCTCCAGGACCGATTGTCATCGACAGCAAGTTCCCGTTGGAGGCCTATGAGGCGCTGATCGGTTCGACCAATGACATGGAGTTGAAGGCGGCGGTTCAGATGTTCCGCAGCACGGTGCGTAAGCACATTACGGATATTTCCGAGAAGTACATTCTGGACGGTGAAACGGCAGATGGAGCACTGATGTTCCTGCCGTCCGAGGCGGTCTATGCCGAACTTCATGCCAAATTTCCTGAACTGGTGCAGGAGAGTTTCACCAAACGCGTGTGGATCGTCTCGCCCACCACCTGCATGGCGACACTGAACACGATGCGTGCGATCCTCAAAGACGCGCGGATGCGTGAACAAGCTGGGGCGATCCGCAAAGAACTGGGTTTGCTGCACAAGGATGTTGAGCGTTTGGGTGATCGGGTCGGCAATCTGGACCGCCATTTTGGGCAAGCGGCCAAGGATATCTCGGAAATCAAGATCAGCGCGGAAAAGGCTGGCCGCCGGGCACAGCGGTTGGATAACTTCGATTTCGAGGAACTGGCGCCTGACGATCAGACCAACGTTGTGCCTCTGGGCCAATCCGAAGGCTAGGCATTACTGGATTGACAGATCCAGATTGTAGCCGACCGTCTTGTCCGTATCGCGGTCATTGCCCATCAGGTAGACCCGGATCGTGTAGTCTCCATCCTCAGGCAATTCGATGCGCGCGGTATTCCCGTCGATCGAGCCGTTGTAGATCGCGAAACCATCACTGTCCGGCGGCAGGATGTTGAAGTAGATCACGCCATAGCCATTTGTGTCGCTTACCTTCAGGTCGGCAAACATCTCTTGCCCGGCTTTTGCACCCAACTTGTAGTCGAAGTACTCGTTTCCAGTGACGGTACCATTGACCATTGTCCCGAAATTGCCCGGTTCGAACTTCACGTCAGCGACCAACTGGGCAGAAGCGACAGATGAAAAACCCATAAGGGCAAGAATAAAGAACATAGTCCGGATCATTTCAAATGCCTCCACCAATCTGCTTGCAGGGCAGGATACCATATGAGTGCTGATTGCGTCAGATCTTCAGGAACGGTTGGAACAGACGCGGCATCAGCTTGTTGAATTTCAGCGGCGCGTCAGTGACAGCCAGGCAGATGCAATCCTCGGTGATGTCGGCTGTCGGCGTATGGTGCAGGTCTTCATCTGCAATCTCCACATCGCCACGGGCAAAACGGTCGACCTCATCCGAAAACGCGCCCTGCAGAACCATTGTCAGCTCTACACCATTATGGCTGTGATCCGGAACTGCGGTGCCCGCCGGAATGAACAGCAACCGAGCTGTTGCATCACCGGTCGTCGGGAGGATCGCCTGCTTGACCCCCATGCCGATTGGTCGCCAGCGGATGTCGTTCACATCGCCGCCAACGTAATCCTGCAACGGGCTTGGCAAAACCGAGCAGCCGGGTCGCCTAGGTTTGGCAATCGGCGCACCGTTTGCGATTAAAGCCATCGTTTCCGCAAGTGCCTTGTCGTTCATCGCAACGGTCTCGTCCTGTTCTTCCAGGACATATCCGCCAACGGCGTCAAAGCTTTCGGCCTGAGCACGACATTGATTGCACATGGAAAGATGTGTCGCGACCATCAGGTCGAAAGCCTCGGGCAGAGTGCCTGCGGCGTAAGCCATCAGCAGGTCGTCTGTCAGGTGATGTTTGATTTTATTGCTCATATCCGTCATCTCAATTCATCGCATGGCGCAAGCGGTCCAGCGCCAGCCGTATCCGTGATTTGATCGTTCCCAGTGGCAATCCAGTCTGAGAAGCGATTTCTCGATGGCTCAGATCGCCAAAATAGGCTTTCTCGATCAGTTGTCTTTGCGCCTCTGGCAGCGCGGTCATCGCGTTGCGCAGCTGCGCGGTTTCCTGTTGCAGCACGAGTATGTCGTCCTGCTCCGGTTCAGCCTCGGGTCCCCATCCCAGTTCTTCGGGCTCGGGGCGGCGTTGTTTGCGCAGGACGTCGATTCGCTTGTTCCGGGCGATCGTGAACACCCATGTGGCCACGGTTGCCCGCGTGGGGTCGAACAAATGTGACTTGTGCCACAGCGTGACCATGACCTCTTGTGCGCACTCTTCGGCCATGGCCGCATCTGAGCCCGACTTGATCAGGAACGCCTTGATCCGCGGCGCGAAGTGCTGAAACAACTCAGCAAACGCTGCCTGATCCTGTGCGTCCCTTATGCGTCTGACGTGGTCCACCCACTCAGCTCGTTTGTCACAACTGTCTTGCGCTCGGTTCACCGGTTTTCCCTTGATGCGTTTCTTTGCGCGCCACGGTTTCTGTGAAGGCCTGCTGGCCACCGGTTCATCCAAGGTCGCGGTATCGATCTCGGTAAACATAACAACATTACGCGGTAAGCCCCAAGCTGGATCACATTGTGATGCGATTTTAATCCGAACCGGACCAAGTTTCGTATGATAAGTATCTATATGTCGAAGAAAACAGCGCCGTTTGAACGGCTTGCAGGCGAATTGGAACACTGACGAGAATGAACAGGATCGACCATATTTCAGGCCATACTTACCACGGTCGAAAAGGCGGGATCGAGAATGCGTTCCGGTATTCCATCGACTACATCCTGTTGGACCCCGAAGCCCGGCCTGACACACCGCTTTTGTTTTCGATGAACCGCGTAAATGCGATGTATTGGCGAGATCGTGACCATGGCGGTGAACCCGGCAATGGGAAGGGTGCGGCGTGGTTGCGAGCCAAATTCAACGAAATGGGTGTGACGCAACCTGCAAGACTTGAGTTGCTGACGCAGCCACGGGTGCTGGGGCATGTCTTCAATCCGGTCAGCTTCTGGTTCTGTTTCGATGCCGATGAACAACTATATGCGGTGGTAGCAGAGGTTACGAACACTTACGGCACGCGCCACAGCTATCTGTGCAACAATCCCGGGTTTGCCCCGATCCAGCCGACTGATCGCATCGTTGCGGACAAGCTGATGCATGTCTCACCGTTTCAAAAGATCGAAGGGACGTATGAGTTCCGGTTCGACCATCGCCCCGAGCGTATCGGCGTCTGGATTGACTATGGTCGAAAAGCGGGTGGATTGATTGCCACCCTGACCGGACCGCGTGCACCGCTGTCCAACCGGGCGATCGTGTGGTCGTTGCTGCGGCGCCCCTTCGGTGCGCGGCGTGCGTTTTTCCTGATTATCTGGCAGGCGATCAAACTTAAGATCAAAAAGGCCCGGTTTGTCCCGTTCCGAACCGCCCCTGTGCCCGATCGGCCGATATCTCGCAGTCGCAAGCCTTAGCGCTTAGGTCTTTGCTTAAGATCAAAGACTCAGCCCCCTCCTCATGGTTGTGGTATTATTGAAACCGCGAATACGAGGAGCTGGGTCATGATGGAAATTTCGCCAAGGAAAATCGCTCAGGTTGCGATGATGGGGCGCGAGTTGGGTCGCGCCGAGGGCGAATTGCGCGCCTTCATCGACCGGATGAGCGAGGACGAACAGGCCGAACTGGTGGCTGTCATGTGGGTCGGGCGCGAAAGCTTTTTCGCCGAAGATTTGCCTGAGGCCATTGCAACAGCCAAGTCCGAGGCTTCGACCCCTTGCGCGGACTACCTGATTGGTACGCCGCACTTGTCGGATCACCTTGAAAATGGCTTGGATGCACTGGGCATCTCGGCTGAGGACGTGGAAAACGACCTGATGTAAGTGCAGCGGCTATGTGCAACCGGTGCAGCCTGCAAATTGCAAACCATTCGCCGAATAGCCGGTTTTTGGATAACATGATCAGGAAACCCGAAAGCCCGCATTCAGGCTGGGGTGCTTTTAGACGGAGCGTGATCCATGTGGCGCGTCTTGCAAATGCTTGCGGTACTCGCGCTTTGCGTGGGCTTCGAGCCTCGCCCGGCTCAAGCCTGCGGCGTCTGCGTTGAGCTTCCGGAGTATTCTCTGGCGGACCGGATTCTTTCGGCGCGTGTGATCGTGCTGGCGGCACCGTCGCCAGACAACCCTTTCAGGTTCACCCCCGTTTCGGTTTTGAAAGGCACGCCGGAACAGGTTGAGGCTTTGCCCGAAATACCTTTCCTGGTCGACAGCGTCATGCGATCCGCCTTTCGTGCGAATCCGGACAGAACGGTTTTGATGGTCTACGGGACGGGGTATCAGGACAAGGCCGGCCGCAGCCTGCCCAGCGGTTGGACCAAGGGGTTCTTGATGACACCGGATCGGGCCCATTTCCTTGAAACACTGCGTGCCGAAGGGCAGGGCTGGGCCAGTGGCGCGCCGGATCGCGCGGCGCAGGTTGCCTTTTTTAGTGCCTATCTCACACATGAAGATCGCCTGTTGCGCAACACGGCGTTGATCGAAATCCATCGCGCGCCCTATTGGCTTTTGACCCACCTGACCGATGCCGTGCCAATCGCCCAATTATTGCAGGACCTGCGCAATCCCAATCGTCTAGCTTACGCACCGGCACTTATCCGATTGTTGGGTCTTCAGTCGGATCCAAAGGCCAAAGAACGTGTAAGGCTTGGCTATCAAAGCGCGCTTCGCAGTGGGGGTCTCAACCTGTACGACTGGGGTTTGGCGGGTATCGCAGTGGATGGGGAACAGGCAATACTTGAAATCGAAAAGTCGCTGGAACGGTCTGGACGCACGGCTGACGAAAAGCGATTCCTGATCCGCAGTCTGGCCGATGGCGGAACGACCTATCCCAAGTTGCGACCCCGGATCTTGGATGTGTTTAGGCATCAGTTGGACAAAGACAGCACTGTTGCGATTTGGATTGCCCTGGCCGTACGACCTTGGGGCACCAACGCACTGAACCCCAACTTCGAAGCTATTATGGCTCAAAATAATCTGGACCCGGCGACACTGTTTCTCATGCGAGCGGCAATCGAAGCTGACGAACCGGGCTAACGTCGCGGTGACGCTCCTCATAGTTCCAAATCGCATTAGGGAACAGATGGGGCAGCGCTTTCGCCAAGCAAATGCATCCCAACAGCATCAGCGCAATCGATTTCAGAAAAATATCGCGCTCGATCAAAATCGTCTTGTATCTGGTCGACATGCAAGGATATACCCGCCAGCGGAGACGTGGCCGAGTGGTCGAAGGCGCTCCCCTGCTAAGGGAGTAGGCCCGGAAGGGTCTCGAGGGTTCGAATCCCTTCGTCTCCGCCATTACACTCTGAATCGGACGTAATCGCGAACTCATTTGTTGCCGATGATACGCGACGTTTTTGTCCGGGCGTGTGGTCCTGGTTAGACTTTCATCTCTAGTCGCGCATCTTGGAAACGTTTCAGAACGCTCGGTATATCTCCGTCAGACAGAGCGCACAGGGCTGTTGAAAGCCCATCGGCGAGCGCTGCGGAGTTTGCAGATACCGACAAAACCCGGCGCGCTGGTGTTTGACCGGCGGGGCTGAGGATGTGACCGTGAGCGTCAGTCAGCATCAGGTTACCGGCATCAGAGGTCGCAACAGCTCGGTCGCGCAGAGAGATACGCTTAGTGATCTGACCTTCGGCGCCTGCCAAACCGACTTGCCAATCGCGTCCATTGTGAGTTTGTCCCAGGGCCACGACTTCCCCCATATCGACCAAAACGTCTTGCAACCCCTTTGATCTGAGCAGCGCAGCAATGCGATCTGTGATTGCCCCTTGCGCTACTCCATTCAGAGTCAGCGCCGACTGCCCTGGGAAGGGCAGGCGGATGACATCGTTATTAACCGTGACCTTGTCCCACCCGATGGATTTGCGGGCGGTTGTGGCGTCGTCACCGTTGATCAGAGCAGCCCAGAGAGGCTGGATTGTCGGGTCAAAAGCGCCCCCTGAATTCTGGTGCAAAACTGTGCACAGGCTGAACAGGCTCAAGAGCTCGGGCGCTGGTTGCATAAGAAACCCATCGCGGTTCAGGCGCGAAAGTTGGGATTTCGGGCGATACAGGCTGAAGATATCTTCCAGCCGTGTGACTTCGGCTTCGACGGCGGCAAAAACGGGGCGGGCTTGGGTATCTGTCAGCCCGGCCAACTGCATGCTTGCCGGTGCGCCCAACGCGGAACCACGCCACCGTGCTGCTGTAGCAGGGCTAGCGATTGCAGGGCAGGCCGCGCTTGCAGCCGAGATGGTCAGAAACCGGCGGCGAGACAGAAGGGTCATGCGGGTGTCTCCAGTAGCAGGTCCAGATCGACAGGGCCCAATACCTCGGCATCGGGAATGCCGGATAGGGGCAAAGCGTTGCCGCCATATTGGTCGATGAATGATGCGGCATCATCGGGGTTTGAAAACGGCACCACTTCACGTGCCCCCATGCCGCCCGCGACGTCGGAGCCGACAACAAAAGTGGCGACATCGGCGGCGATCCAGTTGGACACACCTGGTTGCAGCCAGTTGGGCGCGACACTCATATCACTGACATAAATGGCAGTTATGTCGGCGTCTCGCTCCGGGCTTTTGAGGTAGGCCACCATGTCCCGTACCTGTGCAAAGAACAGTGGTGCGGGATAACCTTCCAGATGGATCTGCCCTTTGGGGCCACCATGCTCGGCGATATTCATTTGGCAGAAGAAGCTCAGCGCATCGGGAGTCAGATCAACCGGGTCGGGGGTAACTGCGACCTCCTCTTTGCAAGCCGCCAAGGCAATCAGCGCAATCAACACAAGACGTTTCACGGCTCAACCCTCCGGAAGGCGGCACGGGCAAGAGCAAAGCCCAATACCGGCCAGATCAGCAGCGAGGCAGGCGCGGCCCAGACGGGCAGAGCTTGGGCCGCACCGGTCATGCCGGACGCCATTGCGACGCCTTCGGTCGCGGCGATGTTCCACAACCGAAATGCGTCGGCCGGGTTGGCCACCATCACCCATGGAAAGACGGATTGGGTGAATGTGCCGCCCTTGTCCATGACCACGGCTCCCAACAAGCCAAGATCATAGAGGACGACAAAGACCAGCCAGAGCCCGGCCGACAGACCTGCCGCCGCCGTAGCGCCCCTTGCCAGAGCAGACAGCAGGTATCCCAGCGCCAGAAAAACGGCGCCCAGCAAGATGGAGGTAAGGATTAGGCGCGCCAGAGCCATCAGGCTTTCGGGGCCCGCCCCACCGAACCACGCTGCCACTGCGCCTGCGGTGCCGAAACCGATGGTCATGGCAAAGGCCAATGCCGCTAGATGGGCGGTGAATTTGCCCAGCAGAATTTCTCCGCGTCCGGCGGGGTAGGATAGCAGCAACGACAGACTGCCCCGGTCCACGTCGCCTGCTATGGCGTCGAAAGCGATCATCAGCGCCAGCAGCGGCGCAAGATAGACCGAAAGCGTGGTCATCGAAGCGACCGAGACCGTCAGCATATCGACGCCCAGCGTGCCGGTCGGCGCGCTGCCTGCAAAGGTCAGGGCCAAGGCGAACAGGACCATTATCAGGGTGGCCATCAACAGCCAGCGGTTGCGGCGCAGGATCAACATTTCGGTGCGGGTGATGGCGAGGAAGCGGGTCATTGCATCTCCTCCTGTGCATAATGGCGGTAGAGGTCTTCAAGTTTGGGCGGGGTCATTTCCACATCCGCCACGGCGTCGCCCAGTCCGGCGATGCGGCGCAGAGCCTCCATCTTGTCATCCGGCGAGCAGAGCAGTTCCACAGATGCTCCGTTGATCCGGTTGCCGCCCAGTTCGGCGGCAAGTGCTTCGGGGTTCGCGCTGGCACGCACTTTGAGGCGGATCGGCAGGCCAGCCAGCGCCGACAGATTGTTGAGCGTGTCATCCGCAACCATTCGGCCCTCGCGCATGATGGCGATGCGGTCGGTGCGGGCTTCGACCTCGGTGAGAGCGTGGGAGGCAATCAGGACCGCTGTGCCTTGCCCGGCCAATTCATCGATGATGGCATATAGGTCTTGCCGCGAGATCGGGTCCAAACCACTTGTTGGCTCATCCAACAGCGCCACTTTTGGCCGGCCCAGCAGCACTTGCGCCAAACCCTGACGTTGGCGCATGCCTTTAGAGTAGGTTCCGATCCGGCGGTCCAGAGCGTTGCCAAGGCCCACGCGGTCCAGCAGGCTGGGGACATCGGCCCTGGACCCGGAAAGTTGCGCAAATAAGGTCAGCTGCTCGCGGCCCGTCAGCGCAGGATGAAACGACACTGCCTCAGGCAAATAGGCAGTATCCCGCCGCGCCTGCGCACTGCCGGGAGTGGCATCTCCGATCCGGATGGTTCCGACATGGATCGATGTTAGACCGAGGATAGATTTGATCAGGGTCGACTTGCCCGCGCCGTTATGGCCCAGCAGCGCCACGCGCTGACCAGGGGCAAGAGACAGGGTGATATCGTCAAGAACACGGGTTTTACCTCGGTCCTTGCTGACTTGGGTAATACTCAGGGCCTTATCCGTCATGAGGCACCTTTTTCATTGCTGGGGGTTCAGGGGCTTGCATCAGTGGGTTGCTGTCCATCACACCGCCCGGCAACAGCGCCGGGAAGGCCGATTGGGACCAGCGCACCAGTTGCACGGCGGGGGAGCCGAGCAAAAGTTTGGCCGCGGGTTGGGTCCACAGCACATGGTCCATACTGTCATTGGGGCGATAAGGGGCGTCGGCGATGCCGTCGCCGTCCACGTCATAGGCCGCAAAATCGGACCAGTAATTGCCGCGCCCGTCTTCGGACCACTCGACCCATTTGGTCGAAACGTATTTCACTTGGGTCCGGTTGCCGACAAAGGCGTTTCCGACGATCCGGTTGCGCTCGGACCCGGCAGTAAAGTGGATACCGATGCCGCATCCTTGGAACCAGTTGTCGGTGAATTCGTTCTTGTTGGAGTTATAGAGGAAGGTGCATTTTTCCTTGGCACCGATCACGACATTGCCGGTGATCTGACTCTTGTTGGCGTAGTTCAGCATCACGCCATGTTCACGGTCACCGATTGAGACGTTGTCGGCGACTTTCACATTGGTCGTGAACATCACCGCATAACCCAGATCGTTACCGATCGAGACATTGTCACTGACAACTGAGTCGTCCGCATACATGTAATGCACCGCAAAACGCAGGTCGCGGAACAGGTTGCCGGTGAAGGTGTTCTTTTTCGACGAGTTCACAAAGATCCCGTCGCGGCCATAGCGGATGTCATTGCTATCCACCACGGAACCGGGCGCGTTCCAGACATAGACTCCGTTTCCACGGTCGTTCATTCGCTGGTCTTGGCGACCTTCAATGCGATTACCACGAACGATGCTGTCCTTGGCACCATGAATGTCCACGCCATAAAGATTGCCCAGCAGCACGTTATCCTCGACCACCGGCGCCTTAGCCGTTTTGGTCAGCTGGATGCCACTGTCGATCCCGTCATGGCTTGAACCGGAACCAATCACTGTCAGACCGCGCACGGTTACACCGGGCCCGGTCACGGTGATGACACTGCCTTCACCTTGTCCGTCGATGGTGGCCTGTCCCAGCCCGTCGATGGTGACGGGCCGGTCCAGCACAAGTGTTTCGGTGTAGACACCGGGGCTCAGGCGGAGGGTGTCTCCATCCGCCGCCTGCGCCAGTGTTTCATTGATGGCCCCCGCCCGGTTGGGCACATCCCAGTCCGCCGCCCAAAGGGGCGAGCCAAGCAGGAGCGGTATGAGCAGGGGCCAACGCATGGGTTATGCTCCCGCCGGTTCGACCAGCATCCGGCCGCGCATTTCCATATGCAGCGCGTGGCAGAACCACTGGCAATAGAACCAGTGCACGCCCGGACGGTCCGCAGTGAAGGTGATCGACGCGGTTGCCATTGGCCCGATCTCGAAGGCGATGCCGTAGTTACCCAGGCAGAAGCCATGGGTTACGTCGTCCACGTCATCCAGATTGGTGACGTAGATTGTTACCTCGTCGCCCTGTTTGACGGTGAACTTCTCAAGGCTGAAGGTCGGCGCCTGCGATGTCATGTAGACCCGCACCTTGTTGCCATCGCGGATGGGTTCCTCGGCACCTTCTTCCAGATCGATGCCATCAGCCTCGGCCTGTTTGCGGGCATCTTCCCAGGTGACGTCGGCGCGATCCCAGACGTTGACCGGATTGACGATGTCGCTGCGGACGATGATCGAGTCATGCGGTTCCGCAAAGGTCGGGCCGTCGTGAACCACCTTCATCTCGTTGGTTGAGATGTCGATCAGCTGCTCGTTCTCGGGCTTCAGAGGGCCGACGTTCAGGAAGCGGTCCTTCGAGAACTTGTTCATCGAAATCAGCCACTTGCCGTCGGCGTCCTTCGTTTCACCCATCGATGTCGAGTTGTGACCCGGCTGATAATGCACGTCGACCTTCGAGATGATCGGGTCCACATCGGCACCGCCGTAAGCCTCGATTGCCTTGTCGATGTTCCACTTCACGATCTGGCTGTCCAGGAACAGCGTGGTGAACGCGTTGCCCTGACCGTCATAAGCGGTGTGAAGCGGGCCAAGACCTAGCTGCGGCTCACCCACGATGCAGGACCGTGGATCGGCATCGCTTTCGAACAGGGCGTCCAGCTTGGTAACGTCCATGATCGAAACGGTCGGCGACAGCTTGCCATTGATGCAGACGTGCTTGCCGTCAGGCGCGGTGTTGATGCCATGCGGCGAGTTCGGGATCGGAATGTAACGGGTGTATTTCTTGTTTTGACCCTTACGGCCGTCCAGAACTTTGACGCCTTTCAGCTCCTGATAGTCACCAGCCTCGATCCCCGCCTCGATTTCAGCGATGTTGAAGACAACGACGTGGTCCAGCTCGTTCTCGGTCATCTCGGCCAGGTTCATACCCATTTCCGAGTTGTACGAGGTCGAATAGGCGTATTTGCCCTGATAGTCGCAGTCGGTGTTGTCGAGGTTACCCGAAACCATCACCTGCCATGCCACCTCCATGGTGTCGCCGTCCAGCGCGGTGAAGATGTTCACGTATTGCGATGGATCGTCCAGCACTGTGCCGTCATTGACCAGCGGGGTTTCATCCTCACCATTGGCAAAGACATAGCCGGTGCGCGGGAATTTCTGCGGACGTAGACCGTGGATCGCCTTGGCATTCGGAATCTCGGTGATCTTGTCGCATTTCATCACATCGCAGCGCACGCGGGCGACGCGGGTGTTGGCCTTGTCGTTCATGAACAGATAGCGGCCATCATAGGTACCATCGGTGAACGACATATGCGGGTGGTGCAGGTCGCCGTTGTCATAGGTTTTCATGCCGCGCTTGGCGAGAAATTCCTTGGTTTCCGGCAGCAGACCATCGGTCATGATCTTCAGCGACTCGTTGGTCTGGCCCCAACCGGTGGCCGAGCAGCGGTTGAAGACCGGCACCCGCATCAGCTCGCGCATGGAAGGGAAGCCCAGGATACGCAGTTCACCGGTCTGACCCGAGGACCAGAAGCCGTAATATTCGTCCAGTTCGCCGGGCTGCAGATTGGCATTGGCGGCGGCGCTGGCCTGTTTTGCGGTCATCAGGGTCGAACCCAGACCGGTCCCGGCCAGCACGGCGCCGGTTGCGGTTGCGCCCAACATCCCGCGACGTGTGATGTTCAGTTTGTTGTCATGTTCCGACATGATCGTTCCTCCTTTAGGAAACGGTTTTCGGTTTGGCGTTCGGATGGTTCGCCGGTGGTTGTCCGAGTGGGGTCTTGAGATCGACCGACCCTGTCTTGGCCCGCCGCTTGAGCTGGCGGATAACGACGGGACATTTGTCCTCGGACTGGTAGAGCACCTGACAATGCAGGCAGGTGACGCACTCGTTCGGATTGATCTCACCGGTGGGGTGGATGGCCTGAACGGGGCATTCGTTGGCGCAGGTTTGGCAAGGCGTGCCGCAATCCTTGTAGCGGCGCAGCCAGTCGAACATGCGAATTCGGGCGGGGATGGCCAGCGCTCCGCCCAGCGGGCAGAGGTAGCGGCAGTAGAACCGTTCGATGAACAGCCCGATCCCCAGCAGGGTCAGCGCAAAGACCACGAAGGGCCAGTCCCGCATGAATTTCAGAATGATTGCCGTCTTGAAGGGTTCGATCTCGGCATAAGTCTCGGCCAGCGGGATCGAGACGAAGCTGAGGCCGAAGAGACCCAGGAAGATCATGTATTTTGCGGGCCAGAGGCGTTCGTTCAGGCCCCAAGGCAGCGTCCATTGCGGGACGCGTAAGGCCCGCGCGATCTTGTTGGTCAGCTCCTGCAGTGCGCCGAATGGACACAGCCAGCCGCAGTAGGCACCACGGCCCCAGAATAGCAACGCGGCGGCGACGGCAAACCATTGGATGAAGACCAGTGGATCCAGCAGGAACGCATCCCATGAGAAGCCGGTCCGCAGGCTGCCCGCCAATGCCATTAGGTTCACGACGCTCAGCTGTGCATTGGCGTACCAGCCAATGAAGAACAGGGTCATGGTCAGGTATCCAATGCGGAACCAGTAGAAGACCCGTGCATTCATCGTCGCGTGGAACTGGAAGAAGAACGTCGCCGTCAGAACCAGCAGCATGATGCCGAGCACGGCGATCTCGACCGTGCGGTCCTTCCAGATGCGCTTCCAAAGTGCGGCTTTGGCTGCGGCTTCGCCCGTGGCATCGTCTACGACCGCAGGGGCAGTGACGGGCAGCAGGTATTGCTCGGGCAGTTTGTAGCCTAGATCGAAGGTCAGGAACGTCTTCTCAACCGCGCCCACGGCCCGTTGCACCAGCAATTGGAGGCGGAACGGCTCGGCGGGGTCAAACTCGGCCTCGGCAGGGATCTTGAAGATATCCAGTTCGGTGAAGCTGGGCGCATCCGGGGCCGCAACCTTGCCCAGACGCTCTTGCTGCTTGTCAAAGAACCGCACCGAATTGTCGCCCTGAATAAGCTGAATCCGGTCGAAAATTCCGCCGCGCACATAGCCTGAACCCTTGAAGCTGTAAGCCCCACGCCCCAGCACCAGAATGGCCTGTTCACCTTCGTCCAGCCACTCGGTCAGATTCTGATATTCGGCCTCGCCCAACAGGGACTTGCCGACCGATGGGACCGAGACCAGCGCCACATGCATGTCGATGAACGTGTCATTCGGCTCGCCCGGTTCCGGGCGTTTGATGGCGCGCTGATCGCCTGTGGCTGCAAAGGCGGCATTGACCTGACCGACATCCAAAGTCAGGCGCCGGACCGAGCCATCGCCGGACAGAGTGGTCCAGTCATAGACTGAGTTCTTAGCCATATCGATTTCGCGCTTGGGACCATCGGCCTGTAGCGGCGACAGACCACCCAGACCCAGCGCACGGGCTACCTTGATGCCGCCACGAACCAGGCTGTCATCAATCACCATGATCGTCACAGTCGCGCCCGAAATGATATCGAGGTCATGCCCCTCACCACCGGTCTCAGCTTCGACTTTTAGGTCCAGCCCGGCATAACCTTCGGTCAACTCGACCATGCGCGAATTGGGGATGCCAATCAGAACAATGGGTTCCGAGTGTTTGACTAGTTTCACTCCGGCCAGAACTGCGTCGTCGTCGATGGCGGCGACCACGTGGATGGGCTTGCCGGAATAGCCGGTGGTGCCGACGAAATCCGAGGTCAGAAAAGCCCATGCGATGGTCTCGCCGCCCTTTAGAACCGGAGCAACGGGCACGTCATCGCGCACGGGACCAAAGGCATCGGCTTCAGGGGCCAACTCAGAAGGGGTGATGTCAGGCAGGAAGCTGGCGAGGCTGTCAGCATGGGCACTGATCGCCATCAGGCAGGACAGGGTAAGGGCCAGCAGGAATTGGATTGCGCGACTTACGGCCACAGCGCACCTCCGGATACTTGGATTGACGCTATGGACGCGCGCTGGGCGCGTTCGAGGTATTTCTTGGGCGCAGCCGGGGGGCCACGGGTTTCAGGCCACAATCGTTTCAAGCTGCAGACCTGAACCAGATCGCGGGGCGAAGAGTGTTCGGTGTGAATAGCGTTGTCCCGTGCCAGGAAAGGCCAGTTCGGCACCGGGGCAGCCGAGGTGACAGCACACAGGGCGCAATCGGCGCATTTGGGGCAGGGCGCGGTTGGGTCCAGGTCTTCCTCCTCAAGGTCTATCTGGACCCAGACCGCCCCTGCCTCCGAGCAGATTTCCACCCACATGCTTTGGCCGGGACTCGCCAGCGCCGGACCGATCGTTTGCAACAACAGCATAAGGATACCCGCCAACGCACACGTCGCACGTAACGCGCGAACAGGGAGGCTGTGCAGAGGGCTAAGGGCGGGCATGGAGAATCCAACTCGGAAATCGTTCCTAAGTCGTAGGGGATTCTCGCTTGGTGATACTTGACTTCGGTTAGGCTGCAGGAAATTTCGCGTTATTCGTCCGCTTCATCCATCAACCCGCGCAACCAACGCCCTGCCAACCACGCGGCGGGTACGCCCAGGGGAATCGACCACAGGATCGCGGCTACAGGCGTAATCACGCCAAACCCGGCGCTGTTGGCGATCAGCCCCGCTAGAAACAGGTTGATGGCCACGGTCAAAGCCGTGGCCGGATACAAAAGGATGGCCAGTTTCCAGACCGGCCAATTACCCTCAGTGGCTGGTGCCTTCTGAGAAGGTGATTTTGTTCCAGACATTGTATTTCCCTGAAGGTTTGCGCATCGGCAGGCGGCGGACCTCTTCCAATGTTTGCGCGTCATAAACGATCACCGCGCCATCATCTTCCCAGATGGACACCAAAGCGTGGCTGCCGTCCTTTGTGAACTCCACATGGGCCACGGTTTTACCCGGTGCAGGGCGTAGAGTTCTAACAATTTCAAGGCTTTGCTTGTCAATTACATGCATCGCATCCTTGTTGGGCCCAAAGAACACATCGGCCCAGACGTATGGCGAATTCTCATGGCTGCGCATGAAGAACCCCGGCCCTTCGGTTTTGATCTGCTTAACAGTTTTCCATGTCTCCATGTTGATCACGGATACGGTGCCGTCGGTCAGGTGCGGCGTTGCCATCACGGTCGTATCGCCATACCTCCACGTGATCCCCGAGCCCAGATGCGGCATCCCCGGCAGATCCAGATCGGCGACCTTCTGACCGATGACCAGATCAATCACCTGACCGCCCTCGCCGCCGCGGGATGCGCCCATGACGTATTCATAGCTCTGGTCGAAAAAGAAATCGTCCAGATAGTCCGGCGTGGTGATCTTGCGCACCGGGAAGGGGTCGGGGTTCTTGAATTGTCCTTCGATGCGGAAATCATGACCGATACCAAATTGAGGAGGATTGGCCCCGTAGAAGACCTCCCAGATCTCGGGCACATCCTTGAGGGCCAGAACAAAGCTCTCGCGTGGGGGGGCCTGATAGACCGCGGAAACGCGGCTGGGCTTGCCCTTCTTGCTTTTGATGTCGATGACCTTGACCACGGACAGGTCTTCGGTCGACAGCAAGGTCAGGCTGTTGGGCAGGTAATTTGCCACTGCCACCCATTTGCCATCGCCCGACATGGCGATGTTGCGACTGTTTAGGCCAGCGCGCACGCGGCCAACCTGTTCCAAGGCCCAGATGTCATACTTCTGGACCCAGCCATCACGTGACATGATGAACACATATCGCCCGTCTGGGCTGAATTTTGGACCGCCATGAACGGCAAAGGGTGTCTCGAACCGGTCCAAAACCTCGAAAGTGTCACCGTCCAGCACGCTGACATGATGGTCCCCTGTCTCGACAGCCAGAGTAATGTTCATCGGGTCGCTGTCCCAGATGGGTGCTTCAACTGCGACGTAATTCTCGTCCAGAATTCGGCTGGCCATTATGTCGGCCTCACCCCACTCGGGATCGCTTTCCAGCGGTGATTTCAACCAACCCGCCAGTTCTTCAATCTGCAAAGCGTCGAGCTCGTGCGAGAAGGCAGGCATTTGGGTTGCGGTCCGCCCTTCGGCGATAACTGCGGCAACGCGAGGACCGCGCATCCGCTTCAGCGTTTCAGGGATAAGCGCCGGACCCACGCCGCCTAAGCGGTTTTCGCCGTGGCAGGACGCACAAAATTCAGCGTAATCCGAAGGAGCGTCAGCCCATGCGGTTCCGATCAACAACAGCGAGCAGAGAGTGCCGAGTTTGAGTGTCTTAGAAGAACTGATGCGCCGGATCATGGCGTTTCCCCCGGAACGGCGTGACCTGCAGGCGATCGCCCGCCTCATCCACGCCGATTTCTTGGTTTGACAGATAGCATGCTGGATCTTCCGCCCACGGGTCGCCGGTCACCTGCAAAGCCCGGATACGGGTGTTGCCGCCACAGACATCCTTGAGCTGACAGGCGCCGCAGCGCCCTTTCAAGGGGCGGGGACGTGTGCGCAGCATGGCCAACATTTGATCATCGCCGGTCCAAAGTTCCGAGAACGACCGGGTCTTCACATTGCCGACAGTGTAGTCCGACCAGTAAGTGTCGGGGTGTACGCGGCCCAGATTGTCGATATTGGCCACGCCTAGGCCGCTGGAGTTGCCACCCCATGCCGCCAGATGCTTGCGTACATGAGCTGTTTTTTCAGCATCGAAACGCGCGCGGACCCAGTTCAGGAAATACCCCGCGTCAGCGTCATTATTACCGGTCACGATATCCAGAGGACGACCACCCGAGGCAGCCTCCCATGCGCGCTCCAACAGCAGGTCCAGCCCGCTCCGTGTGCGCAGATGTTCAGCATCTTCGCCTCGGTTCTTGTCTCCACGACCTGCATAGACCAGATGGGACAAGTAGAACTTGTCGACACCCTCGTCATCGCACAGCTGCAGCAGATCGGGCAGATGGTGTTGAGTACCTTCAGTCAGGCAAAACCGAAGTCCCACCTTGATGCCGCGTTTCTTACACTCACGCACGCCGCGCAGGGCGTCGGCAAAGGCGCCTTCGACCCCTCGGAACCAGTCATTTGTGGCCCCGATACCGTCCAGCGAGATACCCACATAGTTGAACCCCACATCGGCAATCATATCCGCGGTTTCGTCATAGATCCGCGTGCCGTTGGTCGACAATGCCAGCATCGGTACCAGATCGCGGGCCCGTTTGGCGATGTCAAAGAAATCGAACCGGTCCAGTGGTTCTCCACCCGAGAGGATCAGGGCCGGGACGCGAAATTGGCCCAGATCCTCAAGGGTTACCATGGCTTGCTCATGGCTGAGCTCACCCGGGAAGGCCACATCCGCCGAAACAGTATAGCAATGGCGGCATTTCAAATTGCAGCGCCGCGTCAGGTTCCAGATCACCACCGGCTTCACCGGGCCGGGCCGGCGTTTACGCACTGGTGTCGGTTTGACGAGTTGGTGCATGTATTCGGTCAGGCGGAACATGTCTCAGCCTTTCGTTTTCAGGCGCAACCCGGTTTTCTTCAGGATGCGCGTGGAATAGAGGATGTCCTTGGCCCGGCAGGCATCGCCTAGAATGTCAGCAATTTCGGCGTGCTTTGCTTCGACCTCGTCACGATCAGCGCCGTGTACCATGGCGAACAGATTGTATGGCCAATCGGGCAGGGCGCGGGGGCGTTCATAGCAATGGGTGACAAAGGGCAACGCGCCGATCCGGGCGCCTAATTCGGTGATCCGGTCGTCATCCACATCCCAGACGGTCATCCCGTTCGATGTCATGCCCAATTTGTAGTGGTTCGGCGCGGCAGCGATGCGACGGATCGCACCCCGCGACTTCAACTCGGCCAAGCGGTACAAAAGGGCATCCTCATCCATGCCAAGTATCTCGGCCACCTGCGCATAAGGCGCGGGCACAAGGGGCAGCCCGCCTTGCAGCGCCTCGATAATCTCTCGATCTGTTGCGTCGATCATGCCGCCACCCGAAAGCCGATGAAAAATTCCTGTAGTTTGGGGAAACGAAGAACGCAGATCCCCGTTTCCCGTTCGATTGCATCAGCAGTGCCCACGATCCCCTCGGGAGTTTCAGTGGCCAGCACGAACCACATGTTCAGCCGGTGCGTACGTTCATAATTGTGGGCAACCTCTGCATGCGCATTGACTTTGGTCAGGACGGTTTCGAATTCTTCAGTTGGCACCGCCATTGCACACAGGCAAAAAGCGCCCCCCATGGCGGCGGCGTCGAAGAACGGACCAAAGCGCGTGATCACTCGGCTGTCTTTCATATGGGTCAGGCGGTTAAGCACTTCGCTTTCAGGAATGCCCAACTCCTCTGCCACGGTTGCATAAGGGTGCGATACCAAGGGTAGATCGTCCTGCATCCGATTCAGGATCGCGCGATCGGTTCCATCCAGTTTCATGCGGCGGCCTCTTTCGGTTGGATCAGCGCGCCGGTCTGTTTGAAACAGCGCGTCGAGAACAAAACCTTGTGCTGCGCGCCAAACAGGTCCGGCAGCGCGCGCGCACTGGCCAGAATCTCCAGCGCTTCGCTGCGGGTGCGGGCGTGGATCATTGAGTAAAGGCGATAAGGCCAGACCCCTTCGGCCGGACACCGTTCATAGCACAAGGTCACTCCGGGGTGGGCTGCAAGGGCAGGACCGGCGGCGTCGATCTGTTCGGATGGCAAGTCCCAGACAACCATTGCATTGGCTGACCATCCGAGCGCACGGTGGCGCACGATCACGCCCAGGCGCGAGATGATACCGGCTCTGTGCAGTACCTCGATCCGATCCATCACACCCGCAGCGTCGCGACCTATTGACTGGGCCAGCACGGCATAGGGTTCAGCGACCAGCGGCAAACCCGAACTGAGGGCTTGAAGCAACGCGCGATCGCCTTCTTGCAAGACCGATCGATCTATCTTGCGCGGGCTTGGAACGTTTCGGGTCTTGCCGGACATGCGAAACCCCAGATCCACGTTGAACGGACGAACCAACCGAAGGTCGAGAACCTGCAGCCCTGTGCGCTGGGCGATCCGAGCCAGCGTGTCATTTACATGCGCCCGGTCTGGACCGGTTGCCACGAACCAGAGGTTCCATTTGTCCTCGCGCTGGTAGTTATGGTTCACACCCGGTTCGGCGTCGATCATAGCGGCCACTTCTTCCAGGCGTTCACCCGGTGCAGCGACGGTGGCCAGAGTGCTGGCAGAAACCGCGCCAGGGGCAATGGTCGCGCCGACTCTCGTAATCCGGCCGGTCGCCCGCATTCGGGCTAGGCGATCCAACACTTCAATCTCGTCCAGCCCCAACGTGAAAGCCAAAACCTGGAAAGGGCGGTCCGTTACCGGAAAATTTCGTTGAAATTCATCCAGTAGGCGTCGATCGATCGGGTCGGTGATATGTTCCATCGCCTACAGCCCCGTTTTGTGCGCGCGGGCGGTGAAGAAGATGCCAGATGGGCTGTCCGCCTCGATCTCGCGCAGCTTTTCGAAAGTTTGTGTGTCGTAAACAATGACCTTGTTGGCATCGCGCACGCTGATCCAGACCTCATGCCCACGCGGGGTGAACTCCATATGCAGCACTGCAGGCCCCGGTTTGAACTCGTGGATGATCTCTTTGCTGACACTGTCGATCACCTGGATCGTGTCGTTCAGCGGGTGGGCAAAGTTCACCCAGACCTCTCGCCCATCCGGTCGCGACATGGCAAAGACAGGCTGGCCATGGGTTTGGGTGCGCCCGGTTTCCGTCAGGGTATCGGCGTCGATCCAGAGCACCTCGTGATGGCCGACGGCGGGCAGCACAAACTCGCGCCCCGTTAGTGCCCAGCCTTCCAGATGGGGCATCTTGTAGACGGGCATCTCTTCCTGACCACGACCATAGTCGGGTAACACGCGGATCGGTTCGGGGTTGTCGGCCCAGAGGTCCAGCGCTGTCAGCCCGTCTTCGCCGAATAGCCCGGTGATGTAGGTCCGACCATTGGCGGTGATAAGCGCGTCATAGGGGTTCTTGCCCATGTCGAAGATCTTGGTGATTTCTGGCTTGCCCGCCGAGAAATCGGCAATCCAGGTCTCGCCCGTGTCCCACATGGTGAACACGAACCGGCGGCCTGGTGCGTCGACCAGACCGATGGTTTTGCTATCGGTGGGGATGTCGGCAACCATTTCAAGCGTGTTGGCATCAAAGACCCGCACACCGCCGGGTTCATAATTCGATACGGCTACCAATTGGCCGTCATCCGAAATCGCGCCGCCAATAGCATTGCCCGCCTGCACGACTCTGATCACGATCTGGCGTGTGACGATATCGACCTTGGTCAGGCCCCCATCACGGCCAAAAACATAGGCAAAGCGTTCATCAGGCGAATAGACCAGCGAGGCATGGGACAGGTCGCCAAGCCCTTCGATCCGCGCCAGCGCGACACGGTCTGATTGATCAATCAGCAAGACCGAGCCCTTGGCCCGTTCGATCACCAGGCCTAAGTCGCCGGTGGCGGTGGGTTCGGCTTGCGCCGTTGTCATCATCAGGATGGCCGCGAGACCAAGGAAAAAGTGTTTCATTGTTCCTCCTGTTCCAGCAGGTAATGGGCGATCCATTCGGCCTCTTCTTCGCTGATCAGGGGCCGCCACGGGGGCATTGCAGTGCCGGGGATACCGTCAAGGATGACGTCGGTTAGAACGTTTGCATCGTAATGCTCCAACGATTTGGACCGTAGATCCGGCCCAAGACCGCCTTTCAGAGACAACCCGTGGCAAGAGCCGCAATCCTGATGCACAAGCCGTTTGAGCGCGTTGCCATCAAGCACATCGGCGGCAAGGGCTGACGTTGCTATGAGGACGGCCGTTGTGAGTAAAGCGCGTGAGGCCCATGCCGGAAGCCCGCCATTCGATTGGACATCACTAACCATGGGCCTGCTCCAGCAGGTTCGCCACGGGTTGATCCGCATAAAGGGTAACCACTTGCCCGACGATAAACAGCGTCGGGGCCTTCAGATCCGCCTCGCGCACATCCGCCGCCAATTTGTCCAGTCTTGAAACAAGTCGACGCTCGTCTGGCGTTGTCGCTTTGCCTACGGCCAAAACAGGCGTCGAGCCAGGCAGGTTTTCCGTCATCAGGCCCATGGCGATCTGACCGATATTTGCGACACCCATGTAGATGACTAGCGTCGCGTCAGGATCGGCCAGCCGTTTCCAATCTAGGTCCAGCACTTTGTCGGCTTGCCTGTGACCGGTGACATATTGAACCGATGTTGCCAGGCCGCGATGGGTCAGCGGCACGCCAGTGGAACTGGATGCCCCCTGTGCCGCTGTGATGCCTGGCGCGTATTCAATGGCGATACCGTGCGCCATCAGATATGCGGCCTCTTCAGAGCCGCGGCCAAAGATCATCGGGTCGCCACCCTTCAAACGCGCTACGGTATGACCAGCGCGGGCCTCTTTTACCAGAATGTCATTGATGCGATCCTGCGGCACCGTATGGCACTTGGGCGCTTTGCCGACCGGGATCAGCCGCGCGCCGGGGGCATGCAGGTCCAGAATGTCGGCCGAGACCAGCCGGTCATACACAACCACATCGGCCTCTTGCAGCATGCGCAGTGCGCGCAGGGTCATGAGTTCGGGGTCGCCGGGACCGGCACCAATCAGAAAAACCTTACCGCTCATGTGCAAACTCGCTTGGTCTGAATGTCTTCGAAACCCGGGTCCATTCGGCGAATTGAGGACGTCGCTGGGCCAACCGGGCGTGTCATGCTGGTAGGTTTGCGCATTAACTGCGCTGTTTCCTTGACTAAAGTTAAGGAGCGCGGGATTTGCGCCCGCGCTCCTTTCTTTCTGCCTGTATTTTTGCCTCGGCTCAGGGTTCGACTGTGATCATTCCGATCATGTTCTGTGTCTCCCAATGCGGGCCACACAGGTATTCCTGCGGGCCCGGGGTAAGGAAGGTAATCTCGACCGTTTCTTCAGGGAACAACCGGTCGCTTTCCGGCTTACCGCCATCCTTCAGCAAGACCGAGTGGCTGGTCCGCTTGTCGACATTGACCCAACGGACTGTGGTGCCGGCCTTCACGGTCAGTTCGGATGGGCAGAAGTTGTACTTGTACATCAGCACCACCTCGGCATCCTCGACCGCCGAGGTTGGCTGGCCAAAAAGCGTGAGATAACGGTCTTCGGCTTCGGCGCACAGCTCGGCAGTGTCCTCAGCCCATACTGGCGCGGACAGAAAAAGCAGGGCAGGAAGAAGGTGTTGGGGTTTCATCGTCCAAGTCTCCTTTCCAAAATGGGGTGGGGCCGGAGTGCCCGGCCCCGATCTGTTATTGTTTGACCACGTTGATGAAGGCGGCGTCGTCGTCCAATGCCAGGCTGGTGTCCAGCGTGACATGGTGGAACCGGGCGGCGGCGAAATCGTCGTGGATCGCAAAACCAACCGTATAGGTCTGGCCGGGCTCGAGCGGGACGTCACCCGGCGCGCCCGAGTTCAGCGGCCGGGTAAAGACCACGGTCCACATGCCACCGGACAGGTTCGCCGAGGCGGCGATTTCACCGTCATTGACCACGCGCTGTTCCAGCAGATAGCCGTTTGTCGCGCTGCCATCGGCGTAGACGCGCATCAGGTCTAGATAGGTGCCGTCTGCCAGGTACTGCTCGATCTGTGCTTCGGCCTCCAGCTTGTCCCAACCGCCTAGTGCTTTGCCACGGCGGCCTTTGATTTCGACATCCATGCGGCTTTCGCTGATGTATTTGGTCACGGTGTCCTGCGCGGACATGCGACCTGCGACGTCGCCATTGGCGGCAATCGCATCCGCGCCGGGGTCAAAGGGCATATAGCTGTTGTCGGCGTGGCACGAAGCCCAGCAGCCTACCTGATCACCCAACTCGATTCCGGTGCCGGTGATCATCATGGCGACCTTTATCTGGTTGTCGGGATCCATTTTGCCGCCATCCACGAAGGGTGCAGGGTTGTGGCCTGCATCCGGCCATTGCAGGCGGACATACAGGTTTTCGTCATCATGTGCTGCCTGAACGGTTGCGTCGATTACGCCGCGTTTGCCGGGGATCGGTGTCGGTTCCAATTCGCCGCCTGCAACAATCTTGTTGCCGATCGTGTCCAGCTCTTTGGCGTGGCAGGTCGTACACTGGTCTCCACCTTTGGTCAGAGGACGCGCGCCGCCGTGGAATTTACCGTTCTGGACCCATTCAAACGAAGCCTGACCGGGGTAGAACAGTTTCAAATCGGCGCTGGCAACCGCGTTCCAGTCGATATCCGCGCCGACATCATCACCACCCCCGCTTGCGGGCGCTGCTGCTTCCTCACCGTTGGATTTGGCGCGTTCTTCGGCCACGGCCGCATCCACCGCCGCAGCGATTTGAGCCTGCACGGCTTCATGCTGCGCTTGTTTGGCGGCTTTCTCGGTCTCGGCTTCCGCGGCTTCCTTGGCTTCGATCCGTTCAAGGCTCGCCATATATTCTGGCGGGATCTGACGGATAAAGTCGGGGTTCGGCGCTTCAAGCTCTTCCAGATACTCTTCGTCGGCCCGGTCGCGGGCGTCCGAGTGCGCAATCCCCTTGTGACAGTCGATACAGGTCTGGCCCACAGTCATCGCGTTCAGGTGCTGTTGACGCGCGCGGGGTTTCTGGAATTCAGGCATCATCGATTCAAAGTCGTGACAGTTGCGGCATTCACGTGAGTCGGTGGCCTTCATCCGTTCCCACTCATTCATCGCCAGATGCACGCGTTTGGCTTCGAACTTCTCACGCGTGTTGATGGTGCCAACCACCTTGCCGTACAGCTCTTTGGACGCCTTGATCTTGCGGATCATCTTGTGGGTCCAGTCCTTGGGCACGTGACAGTCGGAACAGACCGCACCGACACCGGACCGGTTCACGTCATGGATCGTGCCGGTGTATTCTTCGTAGACAAAATCGCGCATCTCGTGACAAGAGATACAGAAATCTTTGGTGTTGGTGGCTTCCATGGCGGTGTTGAAACCACCCCAGAAGATGATGCCGCCGACAAAGGCTGCGGCAATACCAGCCACAGGCATTCCCCACAGGAAATACCGGCGCCAGATCGGTTTTTTCTTATCCGGTTCGGAAGTCATGTCCGGGCTCCGTTTTGGCTGTCTTGTCTGGCCTTGGATGGCAGGCCGGTGAGTTTGGCTAAGTGAACAAACGAGGAAAGGGCGGGCGAGGGGCCCGCCCTTTCCGAAGTTGGTAGAGAATCCGTCAGGTTACGTGGTTCGACCGGTTGTAGACGTTGAATTTGCCGGTCGGTGCAAACAGCCCCTTCACGCGGCCAATCTCTTCCAGCGTCTTGGCGTCGTAGATCACGATCTCACCGTTCGCTTCCTTCGAGGTCGAGCGGTTCCACTTGGAAACCCAAACCTCGGAACCGTCCTGGTTGAACTCGAAGTGGACTGCGACGTTGCCTTCCTCTTCTGTGATCTGGATCGTTTTCACGATCTCACCGGTTGCCTTGTCAATGACCTGCACCGATTGCTGAACCTCAGGCTCAGGGTGCTTGGTCTGGTCGGCCCAGATATAGTCCGATTCCGGGTGTGTCCGAATGAACAGACCGGGTCCGTCGGTTTCCACCTCGTAGCAGACTTTCCAGGCGTCATCCGGACGACCTTCGGGGTCGTTGCCCCACACGGTGACAGTGCCTTCGCCCAAGTGGGTCGTACCGGCAACCGGGCCACAATTCGGGTCTTCCCAGTTGGCGCCCGGGCCGGGGTGCGGCAGCGGCGCCGTGTCGATCATGGCTTCCAACTTGTGGGTTTCGGTATCGACCACAACCATCTTGTTCGACGCGTTCGCGGCGATCTGGAAGTAACGGCCGGTTGGATCAAAGAACCCGTCATGCAGGAACTTGGCGCTGTCGATCTTGTCGATCCGCAGGTTATCCAGATCGGAATAATCGACCTGCCACAGCTGGCCAAGTTCTTTCACAGCTACGATCCAGGTTGGCTCGTTCGGAGTGGTGTAGATCGCGGCAACACGCGCCTCTTCCACATAGTCCCCGTCCACGTTGTAGCCTCGGGTCGAGACAACCTTCTTCGGTTCCATTGTTTCGGCATCGACGATCGCGAAATGCGGCGGCCAATAAGCCCCACCGATCACGTATTTACCATCACCAGAAACGGCCACGTCGCGGGCGTCATAGCCAATGGTGACCTCGGCCACGAGCATATTCTCAGGGTTCTGCCACAGGTCGATCTTGGTCATCTTGCCGTCGCGGCCCATGGTGTACCAGAAGCGGCCAGGGTTTTCCGGCTCTTCCAGTTTATGGTGCTCGGACGCTTTCAGAACGTGCACGGCATAGCCTGTCGGAATATGCGCCAGCACTTCTTTGGTGTCGCCGTCGATCACAGCCACCTTGCCCACGTCACGTTCGATAACCACAAAGAAGTTTTCCCAATTGCGGCCATGCAGCGGCTCGCTTGGGTAATCTTCGGGTTCGACATAGACCTTACGGGTCGCCATCATTTGCTCAAGCGACATTTCCGGCGGCTTGGGTGGCTCCATCTGGATATAGGTCGCCATATTGCTGATCTCGTCCTCAGACATAACGTCCGAGAAGTTGTTCATCCCGCCTTCGGTGCCCCAAGCGATAATTTTTTCGAGCCGTTCCTGTCCTAGTTTGAGGGTGCCGGATTCGGTCACGGTGCCGTCGGCGTTTTTCGTTTCCACCAATGGTTCAAGGCTTTTGCCCGTCGCCCCTTTGCGCAACACGCCGTGACAGCCAGCGCAGCGTTCAAAGTACAATTGTTTTGACGATTCAAAGGCGTCCTTATCAAGGGTTGGCTCTTCGGCGAGTGTCGGAGCAGCGACGCTGCCCAGCAGCATCGCCAAACCGACCCCAAAGGCACGGCCAGTTTTTTTGTAGCTGATTCCAAGTGACATGATCACTCTCCATTTGCTGGTGAGGCAGGGCTAAGGTTGGCCCACCGAAGCCTTCGGCTCCTTGACGAAAGTCAACGGATGGGGCGTAAACCGGGGTGGAGATGCAAAAATTCACCCAAAAAACCTCAGAAAATCTGTGTTTTAGAGGCATGTTTTCCGCCGTTTTGATTTTGGTTAAGTGCCGCGAACAAGCAGGCTGCTAGGGCTTGGAAAAACGACCTAGGAGAGCAGCCATGCCCGCAGTCATCACCCGTATTTTTGGTGAGGGGTTCCGCGTATTCTTTCTGTCCGCCGGGCTGTATGGCCTGTTTGTGGGGCTAGTCTGGGGCTTGTGGCTGACGGTGCCTTACGTGGCACCGGATTACGGCATGACGCCGCCTATGTGGCATGCGCATGAGATGATCTTTGGCTATGCCACTGCGGCGCTGGGCGGGTTCTTTCTGACGGCGGTGCCAAACTGGACCGGTGCACCTGACGCACGCGCGCGGTTCATCGCCCTCGCGGCAGGGGTATGGCTGGCAGGCCGGATGGCAATGTGGTTTTCCGGTATGCTACCGCCGGTTATGGTTGCCGTGATCGACCTTGCGTTTGTTCCGATCCTTGCAGCCAAGATAGCGACGCTGTTGATCCGCCGGCCGAAACCGCAGAACATGATTTTCCTACTGTTGCTCAGCCTGATCTGGATCGCGGACTTGCTGACTCATTTTGAGTGGATCGGGCTGACGGATGACACGTTACAATCCGGGTTGCGGATGGGTTTGCTGACGCTCTGCGCGATGATAGCCATTCTGGGCGGGCGGATCACGCCGGCCTTTACCCGCAACGCCATGAAACGCGCCGGGGCGTCTGAGGCTGACTGGCCCGTTTCCGTCGGTGCGCTGAACAAGGCCGGTATGGGATTGTCGCTTATCTTGCCGCTAAGCGTTCTGGCATCAGGCGATTGGGAAATTGCCGGGGCTGTTGCCCTAACGTTGGGCGTTGTGCAAATCCTGCGCATGGCTCGGTGGCGGACAATTTGGGCTGCGCGTGAACCGATCCTGCTGGCGCTGCATCTGGGGTTGGGTATGCTGGCACTGGGTCTGATCCTGTGGGGCTTGGCGGTGCTGGGTCTTGGCAATGAGGTTGCCGCCCTGCATGTCCTGGGTATCGGTTGCGTAGGTGGCATGACACTGGCGGTCATGAGTCGCGCCGCGCTCGGACATAGCGGTCGCGCGCTGGTCGCACCCGGACCGATGGTTGTGGCCTATGGATTGATGGCGGCGGCGGCGCTGTCGCGTTGGATCGGGGCCGAGATGGACACGGGCTATTTGGTCGCAATGCTGTTGTCTGACGGTCTGTGGGTCACGGCTTTTGCGCTGTATCTGGTTGCGATGTGGCCCGCATTGACAAGACCGCGCGCGAAGCAAGACTAGGTTCCTTATCGTTTCAAACGATCGAAATCATTCGATCAATGAGCGGCTGTTTTTGATGTGGCGTTGCACCATGTGTCGGACCTGTTTGCCTTTGCTCGGGATCGGACGCGCGGATGGCGGCACAAAATCCTCGGTGGCCAGGGCAGGAAACATCTCCAGCATTTCTGCCCGGGCTGCAAGTGGCACGGTTCTGAGCGCTTCGGCTCCGGCGAACAGGCTTTCTGATGGGGCGCCTTCGGCAAAGACGATCTCATGCTGTTCGAACAGCATGTGAAAATACTCGACCGACTCTGCGTTTTCCTCGACCGTTATGCCGGGAACGCCAACCAGCGCATGAGCAGCCACCAGAATTTCGCTGGTGTTGAACATTCGGATCGCGATGGCCGAGCGCACCAGCATCCGATGCTGTGGCGATACCAATAAGTCGCGCTGCGGCAGTCCGCTGCCCAATGTTCCAGCCGCGATGCGGATCGGGCGAAGTTTGGGCTTTTCCGACAGCTCCTGGCCGGTCAATGCGCGTGCGCCGATCCAGCGAATACGCTGCGGACCCCTGTCCATCGTCACCACCTCATCCCCGACCGCGAGCGCCTCGATAGGGCGCATGCCATCTGGCGTCTCGATCAGCGTACCCTTTGTGAAACACGGCACAACCGTATCAACCGGAATGTCCGGGCCATTGTCGGTCAATTCGATAATAGTGAGCGTCGTGTTCAGAGGAGGGACGCTGCCGCCAATAAAGCCAAGGAAGTAACCCTGCTCAGCGGAGTTGGTATTCATAGACCCGTTGTTGTTGATGTCCCAATCCATGACGCCGATTTCATAAGTATTGCCATCTTCATCACGGACCCGGATGGTGTAATCCCAATCAAACGCGCGCCCAAGATATGTCTGGGTTGGGTCATTGGGAGTTTCATTGGATACGTTATCCCCATCGATGATCGTAGGATCGGCACCGTCGGAAATCGTAATCTGGCTGTATTGAGATATCTGGAATGTAGTATTGACTTGGTAAAGTTGCGCCTGACTGGTCGACATCGTCGAGTCAGAACGGAATGCACCGTAAATATCAATTGCCATCGTTACCCTGACCTTTGTGTGCTTTGCTTCTGCGAGGCCGCGCAAAAGCGTCGCTACTGAGTGCTCACGAAAAAATGTTGCTAAGTCTGGCGACGTTTTTCAAGGCGTTAAAACGGCATTTTTGGGGTATTTAGACCAATTGTAGGTGCAATAGTCTCCCGCAGGCCACACTCGGGTTGGCCTTTTTGTTGCGGGCTCTGGGTGCTTCATCAGCGATGTTTGCCAGTCTTGACTTTCGTTAAGGCGCTGCACGGTCCCCAACTGCATGCTGATCTTCACAAGCTAATCTGCGCAAAGGAGAGCGCGATGCGAGAAGTCATGACCAAGAGCATGGCCCGCAATATTTTCTATGGCGGGTCACTGTTCTTTATTCTTATCTTTCTGGCTTTGTCGGCCCATTCCCACTGGTACATCGTGAATTCCGAGAATGCCGCGAATCTTGATGACAGCGTGGTGCGGGGCAAACACGTCTGGGAAAAACACGCCTGTATCAATTGTCACACGATTCTGGGTGAAGGGGCTTACTTTGCCCCAGAGGTCGGCAACGTGATGACCCGGTGGGATGTTCTGGATGATCCGGAATCGGCCTTTGATGCCCTCAAGGGATGGATGGAAGCACAACCCACAGGCATTCCTGGTCGTCGGCAGATGCCCAATTTCAACCTCAGCGACGAAGAAATCCGTGATCTGACCAACTTTTTGATCTGGACGGACAATATCGACGCTCAGGACTGGCCGCCCAACGAGGCCGGCTGAGGAAGGGAACAGAGTAATGAAATACGAATCCCAAAAAATTGCTTATGCCTACTTTGCCGTAGCGATGGGCTTGTTCGCGATCCAGGTGATCGGCGGTCTGATCGCCGGCTGGATCTATGTATCGCCCAATTTCCTGAGCGAGCTTTTGCCGTTCAACATTGTGCGGATGCTGCACACAAATGCGCTGATCGTCTGGTTGATCCTGGGCTTCTTCGGCGCGGCCTATTTTCTGATCCCGGAAGAGGCCGAGCGTGAGATTCATTCGCCCATGCTGGCCTATTTGCAGCTGATTATTCTGGTGGTCGGTACATTGGGCGTGGTTTTGACCTATACGTTCAACCTGTTCGAAGGAAACTGGCTGCTGGGCAAAGAGGGGCGCGAGTTCCTTGAGCAACCCAAATGGGTCAAGGCCGGCATCGTCGTGGCCGCACTGATCTTCCTTTACAACGTGTCGATGACCGTTCTGAAGGGCAAGAAGACCGCGATCACCAACATCTTGCTGCTGGGTCTTTGGGGGCTGGCGCTGCTGTTCCTGTTTGCCTTCTACAACCCTGGCAACCTGTCCTTGGACAAGCAGTACTGGTGGTATGTTGTCCACCTGTGGGTCGAAGGTGTGTGGGAACTGATCATGGCCTCGATCCTTGCCTACCTGATGCTGAAGCTTACCGGTGTTGACCGTGAGGTGGTCGAGAAATGGCTTTATGTCATCGTCGCGGCCGCGTTGTTCTCGGGCATCCTTGGAACTGGGCACCACTACTATTGGATCGGGACACCCGCGTACTGGCAGTGGATCGGTTCGATCTTCTCGAGCCTCGAAGTGATTCCGTTCTTCGCGATGATGGCCTTTGCTTTCGTCATGGTCTGGAAGGGCCGTCGGGACCATCCCAACAAGGCCGCGCTTTTGTGGTCGCTTGGCTGTGCCACGCTGGCCTTCTTTGGCGCCGGGGTATGGGGCTTCCTGCACACGCTGCACGGGGTGAACTACTATACCCACGGTACGCAGATCACCGCAGCCCACGGTCACCTGGCCTTTTACGGTGCCTATGTCTGCCTAAACCTGGCGATCTTCAGCTATGCCATGCCGATCCTCAAAAACCGCGATCCGTACAATCAGGTGATGAACATGGGGTCGTTCTGGCTGATGACCAGCGGCATGGTCTTCATGACCTTCGTGCTGACTTTCGGCGGAACCGTGCAGACGCACATGCAGCGCGTGGTCGGAGACTACTTCATGGACGTGCAAGACCAGATCGCGATCTTCTACTGGATGCGCTTTGGCTCTGGCGTCGTGGTGGTCCTTGGTGCGCTGTTGTTCATCTACTCGGTCTGGGTGCCTCGCAAAGAGATCATCGAGCCGGGCGCAGCTGAAACCCCAGCGGAGTGATGCAAATGGATGGCTCCATTCAAATGGGAACGGGGGCGGCTGACGCCCCCTTCTACCTGCCCCAAAGCGATGAACGCGATGTGTTCACCGCCGCCTATGCCAACAACTTGCCGGTCCTGCTGAAAGGTCCGACAGGCTGCGGAAAAACCCGCTTTGTGGCCCATATGGCCGCCCGTCTTGGCCGCCCGCTTTACACAGTGGCTTGCCACGACGATCTGGCCGCGGCCGACCTGATCGGGCGATACCTACTGAAAGGTGGCGAAACCGTCTGGGTCGATGGCCCACTAACCCGCGCGGTGCGCGAAGGCGCAATCTGTTACCTCGATGAAATCGTCGAGGCCCGCAAGGACGTGACTGTCGTGCTGCACCCGTTGACCGACGACCGGCGCATCCTGCCGATCGACCGCACAGGTGAAGAGCTCGAGGCTGCGCCCGGTTTCATGCTGGTGGCGTCTTACAACCCCGGTTATCAGAATATCCTGAAAACCCTGAAACCTTCGACCCGGCAGCGGTTTATCTCGCTGGAGTTCGACTTTCCGTCGCCCCAGATGGAGGCTGAAGTTGTCGCCCAGGAAAGCGGTCTGCCGCTGGAGCGCTGCAAACCACTGGTGCGCCTTGCAGGCAAGCTGCGGGGCCTCAAGGGTCAGGATCTGGAGGAAGGCGTTTCCACCCGTCTGGTCGTCTATGCCGCGACGCTGATCGCACAAGGCATGTCCACCGACCGCGCCATCCTTGCCGCAATGATCGAACCTCTGACGGATGACGAGGATATCAAACGCGGGCTCCTCGATCTTGTCACGGCTGTCTTTGGGTGAGGCCGGCCGATGGTCAAGATCGACTTTGAGCCATGGGAACCCGAAGAAACGATCGGGAAACTGTGGCACACCCTCGCCAGCCGCCTTGATGCACCTGAGGTGCACGTAGGAGCCGCGGTCGACCTCTCTGAGGTCGCGGGGCGGCTGGCAGTCCTTTTCCGAGGGCTGGGAGGTAGTCCGGGCGTTGAATTGCGTCCGGTCTCACCCGAGGTTTCTCGTCATCGTTTGAGCTGGCGTCGCCGGCTGGCTACCGAGACTGAATTGATGCCGCGCGCCTCGTTTGATGGCGAGGTTCTGCGCCTGCCAGATCGTCTGGCGGTGTTTCCCGTGCGCGCGGCCAACGGCGCACTGTACGTCTGGCTGGCGGCTGCGGCCGCCCATGCCGGAACCCGAATTGATGACTATGATCCGTTACGCGCCGACTTGACTGCGCTGATCGCCGCTCGACACATGGTCGAGGCGACACTGGAGAACGCCCCCGGCTTGCGCCCACTTTACGCCGAGCTTTGCAGAGGGGTGCTGCATCAACGCGACATACCCAGCCTTCCACCCGTCGAGGCTGCTGTCGAAGAGCTGATCCGATATAACCTGGGCGAACTGCATCCGTTGTCGGAAAAAGCCGAACAGTTTCTGAAGCTGGACGATGACGTGGTCGCCCCGCGCGGCTATCAGCCGATGCGCCCGATACCCTTGTGGCCCGAACTGCGCGCCGTCGGCTTTTCCGAACACAACGAGGTCGAAAACCCAGACACTGAAGGCCCGCCCGAAGAATCTGGCGAGAAAACCCATCGCGCCCGCCGCCGCAAATCGGATCAGGCATCCCGTAGTGACAGTTTCATACTGCACAAGTTCGAAGCCATCCTCAGCTGGGCTGAGTTTCTAAACATCAATCGCCGTATCGATGACGATGATCCCGACAACGCCAAAAAGGCTGCCGACGACCAAGAAGAGATTGGCCTTGGACAAATCTCAAAAGCCCCGCCCACCAAGCTGAAACTGCATCTGGACCTCGCCCCTGAGGATGTGAACCGAGAGCGTTTGTCGGGCCGTATCCTCTATCCCGAATGGGATGTGCGTACGGGTCGGTATCTGCCCGATCACGTCAATGTTCTGCTCTCGGATGCAGATATCCGCGAAGACGCGGCGGAGTTTGGCAAGGACCCAGCCACCGCCCGCCGTATCCGCGCGGTCAAGCGCCAGTTCGAGGCGTTGCGCCCCGGTCGTATCATGACGCGCGGCCATCTGGATGGCGACCAACTGGATATCGAGGCCGCCGTACGGGCACAGGTTGATCGCTGCGCAAATGGTGAAGGAACCGAGCGTATCTGGATGCAATCCCGTCCCGAAGCGCGCGACCTTGCCGTCTCGATCCTGCTGGATGTCAGCCGCTCCACTGAAAGCGCCGTCACAGGACGGGCCGTGATCGACATCGCGCGCGAGGCACTGGCCGCGCTGGCCTGGGGCTTGAACGCCTGTGGTGACGATTTCGCCATCCACGCCTTCAGTTCGCTAAAACGCCAACGTGTCTACGTCCAGCGCTGCAAGCGCTTTGATGAGCCGATGGGTACGACTGTCGAACAGCGCATCGCGTCGCTGCGGCCGGGCCATTACACGCGGCTTGGGGCCGCGATCCGCCATTGCTCGGCCGATCTAGCAGGTCAAAGCCGAAAGCGGCGGTTGCTGTTGGTCATCACCGATGGCAAGCCCAATGATCTGGACCATTACGAGGGGCGCCATGGTATCGAAGATACCTGCATGGCCGTCCGCGAGGCGCGCCGCGCCGGGCATTCGGTGTTCGGTGTGACCATCGACAAAACCGGCAAAAGCTGGTTCCCGCGAATGTTCGGACAAGGTGGGTTTGCGGTCATCCCCGACCCGCACCGCCTGACTATGGCGCTGCCGCAGATCTACCGCCAATTGGTCGGCGCATGAGCGATACCTCCCTGATCGACGAGCTTCCAGGTGAGTTGTTGATGTGGGTGCTCATCATCTCGGAGCTGTTGGTATTCGGGGCAGGCTTGATCGCCTTCATGGCCGTTCGCCTGACCGACCCTGCGGGCTTTGCCGAGGCGCAGTCGCATCTTTATCGCACGGGTGCGGCCTTCAATACAGCAGTGCTGGTCACGTCAGGTTTCCTCGCCGCGCAGGCGCTGAACTGGCGCAAGGCGGCACGCCGTGGTGCCGCGCGTCTTGCCTTGATCGGTGCTGCCCTGCTGGGAGTAGTGTTCCTGATCATCAAAGGTGTCGAGTACACGGGAAAAGCGGCGCAGGGGATCACGTTTGAGATCCACCCGTTTTTCATGTTCTACTACCTGCTGACCGGGTTTCACGCAGCACATGTGTTGGCAGGGGTGGGTATCCTGCTGCTCGTTGCCTGGCGCGACGATGCACGTAACATCGAGGCGGGCGCTCAGTTCTGGCACATGGTCGACCTGGTATGGATCATGCTGTTTCCCGTGATTTACCTTCTGGGATAGGCACCGTGTCACAGGCTTCATCTTTTTTCAAATGCGCCCGCCAGAGGCTCACGAACTCACTCCCGCGCGCCTGGCTTACATTGCTTGTGCTAAGCGTTGTTTCCGCATTGTTGACTATGCTGCCGGTACTACCGGAGCTTCTGGGCGCCGGTATCCTGATCCTCGCGCTGATCAAAGCCCGCGTTATCCTTGCATTGTATCTGGATCTCGCAAAAAGTCAGGTCTGGCTGCGCGGATTCACAGCGGTGCTGACCGGCTTTGTGCTCGTCATCTTTTCCCTCTACCTCATGTGATCAAAGAAAAAGCCGCCTTCAAGAGCGGCAAGTTCTCAGGTGCGATTGGGCACCATGGCTATTGAGCGGCCATCGGCATCCGCGCGATCTGGCAGCGGTGCCACAGGGCCGACAGGGCGCTGACCAGATGGTCGATATCCTCGTCCGTATGCACAGGCGAGGGGGTGATCCGCAAACGCTCGGTCCCTTTGGGCACGGTTGGATAGTTGATCGGCTGGATATAGATACCGAACTCTTCCAACAGCGTATCCGAGATGAATTTGCATTTCACCGGATCGCCTACCATCACGGGGATGATATGGCTGGGGTTAGGAAGGTGAGGAATTCCTTCGGCATCCAGTCGGGCACGCACCTGCCCCACGCGTGCTTTCTGAAGATCACGTTCGGTATTCGACTGTTTCAGATGCCGGATCGAGGCCGCAGCACCAGCTGCAATCGCGGGGGGCAGGGCGGTCGTAAAGATGAACCCGCTGGCAAAGCTGCGCACGAAATCGCACAGCGCAGCCGAAGCGGCGATGTAACCGCCAACCACGCCGAATGCTTTGCCCAGCGTTCCTTCGATCACGGTCAGCCGGTCCATCAGCCCCTCACGCTCGGCAATGCCACCGCCACGGGGGCCGTAAAGACCAACGGCGTGAACTTCATCCAGATAGGTCATCGCGCCGTATTTGTCGGCCAAATCGCAGATATCCTTGATCGGAGCGATGTCGCCATCCATCGAATAGACAGATTCAAACGCGATCATCTTGGGCGCGTTGGGGGCGGCCGCGGCCAGTTTCGCCTCGAGGTCTTCAAGGTCGTTGTGCTTCCAGATGACCTTTTGCGCGCGCGAATGGCGGATGCCTTCGATCATCGACGCGTGATTCAACGCATCAGAGAAAACGATCAGGCCGGGGATTTTGGCCGCCAGAGTTCCCAGCGCGGCCCAGTTCGAGACATAGCCCGAAGTGAACAGCAGCGCGGCCTCTTTCCCGTGCAGATCGGCCAGTTCATTTTCCAGCAGCACGTGGTCATGTGTTGTGCCCGAGATGTTGCGCGTGCCACCCGCACCTGCACCGCAGCGATCCAATGCGTCATGCATCGCACCGATCACCTCCGAATGCTGTCCCATGCCCAAATAGTCGTTGGAACACCAGATCCGCACATCTCGCTGCACCGCTCCATCAGTCTGGCGCGCGTTCGGGAAGGCCCCGCAGTTCCGTTGCAGATCTATGAAAACGCGATAGTTTCCTTCATCCCGCAAATCATCAAGGCTCTGGGTGAAAAATCGCTGGTAGTCCATCTCACACACTCCCGGGAATACTGGCTTTGACCTGAGGTTAGGCATGGTGGCGGTGCGATGACATGACAATTGTCAAGTTGTGGCGCAGGAAAAAGCTGGTGCAGAGGATTCAGGTTTGGCATAGCCATAAGGCAACGAATGTACCGGCTGAGAGATTGGCCAGGGAAAAAGGGGGCACTTCTTGGCCCATGAAACACAAAAGGCAATCGCCAGACAGTCGTTACTGCTGAAAAGCCTGCCAGAGCACCATATCGACAAACTGCTCAGCCATGCGATCTGGCGGCGCTACGACCGGGGTGAGACGATCTTTCTGCAGGAGGAAGAAGCCAAGGCCGTACACGTTGTTCTGGCGGGTTGGGTCAAGCTGTTTCGCATGGCGCCGACTGGGGCCGAGGCCGTCGTCAGCGTCTTTACCCGTGGCGAAAGCTTTGGTGAGGCGGTCGCGCTGCGCAATGTGCCTTACCCAGTCTCTGCCGAGGCTGTTTCGGCCTGCGAAATCATGCATATTCCCAGCCCACTTCTTTTGTCCCTGATGCGCGAAGACCCTGAGATTGGCGTGTCGATCCTGGCTTCGACCTTTACCCATTTGCATTCACTGGTCGCGCAGCTGGAGCAACTCAAGGCCCAAACCGGCGCGCAAAGAGTGGCCGAGTTTTTGCTGAACCTGTCCGACAAGGTGTCCGGCGGCTGCGAGGTTGAGCTGCCTTATGATAAAATGCTGATTGCCGGGCGCTTGGGCATGAAACCCGAAAGTCTGAGCCGGGCGTTTTCGCGACTCAAGCCGGTGGGTGTGAAGATCAATCGCAATCACGCCGAAATCGCGGATATCCAAAGCCTGCGTGACTATGCCGAACGCGACTCGTCCGAGAAGTAGCGCACATTCCGCTTCGATAGGGTTATTAGCGCAGACATTTTGGCGTATTTGCTAGCGTTTTTTCGCATGTTTGTGTACAATGATGCCAGTTCTGCCGCGTATTTCGGCGGGGGGTGCAGCATGACACACGACCGCAACGGTGGCCCTGACAGGCCGCCCTTGGTTGCGCTCAGCGTCGCCAAGGTCGCTCTTTCGGTTCGGGCCAAGCTGCTGGTGGCTTTTCTAGGAATAACCGGTCTGCTGGTCTGTTTGGTGTTGTTTGGTCTATATGCTTTGCATCAGGCCAATCTGCGGTCCGAGACGATGATGCGCGATCAGGAGCGTATTGCGTTTTTTAATGACACCCACACGACGATCTCGAACCTGAACACACATCTACTGTCCTTGTTCGTTCCGCAAAACCTGAAAGACTTTCCTCGTCAGAACGGATTTCTGGGAGCTTCTACGCGTTCGATACTTCACGTTTCGGCAGCACTAGAGCGTAACCTTGCCCTTGGTTTTCGCAGTTTCGGGCAGCCCGGAATGCCGGATGCGCAGGCGATTGCGAACCTTCGATCTGACCTTCAGGACATTTTACCGGCAATCACTGAACTGCGCCGTCTAAACCGCGAAGGCAATCTGTTAGCCGCAGCGCAACACGGTATCGACCACATGTTCGAGCCGCTCCAAGCCATGCAGCGCGAGGCGTATACCGTGGCGCAGAATGTCGAACAGGAAGTGCGCGAACTGGCGCGGACTACAGAACAAGCATATTTGACTTCACGCCTAAGCATCACGGCTGCGGCGATCGCGGCGATTGGGATTGCCCTTTTGTTGGGATATTCGATTTCGTCGTCCCTGTTGTGGCCGATCGAACGTATCCATGCGGTGCTCAGCAAGCTGTCCCGGGGTGGGTTCGACAACCGGATTACGGTTCCCAATCGGGACGAACTGGGCGAGCTGGCAAACCACGTGAACCAGACCAGCGAAAAACTGGGTGCGCTTTACGGGCAAGTCGAAGTGCAAAAAGCACAACTAGCTGATTTGAATGCAGCGCTGGAAACTCGGGTCGCCAACCAGATAGAAGAGATCGAGCGCACCAATCGTCTGAAACGTTTCTTGCCGGCGCAGGTGGCAGCGATGATTGTCGGCGCGACGGATGAGGCGGATGTCTTGAGAACCCGTAAGGCCGAGATCACGGTTCTTTTTGCTGATCTGCGCGGGTTCACGGCCTTCGCCACCGTTGCCAATGCGGATCAGGTTGTCGCGGCGCTCAACTCATTTCACGGCACTTGCGGGCCGCTTGTTGAGGCCTGCGGGGGAACATTGGAACGGTTTCTTGGCGACGGTTTGATGGTTTTGTTCGGCGCGCCGGTGCCGCTGGATGATGCCGCGCAGAGAGCCGTTGATCTGGCCCAGAAAATGCAAGTGGATGTTCGAAAGGCGATGGTCCCATACAGGGCGGGTATAGCGCAGCATGGTCTTGGCCTCGGCATTGGGATCGCAACGGGCGCAGCGACCTTGGGTCGGATCGGTTTTGAGGGTCGTCTGGATTACTCGGCCATCGGGCCTGCGCCCAATCTGGCGGCACGCCTGTGTGAAATCGCCAAGGACGGTCAGGTGCTTGTCTCAAATGCAACTGCGCGTCAGGTCCGGATAGATATGACCCCGGCGGGACCGTTCGATCTTAAAGGCATTGGAACCCGCGTTTCGGCCTTTGAATTGGCGCGTCTGGTCGAAAGCCGGGCGGCGCCTCACGTTTGTGCCCCCTATCCCTGACAAATGCAGGGAGTTGCGCCCGTCGTAACTTCAAAAGGCGGGGTCCGGCGGTCATGTGCCAGCGATGAGCGCGCCTACAACCTACAAGACTGAGCCAACCAAAACGGCTTCAGTGCGCACTCTGAAGACGGCCCAATGGGAACGGCAACTCACCCGACGCGTGGGTCAGCGAGTGTGTTTGACTTAAGGTGAGGGTGACGAACCGACTGTTTGCCGGGGCGCGGTCCTTTTCGTCCTACCTGGCGGATAACTGTCCCGCAAAGCGTTGATTTCGGATGTCGTCCGGGGATGTCTTGTAATGGGCGCGAAAGGCGCGCCCCAAAGCGACGGCAGAAGAAAACCCGGTGGCTGCCGAAATCTCTCGCTGCGACAAATCCGTTGTCCGAAGCAACGTGTCAGCCCGTTCCAGACGCAACTCTCTGTACGTTGTCAAAAGCTTTGTCCCGGTTCTGTTTAGGAACCGACGCTGCAACTGTCGGGTGGACGTACCCAGCATTTGCGCCAGATCCGAGATCCGCAATGGCTCCTCAAGATTATCACTCATCGTTTCGATGGCTCGTCGCACTTGTGGATCGGCCTCGGACCGTTGGAAAAGCCGGATTGCAAGATGGCTCTTGGCGGTCCTTTTAGGCTCGGACAGTCCGATGTATCCGCGCAGAGTGTCTGCGAGGTGCTCTCCGTGATCGATCGAAACGAAATTGGACAACAACCGTAAAGCGCTTAACCGGGTCGATGCGCTGTGCAAACGGTTATCATTGGCCATGTGGATACCCGATCCATCTTCGATCAGTCCGATTTCCTGCGCTGCGGCCGTGAAGTTGGGGTGCACCGCGGCGACTGTTTTTTCTGCCCGCCCGATCTGAGCAAGCAGCAAAACGGCGCTGCCGACAAATATTGTGCGCGACGACAGGTTCACAACCTGTGAGGTCCAGGATTTCTCAGAGTCATCCAACCGCCAGTTTTCGTGGATATCCCCCCAAAACAGTGCCGTTCGCCCAGACCAGTACAGCGGCCCTTCGACCGGATCTTTAGCCAACCTGCGAATGTTGATGATGTAAGAATGATGTTCGACCAGCCTGTTCAAGGCATCAAAGAAATCCAGGACGATCTGTGCAGATGCTTCGGTGTCCTCGCCAGAGAGGACAACATCGACGTGATGATTTCTGTTGGGTGTTTGCCTGGCAACGCAGGCTTGCCGTGAACGGGCATTTTTGAGGACATAGTGTTTCATTGTTCCTCCACCTGATGGTCTTTGGCTTTGCCCTTCGGGGCACCGCCCATTTCTTATGGCCGACCCCCATAATTTCGGGGGTCGGTCGTGAGTTTCAGCTCGCTTACTCAGCGGCTTCTTCGTAAGCGTCCATTGGGGGGCATGTGCAGATTAGGTTTCTGTCGCCATATGCGTTGTCGA